>JAWLDF010000015.1:0-61289 GCA_041686735.1 Bacilli bacterium
TTATATGTCAAGACAATTATACTGGTTTTAAAAATACCGAAAGGATGAGAAAAGTGAAAAAAGCCTTGATTGTCATCGATTATACCTGTGATTTTGTGGCCGATGACGGCAAGTTGACCTGCGGAAAACCTGCTCAGGAAATTGAAGAGAGGATTTTAGAGCTCGTTGAGGAATTTACGGAGAATGGTGAGTTTGTTGTGATGGCAGTCGATGCCCACCAGTCGGATGATCCCTATCATCCGGAAACCAGCCTCTTCCCCCCGCATAATATTATAGGAAGTGAAGGGAGAACCCTTTTTGGAAAATTAGATTCCGTTTACCGGAAGTACGGGGATAAAATCTACTGGATGGATAAAACGAGATACAGTGCATTTGCCGGAACAGATCTCGATATTCGGCTGCGCAGCATGGGAGTTCATGAAATTCATCTGACTGGGGTATGTACGGATATTTGCGTATTGCACACGGCGGTGGACGCTTATAATAAAGGTTATCGGATCGTGATTCACGAAGATGCCGTGCAAAGTTTTGATGCTCAGGGACATGAGTGGGCATTGCGTCACTTTAAATCGACTCTGGGTGCTGATATCAAATCCAAATAGATTATCATATGCGTTATATTATCTAACATAATAAGGGGTCGTCTTTAATTTTTTTGATATTTTATGTTATTTTTTCTAACATACCTCTTTTCAAATTAAAAATTATGTTATATAATATGACACAGGTAAGGCGACAGGCGCCTTCGAGAATGGGTGGATCTCACTCCTTCCTTTTTCTCTTAAAGGTCTGGCAACTGTAACCTAACCCCCTTACGTTTCAGTTCTCCATACTCCTATTATTTCTCGGAGGTAGTCTTACCTCTAAATGCCGCGGCAATGTTGCGGCATTATTTTTTTTGTTTACAAATATGGGTTTGCTCACTATAATACTTATTAATCCTATTTATTTAATAGGAATTTAAATTGTATGATTGGAAAGGAGAGAAAAAATCATGTCCTCATCATCAACACTTGTTAAAGTAGCTGCAAAGGGAACCTGGGAGTCAGGGGTAAAAACCAGTATTTCGATCCGTGAATTTCCTGCTTTCACGATGGATGAACCCGTCACACTGGGAGGAACGGATACAGGTCCCAATCCGATGGAGTTTGTTGTTGCAGCACTGAATGGCTGCAAGGGAGTGATCATCCCGATGATCGCGAAGGAATTGAATTTTTCTTTTACCGGGATCGAGTTCGAAACTTCCGGTGTGATCGACACACGCGGCATCATGGGAGAGGAAGGCGTAAGCCCGCATTTTCAGCGTGTGCGGTTTGTCGTTCAAATAGCAACCGGGGAAAGTGATGAAAGACTGGAACAACTAAAAGAAACCGCGGAACGCAGATGTCCGGTATTTAATTTACTCAAGGATGCCGGAGTCGACCTGCATGTCATCTGGCAAAAAGTAAGCCCGGCTGTCAGTCCATAAGATATTAAATAACGCAGCCTGTTCCCATTATGACAGGGACAGGCTGCACTAATTACTCCTCATAAATCATTTTTTTCGTCATACCGCCATCGACCACAAGATTTTCTCCGGTTACAAAATCATTTTCAGGGTCAGACAGGTAAAAACAAGCTTTCAAGATATCCTGTGGTTTACCCACTCGTTGTGCGGGGTGTTGATGATGGTCAATCTCGCGCAATCCACCTTGATCCCCCGTTTCAATCCATCCCGGGCTGACGGCATTGACCCGGATACGATAGGATCCGAGCGATACAGCCAGTGCATGGGTGAGCGCAACAATACCGCCCTTGGAAGCGGCATAGGCTTCACTGTTTGCTTCAGACATCAGGGACCGGGTGGAAGCAATGTTGATGATCGACCCACCGCTCTCATTTTCTTTCATATAGCGTGCGGCCTCACGCGCACATAAAAAGTATCCGCGCAGATTAATATTGAGGATATCATCCCATTCTTCCACAGACATTTCCAGCGGATCTTTCCAGCGGGACACTCCGGCGTTATTAACTAAGACATCGATTCGGCCAAAGGACTCCATCGTTTTATTCATAAGATGTTCGATGTCCGCGGGATTACGCACGTCAACAGGAACAAAAATAGAGTGATGACCTAGTTCCGACTGTAATTGTTCCCCTCCGTCCCTGTCAACATCAGCCAGAACAACCCGCGCTCCGGCCTGCACATATCCCATCGCCAGATGTTTTCCGATGCCTCCCGCAGCACCGGTTATGATCACGACTTGATTCTCTGATCTCATGTTCAGGCCCCTATTTTGTCAGTACTTTTTCGATTCGTTCCAGCGCCCAGTCCAGCTCTTCCCTTGTAATCACCAGGGGTGGCGCCATACGAATTACTGTTTCATGAGTTTCCTTGCAGAGCAATCCCTCTTCCTTCAAAGCTTCACAGTATGGCCGGGCCGGTTCATCCAGTTCGATTCCGATAAACAGCCCTTTTCCGCGAATCTCTTGAATATGGGGATTGCGGATCTTTTTTAACCGTTCAATAAAATATTCGCCCAGTTCCCGTGAGCGCTCAGGGAGATTTTCTTCCTCGATCACTTCCAGTGAAGCAACAGCTACCGCACTGGCCAGAGGATTTCCGCCAAAAGTAGAGCCGTGGGATCCAGGATTGAATACGGAGAGAATATCCTCATTGGCGGCAACACAGGAAACCGGGAACACGCCTCCGCCGAGCGCTTTCCCTAAAATGTAGACGTCGGGGACAACATCTTCCCAATCACAGGCAAACATTTTTCCCGATCGACCAAGACCGGCTTGAATTTCATCAGCCATAAACAACACTTGATTCTTTCGGCACAAGTCATAAGCTTTTTTCAGATAGCCTTCGGGCGGAATGCGAATGCCCGCTTCTCCCTGAATCGGTTCCGTCAGAAAAGCTGCTGTATTCGGTGTGATCGCATTTTCCAGCGCTTGCAGATCACCGTATGGAACCAGTTTGATTCCCGGCAACATCGGTCCAAATCCCCGTTTATATTCTTCTTCCGAAGAGAGGGAAACGGCAGCCATGGTTCGCCCATGGAAATTACCCTCACAGGCGATGATTTCTGCCTGATCATGCGCTACCCCTTTCACCTCGTATGCCCAACGCCGCGCAGCTTTAATTGCTGTTTCAACAGCTTCCGCACCGGTATTCATCGGTAACACCATCTCTTTCCCGGTGAAGCGGCATACTTTTTCATAAAAATCGCCCAGTCTGTCGTTATAAAAGGCACGGGATGTGAGCGTCACTTGATCCGCCTGATCCTTCAATGCCTGAACGATTTTGGGATGGCGATGTCCCTGATTTACGGCAGAATAGGCGCTTAACATATCCATATACTTTTTTCCATCCGGGTCCTCCACCCACACCCCTTCCGCGCGGGAAATCACAATGTCGAGGGGAAGATAGTTGCGGGCTCCGTACCGGTTGGTCTTATCAATAATCTGTTCCGTTGCTTTTGTCACCATGATTCGGATATCCTCCTCATTTTTTAAGATTCACCCTCAGATATATTCTGATCATAGGGGGAACTTTTCTCACACTCATTTGAAAACGCTTCCGGGAAGATTCTACCACAGGTAATCCGCGGGATTCAATGTGATTATTTATGCAATTACCATTATATTTATAAATTTGTAAAAATATCTTGCTTATTGCCCGGAATGGTGTTAGTATAGGGAACGTAACATGAACTTTTTGGAAAATAACCGATGAAAGGAGGAGCTCACAAATGAAAATGGTTCTATTTGATTTCACCAACAAATTTAATGCTTTATCGATTTACAGAGTTGATACGGGCTCCTTCACCGGAAAGCGGCACGGTTATTTTCATTGTTTCTGTTCCGAATCAGTCTTTTAATTTATTCGGGAAACAGAATATGAACATCTGACCGTGAATCTTTTCGGTCAGTGACGGCATTGTTAATTATTGCCGCAGGACGTCCTTTCGACGGCCTGCGGCTTTTTATGTTCAAAATTTTAAAGGGGGTATGAACAATGACTTCAATGATTGGATCCACCAATCGCAAACCGGCTTTTCACCACAAGTTAAAAATCATTCAGTACAAAGGAGGGAAGACAGATGATGACGTTTTTCGAATACATCGTTAACTGGTTATTTAATCATGATGAATGGGAATATCGGGACTATCTCAAAAACGAATGGAAGCAATTGTAATCCGATCCCCCGTTCATCTTAAAACAAAGGGGTTATTCGTATGAAGTTGTCTGAAATACATCCGAATATCAAAATTCGTTTCGTAATACAGTTTGTTCTTGCTGTGGCCTTTACCAGCGTCTTTCCCTTTTTGTCGATCTATTTTGCCGAGCGGATCGGAGCGACCATTGCCGGATTGATGTTGATGACGCTTGTTGTTACGGGGATTTTGGGAGGTTTCACCGGGGGATTTATCTCCGACCGATGGGGCAGAAAAAAAATAATGCTCCTGGGTGAAAGTGTCATGGCGATCACTTTTATTTTGATCGCCATGGTGAATTCACCCTGGTTTGACTCTCCTTATCTAACCTTTCTGTTACTGCTTGTGAACATGTTCTTTAATGATCTTTCAGAACCGGCTTCACAGGCGATGGTGATCGATGTCACCACATCAAAAACAAGAAAACTGATTTACGCTGCTTTCTACTGGGTTCATAATCTTTCGTTTGCCTTCGGCAGCATCATCGGGGCCTTCTTTTTTCAGGAGCATCGTTTTGAACTGTTTCTCGTCATGGGCGGGGTGATGATCATTTCCGTGTTGATTACAAAATTTTTCATTACGGAAACCTATACCCCACAACCTTCCGAAGAAGGTGTTATCGATACGAAAACGAATATGGGCCGGGGACAGCTTGCCTTTGCACAATTCTTGAAAGGAACGGTCAGCTTGGTCAAAAGTTACCGCACCATTCTGGTCGACCGTGTATTTCTCATTTTTATCGTATGGGGCGTCTTGATCTCATCCCTGGAATTCCAGTTATCGAACTATATTGGAATCCGTTTGCATCAGGATCTGTCCGGGCAATCCGCCCTTTCCCTTTTCTCCTATTCCCTCGATCTGGACGGTTTCCGTATGGTAGGCATTTTGCAGACGGAAAATACCATTCTCGTTGTACTGTTGGTGGGACTGGTGGCCATGATTGCGCGACGCTTTGCCGATCACAAAGTGTTATACACCGGATTGTTGATTTATACCTTCGGTTATACGGTGATGGGATTTGCAGCCAACCCGTGGCTCTTAATCCTGGCCATGTTTTTTGTTACTGTGGGAGAGGTGATGTACTCCCCGATTCGCCACTCTTTTCTCGGCGATATCGCCCGTGAGGATGCACGCAGTTCCTATGTGGCGGTCAGCAATATGACCTATCAGATTGCGATGCTTGTGGGAGGAGTGTTCATCATTATCGGGGAATACCTTTCTGCGAATATGATTTCAGCCATCTATTTTGCCATGGGGATCAGCGGGATTCTGCTGGCGAGGTCCATCATGCCCGAGATCTACCGGCGTCGGCAGTCTCAGGAAAATCCATCGGATGAACCGGTTGATTTGGCCCTTTCCACAAATGAACCCCCTGCCGCCGAAAAAGCGTTAACATAACAGAATCGTGCTGTTCATATTGAAGGACCGGGCTTCACACACCCGGTCCCTTTTTATTTACAATTGCAAGTTATGAAACACACTTTCCAGGTTGATCAAGATCAACAGCCGATCATCCAGCTTGGCCACCCCGTGTAAATACTCGGCTTTCACACCACCGATGATTTCCGGTGGGGGTTCAATCTGACCCTTGTCAATATTCATGACTTCATTGGCGGCATCCACCACAAGTCCGGCTTCGGTGTCTCCGACTGAAACCACGATCATCCTCGTATCATCGGTAATCTCATTTTCCTTCAGCCCAAGTAGTCTGGCCAAACGGATTACGGTTTTTACTTCTCCCCTTAAATTCACAACCCCTTCAACAAAATCGGCGCAATTGGGAAGCTTCGTGACCGGCATGTACCTCTCGATGGATTTAACCTGGTTAATATCCACCCCATACTCTTCCTCATTAATCCTGAAAACTATCACTTTAATAGCCGACGTGCTGATTGTCTGTTCCACCAAAATTCCTCCCCTGCATTTTAAATTAAAAAATCGAATCGACAAAAAAAGGTTATTTTGTCTATTTATACGACAAAATTTGCAAAAAAGCAACTTCTTACTGCTCAAGCCACAATTTACGGAAATCCACATATCCAAAAGACTCAAACCGAATATCCTGAATCATCGGATCAAAAACCCGCTCTTCCATCGGATGGTGTTTAAAGACGATAAGGTGGCGGTCATGAAGATACTTCACCACTTCATCGATGATGTCGTTTCTTTTTGTCTGATCAGGCTCATGCTTGAACTGTTCCAGTCGTCGCTCAATCTCTGCAAAATGTTGCGGTGATAAAAATCTATGGAAAAACAGAACGCGATTATAGAAAGCAGAAAGAAATGACAGGTGCAAATCGACGGATGACACTTCACCCATGGTAAGCAGATCAGCCTCCCGGTCCAGTCGGTCGGAATAAAGTTCACCCAGTTCATAATACACCGGACGGATATTGATGCCTGCCTGCTTACCCTCTTGAATCAGCCACTCCGTTTCTTGAATCGCATTAGGAAAGTTCAGGGCATAAAAAGTTAACTCCTCCCCCCGATATCCCGCTTGTTGCAGCAGTTGCTTCACCCTGTCCGGCTGTTTCGGCAGCGGGTCCGATTTCCACGGAAAAAAATGCGAAGACTCGATTAAATCATCCCTCCCCAGATCCTTCCACATCTTTTTCATGTCCAGCAGATGATAGATCGCTTCCCGAAAGTCATCGTTATGTACTATGGAAGGTTTGCGAAAATTAAAAGCGAGAAAGCGAAACCCTGTTTCAACCTGCTTCTGGTGCTTCGTTTCCTGCAAATCCCTTTCTTTTTCAACCTGATATCTGATCATCCTTGACGTTCCCTTCGGCACCCTCCAGAACTGGACCTCGTCAAGAAACGGACGCTCGAGAAAGTATAAATCAAAAGCTTTCAAAACCAGTTTATGATCCGTCCATTCCTGCAATTGAAAGGGGCCTGTCCCAATCCAGCGACGCTCATCAAAAGGGACATCATAGGGCAATATCGTCAGGTTGACCGCACTGAGATATCGCAGAAAAAAAGGGTTGGAACGCTTTAAATGAAATTTGACGGTAAAAGGTCCCGGGCAATCGACTTTCTCAATATCTTCTACCATCCACGATAACGGTGAAGATTGCAATTGAAAGCGGCGAACGGTATACAAGACATCTTCACTTGTGAGGGTTCGGTGATGATGAAAGTTAATCCCTTTTCTCAAATAAATAATCCATTCGGAACCGTCTTCATTCACTTTCCAGTGATGAGCCAGATGCGGTCTGATTTCATCATTTTTTTCATCGTATATAACGAGGGTATCCCCCAGTTGACGAATCAGATGATTCTCGAATGTAGTCGAACTGTACAGAGGATCAATCGTGATGATGTTTCTAGATATCATCGTTCGTAAAATGTCTTTCTCCTGACCGCTTCCCTGGATACCGAACAAAGATTGTAACTCATTTGATACTTCAATGATCCATGTCCTCGGAATGGGCAATTGCATCAGCTGGACGATGTTCTCCAGCATATCATGTTGGATCCAGATACGTACCGCTTCTTCCACCTCTTCCTGAAGCGGCCTCTCAAATCGCAATCTCGATGGATGCCCCCGTCCTTTTCCCGGGAAATAAATACATTTACCTTCCTCGCAAATTTTCTTTAGCCTTCTTTTCACATTTTTTCGAGTACAAAACCAGATGGACTCCAGCTCTTCCAGCTTGAATTCAACGGTACGCTCCCGTTCCCGGGGATATAAAAATGCCCTTAACTGAAAATAGGGTAATTCTCTCATCCGTTTCTCCTCCAATAAAAGGGGGCGTTTTGTGTTAAATTATACCCTTTTTGTCCCCTTATGTATATTGCAAAATGGGGGTGAGGAGAGTGAGAAACCATGTTTAGAGAACTGCATCCAACCGTACGTTTAGTCATTTTTTTAACTTTTTTGACGCGCGTCATCGGTTCCATGATATTTCCGTTTATGGCCATCTATTTTACGCTGGCCATGAATGCGACCATCGCAGGAATTTTACTGACGATCAATGTCATTGTTCAATTTATCGCCTCTTTATATGGCGGGTACCTGACCGATACCTTCGGACGAAGGAGAATGTTGATCATCGGTGAAATCATCAAGCTGGCCGGCTTAACCGGAGTGATGATCGCCAATTCCCCGTGGTGGGTATCACCATGGATGACGTTTGCCATGCTTGTTTTTGTCAGTATTTCGTCGGGAATCGTCAAACCTGCGGCTGAAGCCTTATTGATTGATTTAAGTACAAAAGAAACCCGGGCATTTATGTTTTCCATCAACTACTGGGCGACGAATATGTCGATCATGCTGGGATTGATCGTCGGGGGATGGTTTTTTAAGACCCATTTGTTTGAGTTGGTGACAGTCATGGTGTCCGTATCATTGTTCACCCTGTGGATGTCCGTACTGTATATTAAGGAATCTCTTGCAGAAGAGTCATTGAAAAAATCGGATAAACCTTTCGGATTCAAAGCACTGGCCGCCAGTTATTATACAGTGGTCCGCGACATTCCTTTCATCTGGTTTACTCTGGGCGGAATCGCCATCCTGTCGATAGAATTCCAGCGAAATAATTTCATCGCCGTGCGGCTGGAAAACGAGATTATTCCGAAGACACTGGATATCTTCGGACAGATGTTTGTCACAATCGACGGCGTCAGACTGTTAAGTTTGTTAACTGTAGAAAACACGTTAATCATCGTTTTATTTACGGCGGTCATTGCAAAATGGATTCAGAAACGGCCGCTGGAACGATTGATGTATATCGGATACGCTCTGTTCGGCCTGGGATATGCTTTTCTCGCTTTTTCCAACCATATTGCCGGCCTGTTTATCGCCGTGATCGTTTTGTCGGTGGGCGAACTCCTTTATGTTCCGGCGAGACAGACCATCTTGGCTGACATTATTGATGATACGCAGCGGGGAGCTTATATGGCCTTCAACGGACTCATTTTTCAAGTCGGAAAAATTTTCGGCAGCCTGGGAATCATCGCCGGTGAAAAAATAAGCGGCTATGGCATGGGCATTCTTTATGTGTTCTTTATTCTTCTGGGGATATTCCTGACCTGGGTCGGGATTCGAAAGAAAGAGAGCAGGGAAAAGAAAACTTCACTCGCTGCTCAGGTATAATTGTTAGAAAAAAGCACCGGGGTTAAAAAACCGGTGCTTTTCTAACATCCGTTTCCTGCTTAATAATTAAATTTTGCGATGGAGATTCTCATTTCTTCCGCCATCTTGGACAGTTGTTCGGCCATGCTGTTGATCTCCTGAATGGTGGCGTTTTGTTGTTCCATCGATGCCGAAAGTTGTTCCGTTCCTGCCGAAGATTGCTGGGTGGTCGCGGCAATTTCTTCAACCGCTTTCACACCCTGTTCAATGTTGGAACGAATATCTTCGGTTGCTCTGGAAACTTGCTGAATTCTTGATGTCAGTTCATTGATTGTTTTGGCAATTTCATTGAAGGATTGACCGTTTTCATCGATCGCCTGTGAACCCAGTTGAACCTGTTCCACCACTTCCTTCATGGATTGTCCGGCTTCCTCCGATTCATTTACCACGGTTTGAATTATGGCAGCGATTTGATTGGTCGACTTACCGGCCTGCTCAGCCAATTTACGCACCTCATCGGCAACAACGGCAAATCCTCTTCCGCTTTCGCCGGCACGGGCCGCTTCAATCGCTGCGTTTAATGCAAGCAAGTTGGTCTGCTCGGCTATATCGGTAATCACATTCAAAATTTCGTTAATTTCTTTTGATTTCTCGGCTAACTCATACACAACATCTGCAGACTGAGAAACCTTATGCGAAATTAAGTCCATTTGTTGCGTCGAGTTTTTTACACTCTCCAAACCCTGAACGGAGGACTGATCGGCCAGTTTCGAAATCTCCGCCATCTCCATTGTATTTTGATTGATCTGTCTGATTTCCTGTTCGATTTGTTGAATGATCTCGAGGGTATTGTTTGCCTGTTCCGCCTGTGAGCTTACCCCTGCAGCGAGTTCTTCGGTCGTTGCAGATACCTGTCCGATTCCCTGAGCGATTTCATTGGAAGACACACTCAATTCTTCACTTGATGAAGATACCTTCTCCGATATTTCACTGGTCTCCTTGATCAGATTTCGAATATTGTTTACCATCATGTTCATCGAATCAGCCAGCACACTCAATTCATCTTTCGACTTTCGTGTAATTTCGGAGATGTTTAAATTTCCTTTCGACAGTTCCTTCATGCGGTCAACGATCATATTGATCGGCGCGGTCAGGTGTCTGGTAAATAAGAAAATAACAATGAGCCCGATGATAATAAACGATGCCATCGTAATGGATAACCACATCAAAATCTGATTGGCGCCGCTATTATAATCTTTCATATAGGAACCGGCACTGATCAGCCAGCCCCAATTGGGATCCTGTTCCGTATACATAATTTTCGGGGCAACAGAGTCGGGATCATCCGGAAGGGGCCACTCATAATATGTAAATCCTCCTCCGTTAATCCCTTTTTCGGTTGCATCCCGCTGAAAATAAAAGCCGTCTTTCGTCTTGGCATCCCATGTGTTGGTGCCCTCGATCCTGGGATGGGCAAGCACATCTCCTTTATCATTGGTGATAATGAAGTACCCGTTTTCTCCCAGATTAAAATTCTTGTTAATGGGACGCTGTCCTTCCGCATTTTTCTCCCCGAGTAATTTGATTTTTACCCTTTCCTGAGCTTCTTCGAGAGACAGATTCCCTTTTTTCACCTCTTTATTCAGTTCATCGATCATCTCGATCACGAATTTTACCGAGTTTTTAAGATTAACCTCGCCGGCCGTGTTTAATTGGTTCTTGGAAATTTGAAACCCGGTCAAGCCGATAATCAGCCCCGGGATAATTAGCAATGTTAATCCGATCATAATCAATTTGGTGCGAATGGTCAGTTTCATTATTTTCTGATACCTCCGTAAATAAGTCTGATGTTCTTGTGATTTCACATCAACAATGGAAATATGTACAAATAATCGCTTGCTTCGACGGAATCCCCCTTCCTTTTTGAAAAAATCCACGCAGTTCGGATGCCATTAAAAAAAGCTATTCCAAAAAGAATAGCCCGGTTACCATGATCATGACAATCAGTTCGGTAACCAGGCGTCATAGCGGTCAGCCTTAGACTCCGTGGCTTTGCTCCCTCATATTTCGATGAGTTTGCCCTTTTCAGAAAATAATAAGTCATATGACCTATTCAATTTTTCCTATTTGTAATAATTTTACGACAATGATATTGATGTTTCAACATATTTTTCTAAGTTTTCCCTTGTTTTTCATGTTGACAGCGATAAAATTTCCCGTATCAAAAAATGATACGGGATGTTGATTGTTTATCAGCTATCCTTCATTCGTTGTTGCGGCTGGTCCTTGATCTCACCGTTTGCCCGTTTGGGGGCGTTTTCGGCTTTAGCTTTCGGATCTTCTATTCGCCCGGGGTCGGGAAAATCTCCGTCCTTATTTCGTACCATTTGAGGGTCTCCTTTCTTACTCGGATTGATTGCCATGACGACGAAAAGCAATCAGATAGATTTCCTGATCTTTTCCATTAAGATCATTCAACTGGTTTTCAGCCGATTGGAGTGCCTTCAAGCTGTCTCTCATCCAGATCGGCAATTTTCATTTCATCGAGATGATTGTATTTTTCCATTGAGGTACCTCTCTTTCTCCGATCCTGATCAGTCGTTGTCTTCATCATCCGGTTTGCCTTTGATGCTGGTTACTTTCATGGACGGAACATCATTGTATGTGGCATCAAGGGCTTCCCCCTCAGTATCGGGAATTTCCCCTTCTCTGCCGAATTGATCCAGGCGCGAGGGATGACTGCGTACATTGGGAGAGTTCATCGCTCTTCTCGGATGTTCATTTTGATTGTCTGGCAACAGTTTCACTCCTTTTTTGATCCTATTGTTTGCATTGTGTAACGGAATATTCACTGATACTGAAGAAAGAATAAAACGTTCTTTATGGGTAATCATAATTTAGAAAAAAACTATGGAGGTGTTTTTTAGTGACTTTAATTCCATACGAACCCTTTCGTTATCTCGAAAATATGAGAAGAGATTTAGACCGGTTCTTTACGCAAGATATTCCTGAATTGAGGACAGGTTTGCAAAATTGGGGCATGCCGCGCATCGATATGCATGAGACTGAGAATGAAATTGTCGCCACCTGTGATATTCCGGGATTGGAAAAGAAGGAGGATGTAAATATCGATATTGACAATAATGTGTTAACAATCAGTGGAAGTGTGAACAGAATGAATGAAGTTAGTGAAGAAAATATGCATAGAAAAGAACGTTTCGTCGGCCGTTTTCAACGCTCGGTTGCTTTGCCGGGCCGTGTTGACGCTGAAGGGGTAAGAGCAACATACAGAAATGGGGTTCTGGAAATTCGCATGCAGAAGATGCAATCGGAGAATAAGAGAAGAATTGATGTGGAGTTTCATTAAAAAGTCAAAGACCGGAAATCTGAGAGCCATAAATATAACACCGGAGACTATATTCCCCGGTGTATATTTTTTATTACTTGGTTCCGTTGGACTGTCTGCGGTAAAATTCGTGCAACAATTTCATTAACGCCCTTTTTTCGATTCTTGATACATAGGACCGGGAAATCCCTAATTTACGTGCGATTTCCCGCTGTGTTTTTTCTTCTCCCGTCTCCAGGCCGAAACGTCCGATGATCACCTCTTTTTCGCGGGGATCAAGGACATGTATGTTTTGATAAATTTTATTGCGCTCAATCTGGAACTCAACTTTATCCAGCACTTCATTGGCGTCAGTTCCGAGGATATCGATGAGGCTGATTTCGTTGCCTTCTTTGTCAGTTCCAATGGGGTCGTGCAGGGAAACGTCTTTACGGATTTTTTTAAGGGAGCGCAGGTGCATGAGGATTTCAATTCTATTGTCAATAGTATTTCTTTTCAGTATGATGATATCCTCAACCAAAATTTTTTAAAAAAGTTTAATGGAATCGGAAAATCCCTTCAAATTGTCCACGCTGGCAATGAGGATGTCTTCCACACCACGGTTTCTTAGTCGTTATAGACACTTTGAAGATTCATTTTCACCATCCATCTTTGTAACCTTCCAGGTCAATACCAATCATCATATAGGTTGCTTTGTCTACAACCGAACCATCTTGGAATTGTTTTACCATTCCAAAATCATTTGTCACATTGGAAATCATCATCGAAGAAACATCAATACGTGAAACTTCAGATAAATGATCTTGAATATCTCGTGTGCTCATACCCTCGGCGTACATCACTTCAAAACGATCTGGCTCTCGGTCCCTGTTACATTTCTTTGATGTTTAGGGACAATACGGGATTTAAATTCTCCTTCACGACCAAGAGATACATTGATTTCGACTTCTCCATAGTCGTAACGCACTTTTTTAGAACTGAAACCATTAAAAGATATCAAGGATATCCTGAAATAAATGTTTTTCTGACACCTTGCAAGAGATGTTAGGAGTTTACACAGATTATTTTATAGTCGCAAGAAAAGTTGTCTTTAATTAATAATAAGAGTCCGAAAAAATTTATGAATCTTTTTTATATTGAACTTTATTAACAAAAATAATTTTCAATTATCAAGCTCTGTGTAATGGAAAATATAAACACTTGTTTAATTTAAACTGGTATTCTTTTTTAAAGTTTGACTTTTCATTACGTATTATTGATGTGTAATCTCCATTTTGATCTACATTAACAATAAAACCATAATTATACATTTTATCTAGAAACTCTAATGGTGTTAATTCAAAATCGAAATCAGTTGCACAAAAATGTTTATAAATTATTTCAAATTCCTTATATTTATATCTTCCTGGGCCCATTTTCACCAAGAAATTTTTTAATTTATTAGTATTCTTAAATGACTGATTTGTTTCATTGCAAATTTCATCCCAAAACCAACTTGAAAATTGTCTATGTGCATTTTTGATAACTTTATAATCAAGTTTCATTTCTCTTTTAGCCTCTGAAACAATTTCAAGACAAAACATAATGACATCTCTCGGTCTATGTAATGTATTATCAACGATATATTGAAAAACATCTATTGTTCTTCTAACCCTTTTTCCTTTAACATTAACCCAATCCTTTAAAGCAACTTTTTTATTATCTACTATCAAACTCCAATAATCTTTATATTCACTTTCATTTAATGAATTTTTAATTCGTAGATTTACCATTTTTCTTAATCGACCATTTTTATAATCATCTCGTGATTGTACATTCCAGTTTATCTCGAAAATTCTTTTTTTCCATTTTGCACTATCTCTATCTTTTGAATGGATCATATCATAAATGTCACTAGGGTAAAAGACAATTATTTTTATAGGGAGTTTCTCCCTCATAAACAATTCGTTATTAAGATCATATACAGTTTTAAACAGACTGATTATACAATTAAAATAATTTTCTTTATTAGGTGTTGATGAATAATCACTATCTAAATTATCAAATTGAATTAGAAACTTAACGTCTTCTTCCTCCAATTTGTTTTTATAATTTTTTATATAATTGATTATTGCATTCTTTAATTTGTTATTAATCAGTTCTATATTTTCAAAATTATCAATATGATATTTTTCTAAAAATGATTTTTCTTTCCCAATATTTAAAGGATTAATTTTTAATTGACCATTAGATTTGCCACTTACTTCAATTACTTTTCTATGAAGTTCATTAAGATTTTCACCATAAATTTGTTTAATGTAAGATTTTATCTCTATATATTTATCATCATTTTCTAATCTTTTTTCATCCTTAATAATTAAATTTGATAACTCACTCAGTATCATAAATAACCATATATTTCTATATTGATTTGTTGATTGATATTGTTCATCATTTAACATTAACAAAGCATTATTAGGAAAATTATAAAAATTTAATGTTGAGCTAATGTATCCATTTTCACTTTCCTGTTCCTTAAACCAATTACATAACGCACTTTTACCAGTTCCTTTTCTGCCTATTACAAAGAATTGATTTCCATTAATGATTCTATCAACATAATTATCATCTAGAAAATAATTAACTAATTCGGAATCATCGTCTGCATCATATGATCCAAAATCAATTTCCCAAAAATTTTTGGTCATTTTAAAACAACTCCTTATAAATATTGTCTCACAATAATATGTGATGATAATTCATCTAACATATGATTACTTTCAATTTTTATAAGTTTGCTTGTAGTATTCAACCGTAACTTTTAAAAGTTATTGGTTCCTTCTATAGAGCATTAGTCAAGAAATAGTGTACCTTGTTTGATTTTTTACTCAATAAATTATTGATTAAGTTCAGGACCCCTAAAGGATTCCCATGTTATCTACTTGCATTTTCTTCGGTTCCATATAATTAAAATCAGATTCAGAGGTTTCATAAGAAAATGAGTTTGAAATATTAAATTATTAGTTTGGAATTAGTCTTTCCTTGAAAACTACTTGACAAATCACAAGGACTCTCAAAAAGTATAAATCTCAACATCATCTTCATGAACCCTAATTTCACGTACAATGTGTCGTATCAATTCCCTTTTATCATCAAACGTTAATTCTCTCTCTCCCTTGTTAAGGTAATATTCAGCTGCCTCTTGTAATAATTTATGACTATGGAAGTTTTGTTCCATACCTTTTAAAGATTCATTCAATTCATGAAGTTGTTTTTGCAATAGTACTTCTTGCTTTTTAAGGTCGTTTAAAGACTGTCTTATTTCTTCTTCTGAAATATCTAAACCTTCAGCAAATAATTTTAACAACCTTTTTCTCCCAACCCTTGTTTTTTCTATTTCTTTTTCTAACCTGGCTATTCCTTCTTTTTCTAATGAATATTGTTCACCACTTTGGTTCCTTTCACTCGCAACAGCAATTTCATTTGGATTGTTTAACCAACCTTTTATTGTTTCCCATACAAAATGATCAAGATCCTCAGCTTTTATTTTCCTTCCGCAACCTCTATTTTGAGCTCCAGAATAATTTTTATAATCAGTGTACTCATACACATACTTACCCCAGTTTTTTGCCCTTCGTCCGGTCATGGTATTACCACAATCTCCACATCTCAGTAGGCCGCTTAAAAGATATCGATGTTTACTTTTTTTTGCCCATCGTCTTCTAGACTCTTTTAACATTTTTTGAGCATGTTCAAAAGTTGTTTCATCTATTATGGCTGGACATTCAACCTTGATCCATTCTTCACGAGGCCTTTCTCGCATCGGAACACGCTCTGAAGGATCCTTGTACTTATTCCCCAGCATCCCTTCAGTATTCCATCGGTTTTGATAAAACTCCCCTTTATATGTGGAATTCATCAGAATTTGCCTGACAACCTGTCGATGCCACACTTTCGCTCCCCGCTTGGTGGGAACTCCTTTCTCCGTTAAGTATTTTGCAATGCCATTTATTCCATTGACCAGATTATTGGGTTTTGTAAACAAATCAAAAATGAGCCGTACAACCTCTGCTTCATGCTCATTGATTACAAGTTGACCTTTTTCACTATCGTAGTCATATCCGTAAATATGATTGTTCTTGACCACTTTTCCTTGCCGTGCTTTTTCCCTTCGCCCCCTACTCATCCGTTCCGTTATTTTAGCTTTTTCAAATTCGGCTATAGCACCACGCATGCTGTAAAAAAGATTCCCTTCGGGCGTTTTCGCATATTCTCCGTTAACAAAAATTAGTTCTACACCCTTTTTATCAAATTCATCCGTAACGATGAGTTGATTCATTAATTTCCGTGAGAGCCGATCCGGATCTAGGCATATTACTTTTGTGATTAATCCTTCTCGTACATCACTTCTTAATTTTGTAAGTCCAGGACGATCCAGAAACTCACCCGAGATCCCTTCATCAATATATTCAATGATTTCATCAGTCTCTGCTTTTTTTCGGCATTCCTGAATCTGATCGTTTATGCTGTAACCTCTTTTGGCTTGTTCTTCTGTGCTCACCCTTACATAGATCCCGACCATGAAGCTTCTCCTTCCTATACTTTTCTTTGAGATAAGCATAGCAGGTATGTCTAATTTTGTCAGTACAATTTCCCTCTATAATTTTAATATGCACCTGCGATCTCCTCCTATGGAGAAGATATGCAAAAAGCGCTTGTCAACTTGTTAAGAACTTAAATGAAAATCACCTCCCTCTTTACACATAACCAGCAAATATTTACTCACACATCATTTTTTATTCGTCCATTTCCATGGAGAGAATATTTTTCATCCAACTCAAACCCTATATACTTACGCCCTAACTCAACCGCAGCTTCACCACTAGCCCCAGAACCTGCAAAAAAGTCCACCACTAACTCCCCCGGTTCACTACTGTATTCAATTATCCTTTTCATTACTTCTACTGGCTTCTCTGTAGGATGTATCATACTACTGGCGGACAATTTCGGGATCTGCCAAATATCCGGAACATTTCTTTTTCTTAACCTCAACGGAACTGCCCTTTTTCCTTTCCAGGCAAATATAATCAACTCATGTTGATACCGGTAGTAATTCCCCATGCCAAAGTACTTTTTATCCCACACGACCAAATTTTTAATTTTGAACCCAACCCGCTGCAACCATATGAATAAATACGAATACATCCTCCAATCGATAAATACATATAGATGCCTTTCTGGCTTTAACACCCTGTAAGCTTCCTCAAGCCAGGATCTTGTAAACCGATAGTATTCACGTATCGTCAAATGATCATTGGCAAATTGGCCAAAACGGGGTTTTTTGGTGCGTCTGCTGGTAGTTCCACCATAATTCAGGTTATAGGGTGGATCCGTCACGATTAAATCTACGCTGTCATCTTCTAAATATTTTCTGGCTCCTTTAACACAATCAATGTTATAAATCTGATTCAATCTCTCTCACTCCTACACAAACATATGTTCGGTTTAAATGCAAAAAAATAATATTATCTGTTACGGTTTAAATGTACAGCGGGTTCTCTCGCTTATAATTTTCAATCTGTTCTTTCGTTAAAAGAAGTTGATAACCCGCTCTGGGATTCCCTTCAGGAGGTGCCTCCAGCCACCCTTCCTGGACCAACATCTGTAAAAGATGAATAACACGTTGTTTGCGTATGCCTAAAAACTGTTGTATGTCACTGACTCGAACCTCTTCATTATACGCGATATAGCTTTTTAACACTTTCAATAGTTTTTTCTCTTCTCCTACGCCATCCTCGCCCTCTTGCAAATCCAAAATTTCTTCATCATCCAGATCCGTATAATCCAGATCTTCTTCTTCTAATCCAGTTCCTGCTAAGTTATGTTCAAGGCGTGCATGGCCATACTTTTGATTAAGATATCCGGATACCTGCTGGATCGTTTCTTCTGCCCTGTCTTCATCTGTAGCGATCCCGGGCGACTGAAAACGAATCAAATCGAAGTTGCCTTCAATAAGGGCAACCCCGTCCCCTTTTCCGAGTAACGTTGTTCCAGGACTAAAACCCAACACAGTCGAATAATCAGCTGATGTCATACACCGAAAAACAACACGGGATGGCATGTTTGACTTAATGACACCCGTAACGACATCAACAGAAGGGCGTTGTGTGGCCAGTATTAGAAAAATACCTGCAGCACGCGCTTTTTGTGTAAGTCGCTGAATGAGAGGCTCGATTTCATTTTTGGCCACAATCATGAGATCGGCCAGCTCGTCAACAACACAAATGATATAAGGCATCGGGGGTATATCCTTGTCAGAAGTGCGTCTTTTGATCAACTGCTGAATGTTTTTCATACGATATTTACGCAGCAATTCATAACGTTTCTCCATTTCTCCAACTAAATGTTTGAGTATCTGGGCACTTTTTTTAGGCTCAGTAACGACTTTCATGACATGAGGATAGTCCGAAAAAGATGCCAGTTCAACCATTTTGGGATCAATTAAAACCATTTGCAGCTCATCCGGGGTTTTTGACATAAGCAAACCTAAAATAGCCTGGTTTAACCACCAGCTCTTACCACTTCCGGTTGTGCCGGCCACTAACAAATTTCGAACCGAAACCAGATCAACGACAACCGGTTGACCATCTAATCCTACACCAATTACGATAGGAAGCGCATATTTTTGAAATTGATCAACCCCTTTCTCTATACAGGATCTCAACAGAATAGGAGGACGTTGAGGACGGACCATGACCAGTGCAGCTGAAGCAGTAAACTCCCCGTTGACCACTTGCAAAGAAGGAATCCCTAACATCGTCTCCAAATCTTCTGTATTCCCCTTGATTTGAGACATTTTAACCCCGGGAGGGATATCTATGGTCACTTTAACAGCTAATGGGCCTGGCTGCACTTTTTTCACGTCTAATGATTCATCACTTTTCAACAAACCGACTCGCTGAAAAGCTATTGTCAGTTCCTTCTCATAATTCATTTGATCCAGGGCGTCACGATATTGATGTCTACCATCTTGTTGGGGAAGATAATTGACTGGAACGGGCAGATCAGCCATTCCTTTCCCCAACTCAAATGTTTTCTCCTTTTGTAATAAAGAAAATGTTTTTCTTTCCGAGTCATTATCTGATGGTTGTATAACCGGGAAAGATTGCCTCATGTTGATTCGAGAAAGCTTTTGTATGAACTTTCGCAAAAAGGTCCCTGTAAATTTCAAAGCTTCCCACCGATATTTCCAGATGGCTGGCGCTAAAATAAAAAAGATGGCCATCCCCCATCCCCATTTTGCTCCATTTTCAACATATGGCCGATATTTACCAAGATCGTAATCACCGTATAAGAGATAAGTGGAAGCAGCCCCAATGAATAAAGATAAAGCGAAAAGTTTCATTCCCAGATCACTGTTTTCAGATTGCTTTTCCATCAATTTTCACCTCCAAAAGTATTGGTTCCCATTGATTGGTTCCCGGCAACCATCCCTAGCCTTGATTCGATCTTTTCCCGACACAAAGCCGAATTGGCCACTTTCAGATCAGGGAACCAATCATGGGAACTAATCCAGGGAACCAATCTTATTTTTTGTATAGGTTATGTCTACCTTTTCAAATGTTCTGGATGGTTTTCCGAGGTACCACCCCTGCCCGAGAAAGATGCCACATGATCGAAGGACTTCATATTGCATCGATGTTTCAATTCCTTCTGCAATGACCTCTGCCTGAATTTCCGAAGCAAATGTCCGGAGTCCCATGACAACGCTTCTAGCCTGGTTACTATGAACGACATTTTTCGTAATCTGCTTTGATATCTTGATATAGTCGGGCTCCAGGATTTCAACCAGTTTAAAGTTAGCAAAACCGGTCCCAAAATCATCAATGGCCACTTTGCCTCCCTGTTTACGGAAAGGATCCAGGAGTTGCTTGACCTCTTTTCCATTTTTCAGCACTTCATTTTCCGTGATCTCCAGAACCAATTGGTGTAAAGGTATCTTTGCCTTCTCCCAGAAATGTTCATGATGATACATTAACGTTACTGGAAGCGAGTTGATAAATAGCTTTGGCGACGTTCGTGGCATATTGTTTGCCCAATCCGCAGCGAATGTATTGATAGCCAACCGTTGTGCATATATATCGAGTTCCCGCAACTTTTTCCGGCGCTTTGCTTCTTTAAAGATCATCCCTATAGCCCGATCGCCTCGTAATAGAGATTCATACCCAAAAATATCAAGGTTGTGCAAAAATCGAATGGGTTGATACACCGTGTATAGACTGGAAAACACCAGGACACCTCCTATTTCTCCAAAAGATAGACAGGGTATATACACAAAACAGAAGGTAGGCAAGGTCTATACGACATTTAAGATGTCTACCTTTTGTCTACCTTGGGAGGAAACACTGTATATACGTGTCTACCTTTGTGCGTTTTATTTTTAAATTTGTCTATACGATGTATAGACGTTAAGAACTTAAATGCGTTAAAACTTCTGCCAATTTGTTCGACATCCCCTCTATGGCTTTTAAAACAGCCGGCCATATGATACTCTGGACTTTCAAATATAGAGCGATAATTTCATCAAAGTGATAGTAGATCGTAACTAGACTTAAAAGGGGCAAAGCAATCCGAACTACCTTTAGAAAGAAATTGCAATAATATCGATAGCCAAAGTAAATCAAAACTCCTAGCGCAACAACGGCTGAAACCGTTCCAATCAAAGATTACCCTCCTCTCCCAGGTGGTCTAACAAATCCGTTTTTCACTGGATCCACCCATGTACCGGTAATTCCGCCATAACGTGTTATGGAGCCATTGATGATGACTTCAAAGTGTAAGTGAGGCCCCGTACTACTCCCCACTTTTCCATATCCGATCCGGCCAATATACTGTCCTTTCTTTACGCGATCTCCCTTTTTGACTCCAAATGCATCCCACTGCAAATGGCCATATCGGGTAAACAGGCCGTTTCCATGGTTGATATATACGGCCTGTCCAAATCCGGAAGCTCTACCGGCTTTGATCACAACGCCATCAGCCATGGCAAAGACAGAATGGCCCCCTCGACCGTCTGAAATATCGATTCCACGGTGATATTGTCGAGAGCCCCACAAGACCCGATAACCCAATCCACTCGTAATATCGGATACGGTGGGAACTGGCCAGACATAATCTTCATTTAGCAGTTCCTGGGGAATGTCCGGTATGACTCCGGTATATATTTCTGTTGTTTCATAAGAGTCAACATTCCCTGAAATCATAAGTAATGGCGTCACAAAAATGAAAAATAAAAGAACGAGACCTCCCAGCATGAGAAGTTTCGTTCCGAATAGCATCCATATCCATTTTTTCATCTTCAATCCGCCTTCCGAAGGCCGCGCGTTTTATATAGTTCACGTTCTTGATCTGGTAAATACAACTTTAACTTGTCCCATCCCCTGTCTCCATAACGGATCAGGAACGTTCTCTGTTTATGCATTCGTCCAATTTCCTGAATAATCGTTTCAGGAATCTCGGCATGCATCGCATTAATTTTAACCGCGGACTCCTCCATATAGAAAAAAATCTTAATAGCCGAATTCTCCCACAGGCCATTTCCTCCCTCCGTCCCCCCGGCTTCAGTAAATAAGACAGAAGGCTTGTTTGTGGCCAACATCAACAGGCCATTCCATTTCCTGATCGTCGTGGCCAACGTATTGACAAAATCAGAAGCTAACGGGTTCTTGAGGAATCGTTGGCCCTCGTCAACCACAACCGCCGTATAACGTGTTCCCTGGATCCGCTCCCGTTTTACCTCATTCCAAACGGATTGAAGGGCCAGGGACATCTTAACTGCTCCGGCGTGCTCGTCAACCTCATTGTTTGTACTTTGTGCAACATGAAACACAATCATCGGGTATTGAGAATACTCCAGTTCTTCTTCCTGGGCAAACATATCCTTCTCTGTACCTTCAAAATACATCCACAGCTTTTCGGTCAGTCTCCTGGCAGCAGTTGAATCTTCTTTTTTAAGCAACTGATACCACAAGTGCAGGGAGGCTTTTTTCTCAGGATGATCCCAGGTTTCAGGATCATCTTCTTTAACACAAGCTTCTTCCCAGGTTTTCATAATCGCTCGATCAGCTGCATTTTTTTCTTCCGGTGTCATCCCTCCCACCAAAAGGGAGAGTGTACGGTGGATCGCATTATTGGTCTCTTTAAAACGGGCCATATTCGCCATTCTGATGTCTTGTTGTAACTTTAAATCCTCGGATGACTCATCCAATTTATTGGGGATCCGGAAAGCATCCATATATTTTCCAGAAGCCCTGGTATGATCCACCCACAATCCTCCAACCTTTTCACATAACTTTTGCCATTCTCCGTCAACGTCAAATACAAAGACACGAAAACCAAGAAGGAGCATCCCGAGAACATAGGCTTTCATCAACGTTGATTTGCCTTCTCCGGATGCTCCTTGGACAATAATATTCTTATTCATTTCATCTTCGGGATCAGCCAGATTGATCCAAACAATGGATCCATCCCCTGCCCGGTGTCCGGCGTACATGCCGGTATCATCAGAAAAGGATCCGCGTGTAAAAGGAAATGTCATGGCAGCTGCTTCATCATCTGTAAGACGCCCCTGCCAGTTTTTATACATTTCGGCATCTGGTGATCCTAATAATTGATTCATCTGGATTCCGTCTGTCTGCTCCCATTTTAAGCGTGTTGCCCGCATCTCTCTATCATCCAATTGCCTCTCAATGTCCAACGTTACTTCATCCAGTTTCTCCAGGGAAGAAGCCGTAATGGTAATGGCCACCCATAAATCGTAAACTTTGTGGTGGCCCGAACCATTTGCATTCCGAAAGTGTTGTAGAGCTTCGTAGGCTTTTATTTCTTCGTCCCGAGCTCCTTCCGGACTGTCTTTGGCTTCGGCTTCCTGAATACTTCTGTATAACCGCTGAAGTTTCCATTTCATCCTCCAGTTCCATTTGATCCTTGCCGGTTTCATGTGAAAAGCGACGCGGATCTGTACGTCTGGATTCACCTCAGAACTTCGTAAAAAACTCAAAAACCCCGGTCTGACATGAGTGGGGTAAATCCGTAATAACAAAGTTCGTGAATAGGTTGTCTCGTTAATTTGAACATAGCCCGGGTTTTTCTTAACATTCCGAATTACCTTCGCTACAGAATTTAGCAACTTTTGATCCCTCCTATTCAACCAGTCTAATATCCAAAAGGCTTTTAACATTCCCATCGACAACGATAAATGGGGTTTGTGTGAGCATTTTTTCTTTAACCCCTCGTTTTGCAATCAGTTCTACATTGATCGAATCTCCATCCTCAAGCTCCAACGGTACGGCGCACCAGCCATAAAAAACGTTATCTGCTTCATCCAATGCATTTAAAGGAACGAGGTCCAGGCTCGTACCATCCGAAAATAAAGCCTTTACCTCTTGCACGCCTCCGGATGTCTTCACGGTAAATTCCACCTGTCCTCCGGCCATTTCATAAACCGGAAAGTTCTGTGTCGGTGTTGAATCCACTTGATTACCGCCGGGGAAGTATTGTCTGGTGACGGTTAAGTCATAAATATCAAAAACACTGGTTTCCACTATAACCCTGTCTAGAACCGGTGTGGTTTTAGGATTAGAGGTGAAAAGAGTGGCCCGAAGAATCAATTGACTTCCTAGTGGAACGTTAGTCCAGGTATTCGGTGTGACCGGCCAGAATGTACTACCACCATCAGTAGAGATTTCGTAAGTTATGGATTGATTGGTTGTCACATGGCTGGCAGGAATCACCCGAACCAGATCAAACGGATTGGTAGATACCACCACAGATTGATATGTCTTGGGAGACTGGTGCCACTCAGTCAGGCTCAGACTGGCCTGTTTCATCACCGGAACAGGTACCATTTCATTCCCATTCGAAGCAAAATACTCGACCCGTCCATCTTTTGTGACATATGCAAACGTAAAGTTTTCAGACATTGATATGGCCACCGGTTCCCCGACAGTTGGTGAAACAACAGTACGCTTTGAAAGTTCTACCGAATTCCCAAACCGAAGAAATTGATCCATTATTCCGGATCCGCTCTCAAAGCGAACGGCTGTAACATTCCCATTCGTATCTGCAGTTGCAGAGACAAAACCACTCACCCCGGTAACGACTTGAATTGGAGATGTATAGCTTGAACCTGTAAACGGCAAATAAAATACTTTATCTTTAGAGGTAATGACCAAATCGGCCGTGTTGGGTACAACGGAGACTGCAACGGGGGCCGATATACCGGTGTCAAATGAAAGAGGTTGGGTCCAATCCGATGAGTACACCTCAACATCCCCGGTTTTGGACAGCGTCACAACCCCATCCATCTCATCGATCGAGGCAATCGAAACAACCTGGTCTACGCCTAGAAATTCCATGGCAGGGTTTTGAATAAAGCCGTTTCCCGTATAATCGAACCTTTTGACACTCCCATTTGAATGAACAAATACCGTCTTTTGCCTTTGTGATAATGCCACATTTAGCGGAGAAGAAACCGATAGTTCCATCTCCTTCAGCAACTGTCCAGAATCCTCATCAAGCGCAAAAAATTGAATACCCGTTTCCGTTGCCACGGCGTACCCCTCTCCAAAATAATCATTCATGGCGATTGCATTAGGAGTTGGAGCTCGTGGGAGGCGAATTTCCCCCTTGTTCTTATCAACTTCCGCAGTGGTTGCATCCAGGTTAATCATGTTCGTTGAGTCGAAAGAATCATCCAGAACTACTTCTGCCTTTGCCTCATTTGATAGGATTATGAACACACAAAAAAAGAGGAGAGTATAGATTCCCTTCCTCATAACAGAGTGGCCTCCTTTCCTATTTTTCTTCAATGACGCTTAAATCTGCTATTAATCCTGTGGCAGAGTCTATCAAAAACAGGGTAGTGAGTTGTTTATCGGTGTCCGGATAAATGACTTCATAGTTGGCCAACCAAAACTCTACACTTCCGGAAACACCTAAAGATTCAGCTTTCCAATTTTCTATCCTTATATTTGTATTAGGGATGGAATTGGGAGAGATTGGCGTATCAAATCCCTCCCTGGCACGATCAGTGGTCAATTCTTTGGCTTTATTCCAGTCTCCTAGAACAATCAGTCTGGTAAAGTCTTTCATAATTTTTTCGGAAGACGAAGAAGAGGCGGGCTCTAATGCCGCCTCTACCCCTGCCGGTTGCCGATCTTCAACTTTAAAGATTCTCCACTGGTTTTCATCAAAATAAAGGTAGTAGTATAGTTCCTGTGTTCTTGGAAGGCCGCCTTGAAGTGTATATTTAACTTTGCTGCGGACAATGTCTACTTTGGTACCCTTTAACAGGGATACAGCTGCATGATCAATAATTTCCCCGCGGTCAATATGAGTTACATCTGTTTTTTTGAGTTTTGAGTACAGTTTCCCAGTAGTAAGGTATTTAGCATCTTCCCAGTTTCCCGAGATTACACGAAATACATATGTTTGAACCACATCAACACTAGGATATTGTTCTTTTTTTGGAAAACTCAATCCATGAAAATACCAACCTAGCAATATCCCTAAGACAAATACAGCACTAATAAATATTTTCGTTCTTAACATCAAAAATTCTCCTAAAGTCCCCAAATGGTCTTCTTTAGCTTATAGATTGTTGATTCATTATTAGCTTGATCCCGAACCTTAAATTCATAAGTATTTATTCCTGATCCTACATAAACATTTATAAGCCCATTTGAAGATACTGGTTGCCACGTTGACCATGTTCCCCCATTTCTTCTGACAATATACTCCATGTCCTGTAACTTTGATTGATTATCATGGGCAGAAATAACAAGATATATTGAATTTCCTTCCTTTGATATTTCTACAGCTGATTTCCCTTGAATCTTGGTATCTACCGAAAGAATAATTGGAGCTTCCTTATCTCTCTCCAACTCGGCCAGTCGTTGATAATATTCACTCAACTTACTGTTAATATTAATAATTTCCGTTTCATGGTTGTTAACGGTACCTGTAAGATTCTCAAGGTCATCCAAAGTTTCTTGAGAAATATCTTCGTTTGTGATGGCATTTATTACTGAAACTTTGACAATCCCTTTCACATTACCATCATCATATCCTGCGTATAAACTAACACCATCATAATATGCTAGATTAATATACCTGCGAGGCACTTCAATTTTTGTGATTCTTTCATTCGTATTCAAGTCAATAATCATCATTTCATATCGATAGTTTCCTTGATCTTGACCTGTTATAATTAAATGGTTTTTTGATGGAAAAAGTACCATGTCATGAACACTAAAATTTCCGAGTCCAAAAACCTGAGTATCATATATTTTCTTTGTGACATGATCAAATACATGTTTACGAATGGCCGGTCCGGTGGCTATTCCATAAAAGATATTGTCCCCCACAGAAATGATATGAGAAAGATGTGTGATATTTGTAGTTGGCGTATATTTTACTCCATCCGATAATCGCTCAATATAACTTTGGCTATATTGTATTCCACTAAAATACCACCCTAGACCAACAAAGAAGCCATTGTCATAATTTAAAGTACTTGGTCTACCAGATCTATAATATAAAGATACTTGATCTCTATATAATCTTGTGACATAATCATAACCCTCACCCGAGATATAATCTCCTATATTAGCATCAATAAATATACTGCTTTTGCTCGGTAAAATAGTAAAACTTACTCTGTCATCTATCCAAAAATGCATATTAGATACAACATTTGCTGTTAGATTTGATGCATTAACTACAACTTTGTGAATATAAACCTCGTCCCGATACGAATCATCATCCCATTCACGAACAGCAATTTGTGTTTTATTTGTTGTAACAGAGACAAACGAATCTGAATTGAAATTTTTGAAAGTAATTAAACCGCCAATCTTCTTCAAATCGCTTTTTCGCACAATTTGAAAAGTATTTTTATTAATAAAATACACAAAGAAATTATTATTAATCACAAATTTATTATTGTATTGGTAATACCCAATCGTATATAACGGCTGTAACGATCCACCTGTTTTAGATAGCCTATAGAGTACACCATTATTGTTCTGATATGACTGTCGATCAGTAAAATAAAAATATCCGTCATTTACTGCGTCTGTGGATACATTTCCATTCGGTCTTACGATAGAACCTTGGTACAATTTTAATTGATTTGTTCCCTCTACTCTACTAACCAGTTGTCCACTAGAGTTATAAAACTCATAAAACTTGGCATTTGACGCGGTTCCATCATTATAAGTGCCCTCGAAAATAAATACCCCAGCAGAGGCATCATACTCAATATACTGCCGTGTATCAGAGGAAGGGAATGTAATCAACGGTTCCTCTTTGATACCAATCGTAAACGCCGCGAAAGCAGATTGAACCGGAACCATTAACAAGGCAAGGATTAAAAACAACATAAAATATTTTTTCATGGAAATCTCCCCTATCATTTTTTTATTACTGAACTACCAGAACATAAACACAACTACCGAAATAAACAATACTGGCACATACGGAAGTGGTGCTTTCCACTCTGTATATCTCATCCAGCGAACTAATCTCCAGAAGAAAACATATAAAATTGAACTTAACAAAACATAGTTGATCATCTCATATCCAACACCAAAACCAAACCAGAACCCCATTTTTAAATCTCCTGCTCCAATCTCCGGACTTCCACGTAACCACAATGACATAACGAATACCAATAAAAATAATGTAAAGGTATAGACACCTCCCTTAAACTGATCTAACAAAACTTCTTTCGATGAAAATAAAATAGCAACGATGGGAAGTACCACCGTTGCTATTAAATTGAGCCGGTTTGGAACTCGACGTTCTTTTAAATCAATGACAGCTGCAACAAACAAAAATAATAGAAATACAATCTGTACAATCATGGCCTCACCTTCTTTACTAAGGAATCGGGGGATCGTTAAATAACGACCGTGTTTGAATAAAAAATTCTACTGTATCAGAAGGAGTGGCATGATAAAACACTTGCTTTGCTTTATTAAAGTTATCTACACCACCGGCAGCTAGGACATTCATTTGAACGGAGGATTTTGTTGGAATGGTTGCGAAAGATTGTACAACGTTCGTATCAAAGTCTTCTATGCCCATTTGGGATATATTCTTGTTAAATGTCTCTATCGCCATATTCGGACCATCGGGGTCCTTGATATGATAACCCCAATCACGGGGTGCCCCGTATTGGTTCCACTCTTCATCAATACGATAAATTTCATAGCTCCCTGCAAGGGCCCCCGCCTCAGCAGCGCTCCGTATTTGTTCCCTTACAATAATTAGCTTACCTATATCAAAAACCAGTAAATTCATCGTCATCAAAAACAAAGTGGTAAACATCAGAAACAGATATCCCACGGAACCTTCTTCATTCTCCCAGATGCGTTTCCACATAAATCATCACCACTCCCTTCTAAAAGAAGTCGTGGCTGTAACGGCATCATATGGACTTCGGGGAGAAGAACTGCCAAATATTTTTCCAATATCGGTGATGATCCATGGATGCCGGTAAGTTACCGTACTGGTGACATATTCACCATCATAAAGGTTAATATCTACATCCCTACTTTTATCAAAAAGAGTATGTCCATCATAATTTATTGGTCTTCCAAATCCCTGAAACAACTCTTCAGCCTTGTTTATTGCTGCTGTCGTTCCACCTGGAGTAATTGCAGCAATTCGTGCAGTTTCCCTACTCACAACAACCGTGTCGTACTTCGATATCATGGCCATACCGGTATCAATTATTAACCCAATCCCGATAAAAAGTACCACCAGAAAAACATAAAGGACCGGGAGATCGATAATTCCCCGGTCCTCCTGCATCATTCGATTTAACATCGAACCACCTCATTTATTAGTTAAAAATCGTCCTTGCTTGCGTCCAGATATAATCAAACATATCTGCGATCCCTTGACCGATGGTATCGCGATTCGAAAAAAGAATATAGCCGATAACCAGAAGACCCATAATGATTGATCCCCAGATCATCCCTTGTTCACTATAAACCACCTGATTGACTCGTCCTACAAACCTGTTAACAATTAATTCTTTCCCTTTTAACATCATCTTTTTAAACACGATAAATTCCTCCTTCAATTTAATCATTAAGATTTAACCATGATCATGAGGCTGAGCGCCCCAGCAACAACTGCCGTAAAAAAGAATGGGAAAAAGAAAAAGAACATAATAGAAAAAGAGACTTTCAGTTGAGCATTCTGGATCCCTTCCTCCACACGTTCTTCTGTATCCTCATCAAGCGTTCGAATCTGTTCTCGAATCACAGCGACAACAGGCGTTCCATTTCGCACTGCCAATATCATTGACATACAAAATTCATCCAGTTCATCCAACCCGAATTGATTTTTTATCCAGGTAAAGGTTTCAGGAATCGATTCCCCTCGTTTTAACCACTCAGATGCTTTTGTCAAAACCTCACCCAGTGAGCCAGGCACTTCTTTACCCGCTTTCTCAAGCGCTTCCCTCAAATGTGCATTCTGCTCAATCAGCACAAGCATCACTTTAAGTAGCTGCCTTAATGAAGCTAAGGCTTCTTTCCGCCTTTTTTTGATCTTCAGCCATACAACGAATGCCGGAAAGAAAAAGCCAACCAGAGAGAAAAACAGGCTGTCTCGTAAATTCCCACTCATCCCATAGATCAAGAATCCGAGACCGGCCCCCATTAAGATACGGAGGATAAAAAATTCTTCTGCTGTCCATCCTCCGCCAAACCCACCGGCTTGGATCAGATGCCTTTCCCATTTTTCCATATATCCTTTTCCGGGAAGCCATGGCTGAAAAATATTCCGGATGATTCTGAGAAGCAGCCTGCCGCGCCTGACGTTCCCTTTCTGCAATTCCACCTTGACCAAACGGTTATACATCATCTGGATCCGTTCATCCTTTTTCAAGCTGAACCAGAGGATGAACATACTAAGCGTCAAAAATACAAGTACTCCTTCTTGCAAAAAATCACCCCTTTCCAAAAATCTGAATGAACTCTTCCCTGGAACACTTAAACTGCTTATATTCTCGGGTCCAAAGTGGAACAAAAAAAATAGACCAGTGTAATGTGGCCCAGTTCCTTAAGTTCAACATGCGTAATGTCATATCCCCGAATTGATCCCAGAGACTTAATTTTTTAAGAGTAACATCGTTAAACTCCCTTTCATAATCGATCCAGATACTCTTTCCCGTGATCCACCTGACCGAAGAATAAAACCTGCTGTGACTATGAAGTTTTTTGGCCAGCTTTTCATACGCCATTTGACGTTGCCTTAAAAACTTTTTTCGATCAGCCCAATAAAACAAAAAGGGAACCGATGTATGATGGATCTGGATGGTGTCCCCTTTTTTTACACACATATAGTTTTTCGTCAGCACCCGGGACCGAAAGATATCAAACATGAAGTTTCACCGATCTTTTGACGACCAGGATCCCGATCCCCATCATGACCACATTGAACAGGACCATCCCAAGAAATGCAGGAAAGGCATCAATGAGTGAAATAATTGTGTCCCAGAAAATCAGTAGCAATCCGATCGGAACAGCACCGACAAACCAGACAATTTTCCTCATGGATGAAGTACGGGCCATGACTTTTTTCTGAAATCGAATCTCGTTTTTGATCCGGCGTCGAATGTCATCAAACAACTCCGTGATGTCACCGCCCTCCCGGGATGTCAGGCGAATGGACATCATAAAATAATCCAGATACGGGACATTAATGCGTTCCGCCATCGATTCAAGAGCTTCCACCGGAGATAGCCCCAGTCTGTCCATTTGGTACTTCACAATTTTAAATTCCCGGTGCAAAAACCCACTGTCAATTAACTCCAGGGTCACATTAATCCAGCTGCCCAGGGTTCCATTTGCTCTAAGAACACTGGAACCGATACTGAGAGCCTTCATAAAATCTTTTGTGAACTGCTTTTTATTCCATTCTCCCAGAGCTGAAATGATAATCAGAAAACCACCTATTCCCGTAATCGGGCCAAGAAAAAGCCCCAAAACAGGGTTGGTTGCGGCCGAGACCAGCCAAAAACCAACAATGACAATGACGAGCAGCAATACACGAATATATTTGGGAGATAAATCGATTCGTGCTTCATAAGCCTTCTGCTCGATAAAGTGAAACACATTTTTTCTGTTTTTCCTCTTCAGTGGCTTTGCGCCAGATAATCGAGACAACAAACGCTGATCTCTCTCGATTCGGCGAAAACGGATTGCCAGAACAATGAGAAAGAATACGAGAAAAAGTAAAAAACCTTCCAATGATCTCCCCCCTTACACATCGAGCATAACCTCTTTGTTAATTTTCCCTTTCGGTCCCTGTTTCTTAACTTCCTGATTCGTTGACGTATGCCGAGGGGCATATTCCCCGCACAAAAAAGGAGATCCGGATTCCTTGACATATTTATCTGCTTCCAGTAACGACTGAGGAACTTCCATTCGCTGACGGCGTGCCTGTTTGAGCAATTTGTCACTCAAACCATGAAACTTCCAGTACCAGGTCCCATCCTCATTGAACTCCACCGTGAAAACATCGCGCAGATTGATGCCATCCCCCGATATACCCTCGATTTCACAAATTTCAGCTGTCAGTTTTTCATCTTCGTCCGTTTTTTCCAACTGGACAATCTGTTGAACGCCCTCCTGAATCATCCCCAGAACATCAAAACGATTCGCTTCAGGGGCCGACATGGCCAGAGCAATTAATCTCAGAATAGTGGCCCGTGCGGAATTGGCATGGATGGTACTCATACTTCCCGGGTGGCCATTAATAATAGCCTGAAGAAAATAATAGGCAATCTGATCCCGCAATTCAGCAATAAAAATGCGATTCAAATCCATTCGCAGCGCTTCTTTAAGCATTTGACGAATGGTATATTCGCCTTTCCCCTGAACATTCTTTTGTCGTTCCCATAACCGAATCACATTGTTGTGTTTGGGTTGAAGCTCCGGCGCCTCCTCCAATACCCCGTTCTTGTGATTATCCTGAATAAAGGAGAATATCGTGTTCATGGTTGTGGTTTTACCGGTTCCCATCCCACCTGCAAACAGCGTCGTCCAGCGAATCTTTGTCGTTAAGGCCAGATAATCCATCATAATGGAAGCCATGAAGTTTCGTTTCACCAGTTCCTCTGGTGTAAAAAACTTGACGAATTTCCGGATGGTCACAATGGTTGAAGGTTCAATTTTATGAAAGCCATCTTCTGACCAGTAACTGTGCCCAGAAATATCTGTAACAGCATGGAGCCGGGAACCATCCGGCAAGAGAGCATTGACAGTTATTTCGGACCGATCGAAGCGGCGACCGGTAAGAGACAATTTGTTGGTCAGCCAATTAAAAAGATGGTCCTCATCACGAAATCCCGCCTTATCGGCCCGATAATATTTACCATTCTTCTTATATTCGATGACGTGAGGCCCCATAATTCTGACATCCGTCACGTCCGGATCTTCCATGTACTCCTGGGCCGGCCCATACCCGTACATATCATCCAGGATGGAATCCACCACTTCTTTTAACGTAGTTTCATCCGGGATACGATCACTGTTACGCCCCAGCTCCATCAGGTAAAGTCGCATCCCATCACGATTCAATTGAGAGGTATCTGTGTTCAAATCCCTGCGAAGCAACTCCAACATCTCTTCCTGATATTGAATCAACTCTTCCGATGTCGTCTGAATGGTTTGTGAGAGCACTTTGGCAGTTTCTTTCTCCTCTTCTTCAGCTGCAGATAAAATGTCCCACAACTTACTCATTTTGTTCTCCCCCCTTCTCACTGGATTCTTCCTCTTCCTCGGTTTGTTGAACCTTACTCCTCAAGTTCAACTCCTGTTCCATTTCCTTCTCGATTTCGAGATAATGTTTCTGAGCAATGGCGGCACGAATACGTCCAGCCTCGATGGCCTTTCCGATATCCGGGAAAGCTTTCTTGGGCACAGCCAGGTAAACTTTTGATTCCCCGTTGCTTCCGTCTTTCTTGGCCAGTACCGGTACATATTCCGCGACATATTTAGAATCAATGACATTGTTGGGCATGGTGATCAGCCCCAGGAGATGAATAAAATCTCCGGGCTGAATTTGTGGCCCCACATCTGTTTGACTGAGTGGTACCGCGATCCCGATCAGTGAGCCATCGCGTAAACTGTGCAGTAATCCCGTCAATGTGGCATTTTCCTCGATGATATGACCTGTCCGTATCATATCTCCCGGGAGCAAATGACTAAAACTGTATTTCCCCATAACGTCTTCAACAGAGGTATATGTTCCCTCCTGAATGGAGCGAACCGGCCTGCGCTGAATATCGAGCATGTCCTTCTCGATTTTGGTATAAGGCTTGATTTCTTCCTTTGCAACCACCACATACGCTTCCTGCTTGACGTTTTCCACCATTGCCTGATACTGAAAAGCGACAACGGCTGCCAGCACAATCCCCAGTACCAGAAACAACGTGCTTTTTCGTTTCATCTTCATGTTTTATCACCTCCTTAACAAAGAAAAGAAGCGCCTGTTCCAGCGCTTCGGTTTCTTGTCTGTATTCATGTTTTCTATACCTGTTATCTCCTGAATCACATGATTGAGTTCCTTACAATAACGACAGTTAGGTTTGGCAAGGATCAACGGTTGGCCATCCCCAATCTTCTTTCTCAGTTCCGGAGAATGTTTTAACACAGCTAATTCAACCTGGTGAGGAATACTTTGCTTATATACAAACTCGTCACCAGACTGAAAGACATTATCTCGATCATTTAGAACTAAAGACAGTTTTCCAGGGTCAATATGGCCGGCAATCTGATTGATTGTGGCCGAGCAGCGTTCAAGACCATGCTCATCCGGTGTGTTAACAAAAAAAACATGATCGGAAGCTTCCATCACGGCCAGGGATCCAACCGTGATTTTCGGATCCAGATCCACAATCACAACCTGAAAGTACTGTTTTAGATTTTCAATGATTTTTAAATACAGGTCTCTGGCCACCGGTGCCCCCACATAATTAACCGGGGACGGTAAAATGTAGAGGCCACTTGCGTGTCTCACCAACGATCGCAAAACGGTCTCTTGATTCAGCTTTTTAGGTAAGTGATCCCAATCAACTAGGGTTAAAGCCGAACGAACCTTCATCATGGTCGAAATGTTCCCCTGGTAGACATCACCGTCTACAATCACCGTTTTAAAACCGTTTTTGACAAACCAGCCTGCAATATTGACGGCTAATGTACTTTTTCCAACACCACCCTTGGAAGATGTGATGGAATAAACTCTCGACTGCCCAAATCCGGAGACGCCTGATTCAACGGGTTTCCAATTGGGTTTACGTTGACTGGCGACACCAAAAAAATCAATGGCATCTGATGGCTCTTGAGCATGCTTTGTTGCCGAAGAAAAAACGATTTCTTCCTCATCCATATTAGCTGTCACCCCCTTTCGTTTTAAGTACTCTTCAGCATCATTCTTCCTACGGGTATTAAAAATCAGCTCTTTCACATCCTTTACTTTAAAAGGGGTGATCAAGAAATCCCAGGTGTGGGTTTCCAGAAGCGTATCCAAATTATCCCTTTCCTCCCCCAACAGGACGATCGGGCGAATTTTTTGATCATGCAGCTGCATCAGAACTTCTTTCAAAGTGACATTCGAATTGTCCTGTAATCCATTCAGATCCGGATTGATGATTACAACATCCGGCTCCTTTGTTTTCAGGTGTAAAGCCAGGTCACGTAACGAATCGACTTCCCCCTGAATAACTAATTGATCATCTCTGTGTAAGGCCTCGTTTAATTTTACATGCAAAGTGGCCAACACAATTTTCACGATATCCACCTTCTTTCTCACCTCGTCATTCGTTTCTTAATTGATTGAATAATGCTGCCACGTCCATCTGCATATGGAACAGGCATGACCGCTGACAAAATATTTTCAATGGCCATTTGATATTTCGGGACCACCTCTGAAGGAATGTAACCCTCTCCTATGGCTTCCCTTACCTCCTTCAATTCGGGGACAGGAGGGAGAACGGGGAGATGTAAAAATTCTCGAATGGTCTCCGGATCCATCTCACCTCGTGATTTCCCAACCACAACCTTTACTTTATCGGCGGAAATGCCTGCTTTTCGAATAAATCCCAGGGCATCCTGCGTATCACGAATAGCGATGACATCCTCCTCCGTAACCAGAAATATGGAGGAAGCCCATTGAAGGATCTGAATCGTGTGGTCGTTCCAGTCGGTACCGGCATCAATGATCACCCAGTCAAAAAACTGATAAATGTGATGCATGACTTTTTGAAGAAGATCACGTGTTATAAGACGCTCTCCCCGGCTAACCGGTAAAATATAAAACCCATTTGGATGTTCATGAAGGAGAGATAACACGTCTCTTTCACTCATCATCTCTCCGGCCCGTACCCAATCTTTAATGGATGGACGGTATTCGGATCCATAAAAAAAAGAGCCTATATTTCCAAAAGGCTCATCCATATCCAGAACACAGACTCTTCCTCCCGATATACGTTTAATCTCTGCAGCTGATGAAACCGATAAAAGGGATTGACCGACACCCCCTTTCGGTGAAATAAAGACCAGGGTATGTTTAGAAGGGATTTTCATGTCAAACCGAAAGGGTGACGGAGGCTCTTCCTTTGGTTCTTCTATGAAGTCCATACGATTCTCAGTAACAAAATCACTACCTGTTAACCTTTCGATTTTTTCCCTGGTTAACGGTTTTGGAATCACTCCAGCCACCCCGTACTCCTTGACTTTTACTGCCTGAATTTCATCTTCATACAGAACATACATTTTACAATTTGGAAAATGGGACTGGAATGAAGGAATATGGTCAATACTCACTTCGTCATCCCAAATCAATATCCCCGTTTCCAGTTCATTCATGCCTGCCTCGATCATACCCGGCGTTATCACCTGAATACGATGATCATCTATGGTTGTTTCCCCTCTGTTATTGACCAGCAAAAAAACTTGATGGTTTCCTTCGTTCAAAACCGGCCTATTGAACTGATGCCTATTCAATCGACTCAGCACCTCCCTTTGATATTCTTCATGCATTCGTTGCTTTTCTTCTTTACGATGCTTGATACTCCGCGCAAATTTTTGAAGTGAGACCCTTTCCTGGAACGGCTGCATGAGTTCCTTCCACCAGGAGCCTCCCTTATTTCTTGTATGGCCTTTGCGCTTTACATTTGCTTGCCTAGTTTCTTCAAACTGTGTCTGGGAAGGCTGTTGCAGGATCTGATCCCAGATTTGACTCTTGCCTTGATTTTTATCCCCGATTCGCTTCTTTCTCCAAAGTAAAGGATCAAATTGCCTGAGTACGACGTCCTCTAAAGCACTGCCCGCAATTACAGCCGTTTGAATATTCATCTCTGACAGGGTTTGAACCGTAATCCCGGATAAACGTTGCAGCTTCTCTTTTATGAGTTGGACGTTTTCCGTCACGTTTTTCCCCAGTTGCAATTGGGATGGTGAAATCGTGATCCCCAGGAGATAATAAGTTTTTTTGATCATTCCTTGTTCAGCTATATCCCGTTGCAACTGAACACGGGATAATCCAAGCTCTTTAAGCCCGGGTGAGAAAGACGCATAAGTCAATTCTTGATGTTGCCACTCATCAATATGTAAATCCAATTCTTCCTCGGATGTAATTAATAATTCGGCGCCTTCACTGTGAAGGCTTCTCAGTAACTTTTGAAATCCCCAAGCCTGGCTGAAACGCTCCATACTCGGCAGATAATCCCACGGAGGAGGAGAGCATCGGATAAACATTCCCCAGTCCCCTGATTGAAATTCAATAAACGGGCCATCCACACCGGTTATTGGAAAATAAACAGAAGTTGAATTTTTTCCCCCGTCAGCTGTTCTGATTGCCGGTTCGCGTTTGTACCTTCTTCGTTTTTTCAAATATACCGGTAAATCAAAGGCAACAGCGAGTATGAGAATAAATGCCGGCAACAAGATAAACAACAAACGGAACCCTATCGGAATAGGGATGAATACAAACAAAATCAAGGCAACAACAAAGATAATAATCGCCTGGAAAAACGCTTTTAACTCAAAAAGGTCAAATAATAGGACATCCTCACGAATGTCCTCCGGAAAATATACCGTTTGATCCTGATCGTACAAAACCGCCTCCTCCCCTTTCCAAAAGAAAAAGCCCAGGTACATGACCTGAGCTTAATATTCCACATTAACATCTTAACAGATTTTTAAAGATATTTTGTCGCGATTTTCTCGGCATTTTGTCGGCAATCTGGACCAGAAAATTAAAAAAGCGACCTGCATGTAGACAGGACGCGTTGCAAATCTTCCTCTTGTAATATACCGATTTTCCTTAACAGAAATTGAGATTCAATTGTTCGTAACTTAGCTGTTCGAACAACCGATGGTTTTTCAAGACCAGCTTCCTTCCAAAACTGAATGACAACATCATATTGATTTCTCGGCGAATGACTGGTTATAGGTCCGATAAGGTAATCGATATCCGCGACTTCCGTTTTCCCAACCAGCACGACAGGACGTATTTTGTCATCAAAAAAGCTCGTGTAAGTTACACGAGCCAGATAAATTTCTCCCTGTTTCATTTTTTGTTGTTCCCATCTTTCTCATTGTTTGAATGAAGCAGATGACCGTATTTCTCATCATAAACGTCATCTTCACCTGTGAACCAGAAAGAGTATCCCTGATCCACAATCATTCCGTTCTGAGAACGATTATTCGGTTCTTTTTCATGCTTATTCATTCAATCATCACCTCATTTACACTTTTATTATACCATGCTGATTATTGCTGTTTCCACTTGCCCATATAGATCCCGTTGGCCGGCGGGGACGTACCATAGTTCACAGGAAGCCCGTTCTCCACCACAATAACTTCCTGGCCCTTCTTCCAGTATGGTTTTTTATTCTGAATGGCTTTCTTGATGATATTTTCGACCTGACCTTTATCATCCGTTTGTGCCTTTAATATAACCTTATTCGAATCAAACTGAATATGATGTTCAGATTCAATCTGTCGGCTCAATTTTTCATTGCTGTATTGCAAGTCATTAATTCGTTTTTCAAGGTTCTCCAATTGGCTCTGTTTGTTCTTCCGGATCGTGTCCGGAAGCATTCGGTTTGCCAACTGATTTGACAACTCTGATCTTTCTTTTCTCAGTTCCTCTAACTGCTTGTTGACTTTTTCAAGTTCCTGCTGTCTTTTCATGTTCTTTTGTTCAAACAGTTGTTCCAGTTCTTTTGAGATACTATTGACCAACTGTTCATCCGGAGGCAGTTGAAATTGAAACGCCGAATCGGTTTCTCTCGAGCGGTCATGATATAATGGCGACGCTTCCCTCTTCTGGACAGACGGAAATTTAATATCCGGATTCCAGTCCATTCTACCGGCCAATTTTTTCAGTGAACTGTTTCTACTTTTCTCTTCCCAATCCCGTTTCGCGGCATCCATTCTCTGGGCGGATGACTTCCATTTCTGCGCTTTATCCAGGCTTTTGGCCGATGCACGATTCACCTTGTGGCTCATTCGCTCCATCCCTGTCCAGCCAAATCTCTGGGACAAACGATTCATGACCCCGGATGTCTTTTCTCCCACTCGTCCCAAACGATCCATGACTGTTGATCCTCCCAGACTCAAAGGCTGTATGATTGCAACGACCATATGCGTCAACCAGAATCGATAGGATAGCACAAGTAAAACAGCCATGATGACGAGATTGATCACACTTGGTGCTATCCCCAAATCTGTCGCAATCCCCTCACCATTTTCAGACGAGTTTGTAATACTGACCATCATGAGCCATCCGAGATTAAAAATGACCCCGAGAAATATCGTTCTCAAGGCTAAATTCATCCAACCGATCACGGTTTCGGTTTTGCCGAAAATGGCTGCGATCGTAAACCATGCCGGGGCACCGATGACAATAATGTCCAGACCGAACGTTTTTAAAACGGAAACCAGCGCCATTAAAAAAATCAAAATGGTTCCGATCATGACATACAAAATACCGCCGGCATTTAACATGACGGTGGCCAGGCTTGCACTGGTATCGTCCACAAAAGCTCCCTCAAAAATGAGCTTCATAGCGGTGATCCCGTCAATCGTTTGCATATTAATCTGATACCCCAGTTTTTGGGACAAATTTTGCAAGAGTTCAGCGGAACTCATTGTTACCGCATAATTAACCAGCTTGATTATAAAATCAACGATTGTCATCGTAAAAACTGTAAAAAATATCGCGATCCCCAGTGCTTTCAAAGGCTCTGCCAGCTCTTTCCCTTTCAACACATTAAGACCGGTCACAAGAAACGCCGGTCCTAAAAGAGCCAGGGAAATCCACATCGACCAACTCCACCATGCATACACCCATTTCTGTTCCTGTAAGTCGGGTTGTAATAGAAACGCTTTGGACCCCAATGCATTAATCACCGGTTTCAAGACATTATCAAAAATGGCTGCGATCCATTTATTAAACATCTCCATGACTGCTTCCCCGGTAATCAACCTTTTAATATTGGCAACCAGTTCTTTCACTGAAGCGATGAAGCCATCGTTTTCGTCTTCCTGGTCCTCCCCTGAATTGTTTTGATCCGGTTCCTGAACATCAAGACCCGACTCGGGGGGAGAATATTCGTCTCCACCCCCTGCGGCCACTACTGACACGGACGGAAACACCACCACCAAACAGATAAATAATAATGTCAGAGACCTCCACATCACCATCACCAATTATCCCTTAAAGAAATCAAGAGCGGGTAGCAAGATTTTTTCGTATGCAAAAACAAGGATGTCGTACCATGTTCCGGTTAAAGATAAAATAACGAGCAGTAAAGCCACACCAATCGCAATCCAATCATCTTTGAGGCCGCCGACACTTTTTCCTTTCATGAGCTTTCTCGCTGACATCAGTGCATTCCATCCGATATTAGCGAGAATAATTAAACCAATAATCCCAATAACATAATTGATGACAAGTATGAATCCGCCGGATGCCTTCTGAGCTTTGACGAGATCCGGACGAAAAACCTCAGGTGACGGTAACTCAACCCCACCTGGTGCCGCATGAACATAAGGCGTGATGGTAACATAAAGCATCATCATCATAGCAAACAACAAAATTGATTTTTTCACAGTTATCTCCTCCTAGATCAATGTGATAATTAAAACAGCTGCCAAAAGCGAAATAATCAATTGCTCAATAAAATTACCCTGCCGGGATCCGGTGGTCATGATCGGTATGGCAAAGTTCCTATTTACAAAAGGCCACAACCAGGGAACGCCTCGTTTGGTGAGGGTATCCACCACCAAATGCGATAAATAAGCAACGGTCCCCATCCAGTGAAAATGGGAAATGTTGTACCTGACCTCTATAAGAAATAAAAGCCAGGACCATACCGAAGCGGCCAACAAGGAATGGGTTGGGCCACGGTGAGCCAACCACGTACTAAACAACAAAAAAGCACCCATTAATATAAAGGGTGCGAAATCAAACATACGTTCTAGATTTACCCCGGCGTTTCCAAACACAGATGGAAAAATGATGAGAAAAACGCCGAAGAGTGTGGTACCCAGTTTTCGCCAGTCGTTTTCTCCCAGCATGTTCGAAATCATGATTCCTAAGAGACCTGTAGCAACCCAAATCCACTCTGCAGTAAAATATCCGACGAGGATACCTATCACCCCTAACAATATACTTAACTTTTTTATCAGTTGAATCGCTTTGCCGGGAACCATCTTTCGAACCAACATCGAGTTTGATTCATCAAGATCGGGAGCTCCAGATGATATGGCCGCAACCAGGATCCCTGCCAGGGTTATGGGATTATCCGTCAACATTGCCACTTCAACACTTACTAAAATCCCAATGGCCAAATGCGCTTCTCCTCTCATTGCTCCTCACCAAGCAAAGGACGCATTCGGATGACCCCTAATGGGCTGTCTATGCCGCAAATCCCTTCATGAAGGACTTCGTTCATTTCTGAAATGCAAGTTTCAATGACTTTTTTAACTGGAGCATGCTCCGTCGTTTTATTGACCACTCGATGAACAAACGAATCAAAATCCAAGATGTCTTCCATGATCATTCTCCTTTCGTGATGTGTATTTATACCTGTCTTCTCTTGGCCAATCCATAGAAAGAAATCATTTAATAGATCTTAGAAATTTTAATAACATACATTAGAAATTGCCCTCCCAGTTTTCACATGGAAAAGGGGCCGCAAGTTATTTATGCAACCCCTCAAAATGTGTAATTCTACTTACATTTTTTATTCCACCAATCGGACCCTCACTTTTAGATCACTTAAAATCATGCCATGGTCCTCATTGTCTGAAAACGTTGTTTCAGATATCGCATGAGAACCATTCACCGTCGCGATTGTGGGGTAATTGAAGAAGGAAAACTGTCCTTCCGGTACCGTCTGGAAAAAATCATAGACTTCCTGCTGGGTCACATTCTTTACTTGAAAAGTATACGTGGTTGTTCCAGGAGTCAGGCTCACATTTTTTGCATAGGTTGTATATTTATAATCGCCTTTGTAGCTTTCCCTCTTGCCAACTTTCAGAACAAGTGTTGTGTTCACCGTATAACTGGCTTCATTGGTCACCCGTACTTTTACCGGGATAAACTCGGGGCCGGAATCCCCCGCATAATATCTGTTTTTATCCGGGATAATTTGAACCGACAAATTAACGAGTTCTTCAACATCCACACATCCACTCACCTTATTATCCGTGTATTTTACTTCAGTTGCCGGTTGATCACGATTCGGATTAACTTCCATCACGTAACAATATTTTGAAGGAGGTGGATCATCAGGTTCGAAAGCCGGTACCCTGAATGAAAAACTGACACGTTTTTTCTCATTGGGTGCTACGGTGACGTCGCTGAAGGTATCTCTTCCCCTTGCAGTAAACTTCACTTCGGATGACAAGAGATCAGCAAAATGATAGGAAGGATCACTCCACACCTCCGCACTTACCTGGACCGTATCCCCGTAACCCGGCTTACCCGGATGGATCTGAACTGAATCCGGAATGATCACGAAGTTCGGCCTCGGGATCAACACACGAACCGGAATATCTGCTATATTATCCCGATAGTTGGTCTCCATGGGGTTGTGTGCCTGGTTGATCTCCCACCTCCAGATTTTATTAATGTCCGGATATGTTATATTCAATTGAACAGGCCGGATCTCCCCCGGTTCAAGCGTGAGCGGAATCTCCTGAGATGATTCTCCCAAGAAACCTCCCCGCAAAACGATTGTGACCGGTTCCTTCGATTGATTTCTTGCCACTACATGCACCGTGGCAGCCGTCCCCGGCTTTTGCGGGGCCGCCGGTTGAATAATCGCATCGGAGAGTGCCAGATTCACCGGGTTCCCCAGACTATAGGCCCACAGTTCGCCCGTGTCATCTGACGGGTCTCCACTTTTTCCGGAATCAACGTTTACTCCAAAAAGCAAATGTTTTTTGCCAATGGCAATCTCGGTGGAAAGGCCGGCTCCCTGGAGCCACCATTCTTCCGGAATGGACGGGTTGTTGGTTGCCTTGATATACGTGGTTCCTTCTTCGGTAATCGGAAAGGGATTCCCGTTGTAATCAACAAAATGAATTTTACCATCAGTGTCTCCATACATGATGACCGCATTTCCCCCGGCCATCCGCCAGATGGTCGGATCATTAGTGACATCTGATCCATGATCCCGCTGCCAGCGCACCGCCCCCGTTTGCTTGTCGAGTGAGATCATTTTCCCCGGTTTACGCACGGGAAAATAGATCGTGCTGCCACCGACAGCTGGGCTGTTGTTGACGAGGGTTACTTTCTGGAAAAAGGCCTTTTGGTGCCATTTATCATAACCATATGTCGCATCCCATGAATAAAACCCTCCAGATTTATCCGAGAAAAAAATCAGGTTTGTTGATTTGTCAAAAGCAATATTGGTAGGAATACCATCATCGGTAGACTTTTCCCACTCCTTAATCAAAACAGGAGCAAGTCCAGGTCCGTTATCCTGCACGGTGAACCTAGACACAACACCAGGCTTGTTTTTTCCTCGATAGTTCAAACCATAGACAAAGGACCGATCCCCGACCTGTGCGGATGTCCCGGTAATTTCGGCGGAGGGGTCCGTGTCGATCTGATAAAAGGCACCTGCTATTTGCCCGGTCTTGAGACCTTTGACTGCCCAAACTTTTCCTTCCTGGGAACCAAACACAACAATATCCCCCGGGAAGGCATGGGGAGCTGAAACCAAACGCTGGCCAACATCCCATTCAGACAGTTTTTTCATCTGATTGACATCAATGGCCACTACTTTGGCCTCATCACCTTCCCCAATCCCGACATACATCACCTGGTTCTCCGGCGACCATGTGGGATGGGACCGGGAATGGGTATAGTTAGCCAACCTAATCCCTCCACCACCTTTTTCAGTTATTTCACTATAAATCCCGGACATATTATCCGGTGAATAAAAACCGAGTTCCAACGGGATCTTAAAAAGATAAGTGCCACTATGTAACCCGTTTGTGGGTTCCGGAATGGCACTCAGGTGATAAATGTAATTGTCCACAATAATAGGCTGACTGATGGACCATCCGAGCTCCAACTTCCATTTGAACGCCAGTGGCGGCCCCATCGATTCATCCGTAACCGTCCGGGTTCGTTCCTCATTCCCTCCAAACACCCGCCAGTCCCCGGCGGATTGGGCTGAGGCATCAACCACAAATCCAAACATCAATATCAGACATAAAAAAAAGGAGAAAGCCTTTTTCATTTCTGGCTTCCTCCTTGTGTGGTTATGATCACTACGCGATTTGTTCCATCCCATTCGACTTTCTGCCCCAGCGCTTCACTGACAAATCTAACCGGAACAAACGTGCGACTGTTTTTAATGGTTGCAGCTGTGTCCATATTAATCGATCGAGTGACAGTTCCTTCACTGTCCATCAATTCAATCTTTTTGCTGTCAATCGTTAGAGAAATAATTTGATCCTCTTTCGTGATGAGAACTGTTCGAGTTTCGCCAATCCATTCCACCTCGGCACCAAGGGCCTCACTCACATATCTTACGGGGATCTGGGTTCGATTGTTCTCATCGATATAGGGAATAGCATCTGGTGCTCCTATAAACTCACCATTCACTTTCACGCTTACATAATTTGAAGGTAGTTTTTCCGGCGGCTTTGCATTCTCTGGATCAAACAACTGTCCGCCATCTTTTATTTCAATAATTTCTGCTTCGTTCCCTTCACTCTGGTCACTTATGGGAACCTCACTCCAGTCGGCAAAGGCGGTGGTTGTCATCAAAAGCATACTCAGTAGCAGCAACGAGCTGAACACTTTCTTCATTTCAGATCATTCCTTTCATTAGCTTAATTTAGACACTTCTTTCCAAATTCCTGCATTTTCTTATGCATTTTTAGAATGAACCCTAATCACCTCCCCGTGGCATAAAAAATAGCCCAGTCCTTTGGACTGGACTATATACTATGGGCATACTAACATTATAACACATTATCTCTCGTAATTTTGTCTGGATTTTCTCGAAGTTTTGTCGAGTTTTTCTCGGGTTTTTGTCAGATTTTTATATCTTTATATAAGTAAATCCGGAATTATCTAGTCCTTTCATCTTATCCACAGGCATCTTACAGGTAATCCGTTTTGTAAACTTACTTTGTTTCTGTTAACCTTATTTTTTTAAACTTTTGTTGATTTTTATCAAAAAAATGAAAATTTTGTAGAATCAATGTGTGAAAAATATGTAAAATAACACTTGTAGAAATAATTTTATGCAAGAAAGGAATGGTATTATGGGCGAAACAAATCGAAACTTAGAAGTTGGAAAGAAAGATTTTAGTAAACTTTATCAAATTCGAGACAGTGGGATATTTTTAGGTATTATTTATGCAATAGGTTTTATAGTAATGCTGCCTGTTTACTTATATTATACCGACAATATTCTTAATATTATGGAGTTACTTTTTTTATCATTAGCAACAGTTGTTATTATACATTTAGCTTTTAACTGGATGTATTATTTAACTATTAGTTTACCTTTGCTAACATCAATAACATTATTTATTTTAGGGTGGGCTATATTTATCTTTAATCCAATTTCTGAGTTATTTGTTAAGATAATTATCGAAATCATTAACAAAGCAATTTTTGGTAAATCATTTGATTTAACTATGTCCGTTGTCGACCCTATATTTAAATTAGTTGACCGAATTAGTCAATTTCTTATATTTATTGGAGGAGTTTTTTGGTGGCTTGTAAAAAAAGGAGAATCTATTAAATACAAAGCTCTTGGGTTTTACCTAGTATTTTTTGCATTTCTTGGTGCCGTCATGGGTATAGGTAATATGACCAATGTCTTTTTCTTTTTATTTATTTGGTATCTTCTTTACATTAAGGTAAAAGGACTTAGATTTACTGAAGATGCAGGGCGAATAGCACCAATGTTTAAATTAGGCGCAACAATAGTAATACTAAGTGGTATTGCAGGAGTAGAAGTTGTTGGCACCGGCTTGAATACCGCTCTTCTATTTTTCGAAGATAACCAAGGTGTCTATTTTAATTTTATAAATATTTATCCCAAAATTTTAGGCGTTTTAATGCTGTTTGGAGTCTGGAAACCCACTATAATTACCAACTTATTGCCAGAAAATGTAAAGACGCAATTTGAAAAGTTAAATGATAAAGGACGATACCTAGTAAAATGGATTTAAACTGAGTCACATTACCATTAAGTCTGTAGGAACAATAATACTAACACTGCAGATACCGATCGAAGCTATGAACCATCCCACACTGGGGCCATGTTTAAACAATTTGTTTTTTACATTAATCCAAGTCCCTAAAGCGTGAAAGCAAAAAAATGCTAGAAGACCGTGGAATTCATAACACCCACGGTCTTTATTTAAACTTTGTTTAAGTATTTACTCATAAGTGATAAAATTTTATCCCAATTTTACCGGGACTTTCTCGAAGTTAGAAATTCGATTCGATTTTATATATGCATTGGCCATGTGTTCCAGGAACTGGTTTATATCCCCGTTCTGGTAGTCAATTTTTGCAATAATCGCACGAATGTGCTCCTGTTCATGAGCCGGAGTATGATTTATAATCACATCCTGTAAGAACTCACTCTCAATAATATGCGTTTGACCGTTATGTTTGACGGTGAAAGTGCGGGATGGCAGATCCTTTTCCTCAAAAAATTTTTGCAAAGCTTCTTTTGCTTTCATGTTTTTCCTCCTTGGATTAAAAAAGTGTCACTCCGAAGCTTGTCTTTTAACTCCGGAATGACACCCTGTATAATAGACAAAGGTAATGCTCATTACTCATTATTATCTCTATTTAAGCATGGCTATGCCTTTTATTTTTTGATGAACAAGGTATAAAAAAAGCCCAGGTTACTGGACTCAATTTTATGGTACTGGTTGGGTATTTTGTTTTATCCACTCGGCCAAATCTTCGAGATCTATTTTGTTAGTGGCCACCTTTTTAGTTGTTTCAAATATATCAATTGTTTCAGCTGTTAATTCATATCCATTAATTCTCAAAAACGTCCACATACATTGAACCCCTGTGCGTTTATTCCCATCACAAAAATACTGGTGAGATGCAAAACCATGAAGATAAACAGCTGCTTTCATAAATAAACCAAGGTATAATTCTTGACCGAAAGCTTCCTGAAAAGGTTTTTCAGCCATGAAATCAATTAACCCTGGTTCATATTCTCCTGATAATCCTCCATATTCCTTCAGAACATCATTGTGAATCATACGTATATCTTCGGGATCCAGTTTTATAAATTCCTGATTCAATTTTTACTCAACATCCTTAATACTTCTGCGTTTTTTTTCATGCCTTCTTTATGTGCTTCTTTAATAATCTTTTTGCGTTCTGCTTCGTTGACGGGAGGTTGAACCTTTTTTTGATCCATCGCCATACTCTTGTCCTCCTTTTTATCACCCACGACAAGCACCTCCTTACCTTTCATTTTTACACGGAAAGGTAATCTTTATGCTTGTCTATTTAGGTTTATTATATCACTTATACTTAAATTCTGCGAACCTGGTCCTTCTTTAAACCTTGCAAAAGCCTAGTTCAATGTGTATACAAACATCCATGGAAAACAAAACGACAATCGTCATTTAAGCACTCGCTTTATGTTCAAAATGTCCTCCCTTCTTTACTCAATAAATTCATAGATTGACATTTGATCCAACTTTGCTTCCTGTTCTTTCTGAGGACGAGGATTTGTGACAGGTTTGATCCACACCAGGTTTTCAGGATTCAAACAATAGAAACGCTTTGCCTCATCATAAAAATGAATCTCACCGCCTTTCCAGGAATGAAGGGTCCCTATCATTTTTGTTCGGTATCTTCCGGACAACATGTAACAAATGATTACCTTCATACTTTTCTCTCCCCCTTCATAAAATAAAAAATGCCCCCAGGCCGGGATCGGCTGAGGACATTCTACGTTCATACTACAATACTAGCATACAATTTAGTTTAATTTATCGTGATTTTGTCGGTATTTTCTCGAATTATTTTCGATTCAATATGTTAATTTAAATCTTTCCATTTGTTTCTTACCATCTTTCAATAACCATTAGGAATCACAATGATCGGCCATGCCCTTTGTTACAGTAGGTTCGACTTTTTTTTGAAAAAATGATCCAAAAACCTTCTTTTAATACATCAAAAGTGTAATTCCAGTGTTCCAAAGACTCTCTTTTTTTATTCATATATCTCGTATAGTAATCCACAACTTTTTAAGGCAAAAAAATTTACCTGATACAATTTTTAGCCTTTTATATTGAATTAATGTAATAAATTTCTATTTTTAGCGAAAAAAATTTACCACTTTTCCATGGCCATTTCTCTGTTTCATCGATCAGATTTTTGATGAAATTCAATATAACAGACTTTCGTTCAAAATTTATGCAGCAAAACTAGCAGTCGCACTTTATTTTAGCCACTGCCAGTTATAAATATTTTATTAGATATCTACCTCCAGCCAATTAAAAGGTTTAAAGGGTTTCTCTGGAGGTGATTTCTGAACTCCTATTTTTTTATGTTTGGAGATCGCCAAGGCGAGACTTCGCATATGGCGTATTACCGGTGTCTTCAAATCAATTGAATCCCGTAAATAGTCTTCAGGACTTGTAAATCTCTTTTTCCACCTTTCTTCCAGCCTCTCAATCTTTTTGGCTATGTATGATATTGACCGTTTAATCAAAGTTGATAAGGTTTGATCAACTTTATTGGCTTTCGTTCTCTGATATTCCTCTGTTTGAAGCTGATCAGCCTGATTGGCCAATCTTGCTGCATAGTCCATCTCTACTTCATGCATGATTTTAAGAAAATAGGTTCGTAATGATGACTGTTCATCTTCCATCAAAGAATGGAATTGCATAGAGTGTACTGCTTTATCTAAAGCTTCATTAAAAAGGACTGAAGCGTCATTAAATCCCAGATCCCGAACATAATGATCCATGATGCTGACTAATTCATTCAGGTGTTTCTCATGAACCTCATCTGCCGTATATCCCTGGTTTTCGAGTTGAGTTAACACCCAAATATGCTTCCCACGGTTATGTATAATATCATCCGTTTTATCTTTAAATTCGCCGGTGAAGTTAGTAAGTTTCAAGATCTCCCTGCCCTTGGAATTTTTCCGGATATCAAAAGAGAAGAACTTTTTAACCTGATCCAGGACTTTCATCATATCCTGCCGCGAATACAAATTAAAAATACCGGGACGATCCAGCACTTTTTCATTTTGATAACGATCAAAATGATGGTAGAGGCGATCCAATTTTATGCGGAAAACCATGTTGTCGTGCATATAAATTCTTTGGCTGAGAACATGCAAAATAAACCGCTGCACCCGCACCGGTAAAGATATAAACTCCTGGCTACGTAAAAATGCAAAGTGACGGACATAACCTTTTGTCTTGGAAAAATCAATATATTTGGTTAAAAAATAATGTCCGTTTTTTTCCTCAAGAATACCTTCATCAAGACATTCCCGGATAAATTTGTTTATCCGCATTGTCGTGGTATTCATTTCTTCAGCCAATTGCTTTTTGGTGAGAGGAATAAATCCATCCCAGGTGGCTACTTCAACTAACAACAAATTAAATTGAATTCTTTTTGCGGTCCAATATGTTGTATTCTCAGCTTTGCATAATTCGGGATGAATCAATCCACTCACCTCCCCATTTTTATGGATAAAGCATCAAAACAAAATGTGAAGTAAATCATCATACCCATTAGTTTCAGCACTTTTAATCTCTTTTTGTAGTCTTTCATAACTGTAATCCCCTGATGGCTGGTCATGATCAGCCATAGCCAACAAGTCAACCAGTATATCAGATGCCAGTGATTTACTCACCCATAAATCTCCTGCTTCCGATTGAAAAGGGCTCTCAAACAAAGCTTTAAGCATGTCATTGACTTTTTCCGGACACTCTTCAATAGCTTTCTTTAATCCCTCGACATAATGTAATCGGTCACCATTTTTATAAACATGTTTTGTCATTCTATGTTCTCCCTTTCTTCGCTTTCTGTATTTGAGCAAATCAGTTTACTGTGATAAAATGGTCCTACTTGAAATCATTTCAGTCCTTCTTTTTGGATCGCCTCGTGGCGGTCTTTTTCTTTTTCCAGGTTCGGATCCAGTTGAGTCAGACTCAATGAAGAGCCACATTCCATGCACTCTTCCGCAATAATACCCAAATGCACTTTTCCACAACGATCACATTTTAATGCCAATTCCATGTTCTTAAACCTCCTTCATTAACAGATTTAGTGATCCTTTACCGCCATTTCCGTTAATTGATAACCATCCCGGTTTTCCTTCGGAATTTCCCAGACCGAATCTCTTTAAGTAAAGAGCGAAATTCCAGCTTTTCAAATTCCTCGATCATGGATTGTTTATCGATATCAATTCTTAATGCATCCAAATCAATATCTAATGGAACCTTCGTGATGATGGTAGCCAGCTCTTTACTTAACCTTGCCAATCTCTCGCCTTGTTGCAACGGAATCATATACCGTTTAAAACGCCCTTCCTCAAGAGAGGCGAGGTTGTCATAAAGGTTTTCAATGCTTTCAAAATGTTGTATGAGAGGGATCGCAGCTTTTTCACCAACTCCTTTAACTCCAGGGATATTGTCACTGGGATCTCCGAGTATCGCTTTGACATCAACCCAACGCCGAGGGAGAATATTGTACCGTTCTCGAAATGAATTATATGTAACAATCTCTTCCTTCCCTTTTCGTTGTACAATCAGAACCGTTTGTGGATTTAAAAGTTGGTATAAGTCTTTATCGTTGGAAACGATATAGCACGTCCCACTATTCTTCCGCCACCATTTACGTGCAATTGTTCCAATCAGATCATCTGCTTCATATCCTGCCATCATGAACTGAGAGATGTTCATCTTTTCAAATAAGCTCTGTGCTGTTTCAAACTGTTCTTTAAGAGCTGGATCCGTCTCTTTTCTGTTGGCCTTATATTCCGGATATAGGTCACGACGGAATGTTGATCGGCTTAAATCCCATGCAATCGCAAGATGGGTCGGTTCATATTCATGTATCAAATGCAGGAGTTTCCGTGTCATGGTAAAAACAGCGTTTGTATATTTTCCGGAACTGGTGTTAAACAGATTTCCTGTTTCTTTAGCAGCTGTGGCATAATAACTGACACTCAACATGTTTGAGCCATCAATCAAAAGTAACTTTTCCTTTAATGATGATGGTCGTTTTACCGGATCAGCCTCTTCTCTACCCAATTTAACCGTTAAACGGTCATCGTAAATCTCAACAGAATGAACCGGCATGTTTCCTTTCTTCTTTTCCAGCTGCGATATGATAGATTTAAGGGAAACAATCGTATTCGATACATTGTTTCGCACAGAAAAGGCAACCGAACATTGATAGGTATCCCTCTCCTGAGCAACCAGTACTCCTTGTTTTTTGGCCAACATCTTCACCTCCTTTCACCCAGTGCAGAAGAAACAAGTCTAGTTATTTCCTCTGCACTGGGGCCTGTTCACCAGGCCCATCATCTATATAAATTGAAGGGGGTAACGGATGGGTTTAATCCTCAATATGAAAAGGTCGCCGCAGTTTTTTATTGGTCAGCTCCTTGAAAAGGACTTCAAAATGATCACACGTCTCCCAGGAAGCTGTATGAGCCAACCAATCCAGGCTCTTTTTCTCGTTTTCAGCTAAAGGACGATTTAAAGCACCTTCCAGATAACCGACAAAACGTCGGACGCGGACATTGGGTTGAACAAATGGCATTGTCCTCTCTCCTATCAAATGATGTTTAAAGATGTAGCGATTTTTCGGATGGCCAGATCTTTTATCTTGTAGTAAGCGTCTTTACTAAAATTTAACTCCTGGTAAATGGCCATATCTTTTTTCTTTTCTTTTTGAAGATATTTCGCCTCAATAATTTTTCTTTCAAAGTCATTTAAGCTGTTCAGAGATCGCTCGACTAATTCAAGCCATAATGAAAGTTGTTCAATTCTCAGGTCCAAAATCTCCGGCTTATTGACAAGTTTGTTTTCTACCGTCTTTTCTGTGTAACTGTTGTAAGGGGTATAACCTGGATCCCCTTCCAACAAACGATACGAAGCTATGCATGACGGAAAAACAAGTTCAAACCCCTTCTCTTTTTGGCGAATGAGATTCTCAAGGGCAATTTTTTTATCCCGGTATTGTGTCAGGACCTTCACCACGATCGGGTAATATTCTTCTTTCCGGGGTTCTTCCAGCCCCTCCAAAATAATTTGCTGTGCTTCACTCACCCCTGTTTCACCTCACTTTGGCAATCAAAAATCATATTCCACATCATCGTCATCGAGGTACCCGGAAACGTGATTGTTTGATTCTTGCTGTAATTCAGGAACATCCTGTGTATTTTTTTCTTCAGTGTTTTTCACCTTATGTTCCTCATTTTTTGGGATCAACGCTTCTGGTATAACTGCCTTTAGATTTTGCAGTTCCTTATAAATCATTGATAACATGTTGTCCAAGCCAACTTTCGATGCATCCATGCTTTCTTCCAGCCCCAGATCACGTTCAACCAGTGATATGACATAAGCAGTTAATTCGCGATTCTCAGCTTTTAATTTCAAATGTTCATAGACCTCTTCACTCATTGAAACCGTCCTCAAGTTAAACTGTTCTTTCCTCGGACGTTTCACTTGCCGTCTTTCCTTTCACAATCGTTTTAAACTTGGCCACGATCTCCAGCGCATACAGATTTAGCTTTCTTGAATTTTCCGGGAAGATATGGATACCTCCGACTTCCTCGGGGTAAATTTCCTGGATGTAGGCTTGAATATATGGTTTTAGAAGTTCGGTTACTCCCCCGATCCAAACGAATTTGACTGATTCTCCCGGATCAAAACTGAAGGCTTGTACCGTCTTATCTACTGCAATCTTCACATATTTTTTAATCATGGACTCAATGTCTTCTGTATAATCGATTTGCTCTCCGGTTGTCGGGTTGGTATAAATGAAAACTCCCTGGTTAATGTTGTCCATGATAAAGTGCTCCAAAGTCCGAATACTTTTAAAATGTTGCATCATTTTTTTACTGCGAAGATTCTCCAGTTCCAGCAAGTAGGATTGATCCGTAAACGAAGCAAAAGCGTCAGAAGAACTCGGATTCGATAATCCGGGTGGGATCCGGGAGATGTCCTGCGTTTGTCCACCTAGATCCGTAATAACCGTGTAGCAGTCCTCATATCTTTCAGCTGTATCCAACATATTTAATTCCAGATCATGCTTCAGGGCCAGTCGGGCTGTTTCACCTTCTATTCGACATTCGGCCTGTAACACGCGGACGAAAAGAGTTCTTTCAAATTCCGGGGTCATCAATTCAACCTCAAAATTCCCTGAAAATCTGGCCGCCATCTTATCCAACATATCCTTAAATTTTCCGCTTCGTTTAAGTAGCCAGACAGGAAGCAGTGTACTGAAATAATCAATCGTGGCTTCATCTTCTGCAAAGCGATCGAGGTCCGGGTGCATATGTACATGGTAGCTGATAATCGCTGCAAGCCAGGTCACGATGACGGAATCTGATGTTGTTTTATCATGGAGTTGAAAAATGTGAGTGTTCCCCAGTACATCTTTTTTTGCTTTGTGACCCACTTTGAAATAGCGATCGACACCATCGAAAGAAACGCGGATGACCATTTCGTTGATGAGGTCCTTATGGGTCACGGCAGATGAGAAAAGGGACGGCACTTCATCTCTGGATATTTCTGATACGGATGAAGGGAACTCCAGATAGAAACCTTCAATCAAATGCTGGTTCATACTGTTTCCAAAGTCACTTACCATGCGCGAAATATTCATTTTTTCACCTCAAATTTACAATTTTTGTTTATAAAAACTGGGGTTTTAGGGCAGGAAGGATGGTTTTGCCCTTGTATGAAGGGATAAAAACGGATATACTTGAAGTGAGATTGTTGATATTTGTTTTTATCCCTACCCATCGTTAATGGCCGTTAACGATGGCTTTTTTCCCCGAATTTTCTCATTGACATGTGGTTGACCTCTCTTGAATTTTTATCTCGCCTTTTTCCAATTTTGGTTTTACAATTCGATGGACTAAATGTTGAATGGCCTGTCTTCGGCATTTTTCAAACATTGGACCATGATGCTCTGTAACCTTTTTAATCTGTATGTAGCCCATTGGTTGACCTCCTTTTTACAAGGCTTGTCCTGTCTACGGTCCTCTCGGACCGTTATCCCACTTTACTTTTGGTCTGTTCTGAATTACTTTGATTCATAAAATAAGGTGCCAGTGCTTTTTGGAATGCTTTTTTAATATCCATGTTGCCAAACGTTTCTTTCCCGATCTTTAAAGGTGGAGCTTTTTTATTTTTCACGAGCATCACCTCGTCATGTAATTTCAGTTCATCATATGATTGATGGACAGGTGTACGACCCTTAAAAAGGAAATATCTTTTAACCGTTGAATAAAATAATGATTTCCTTTTTTGTACATAATGTTTTTAAGAATCAAATAGAATTGGAGTTGATACATTTTGTATCAATATTTACATCAAAAAGATCCGGGAATAAAGTTCTATCACTTACTTCATATAGCTTTTCAAACTTTAACATAGTCTCCCGACCAGGATTTGCATCACCTTTTTCAATTTTTCTAACATATACTTCTGAAATACCAAGTACTTCTGCCACTTGTTTTTGTGTCCAATTTCTTTTGTTTCGTTCTTGAACAAGTCTTTTTCTTATCAAAACTAATCACCTCACAAATGATACATTAATTATCATTAACAAAAGTATAAATGATACATTTTTTATCGTCAATAGTTTTTTGATACTTTTTTTATCATCTCTTTTAACCGATAAAAAATGTATCTATAATAATTACTAGAATAAATGAAAGGATTGGGTAAGGTGTTAGGATCAAGATTAAAAAAATTAAGAGGAAACAGAACACAAGATGATATTGCTAAACTTTTAGGTATTTCGAGAGCCAGATATTCTCATTATGAAAATGAAAGAAGCGAACCTGATACCGAAACCCTTCAAAAACTGGCTGATATCTTTAATACATCAACAGACTACCTATTAGGTAGAACCGACAATCCTTATATAACTAAAGTAGCAGGGAAAGAAGTAAAGCTTTCTGCTGAGGAACTTAAAGTATTTGAGGAAATAAAAAAACACCCTACCCTTTTTCATGATCTGGCCACGGATCCGGAGAAAAAAGTTAAGCAGCTTATAAAAATGTGGAAGTTCATAAAGGAAGATCTTGAAGAAGACGATGATGAGCATGACATTATCGAAGATTAAAAGCAAATAACATTTAATCACAATCAACCCTGTCAGTCATCAAGAACCATTGTAACAGGGTTTTTATTTTTTTCTTTTTCATTGGTTGAATTATGCAACAAAAGAAGATATGTCTAGAATAATGTAACATTTTAAAATAGAGGTAAAACAAAATCAATTAAAAACATTTGAATGGGCTTTAAAGAGAGGATAGGAAAGAGAGAGATGAGATTAAAAGAAATATTGCCGGAGACACATGTAGACTTCTGGGAAGAACGTGCTAATAAGGTCTTGTCACATTTTGATTATCAGGAGCCGGATGAAATCGACATGCACGAGATATGCCGGCATTTTGGAATAAAAATAAAACGCCTGGATCATTACTTTCATGGTGACTACACAAATGATGATACAAAAGCCTTTTCACTACCAAAGGAGAAAGGGCGTCGAGGGATCATCTATTTAAGGCCAGGCCTGGGGGCCATTGAAACAAAACTTGTTTTGGCCGAGGAATTTTGTCATATCTATGCACATCATATAAATCAATTTGATGTTGATCTGAAAGTCCTAAACAGAACTGAAAAACAGGCTAAACGCATGGCTGCATACTTACTGATGCCACAGAAGTTTTTGGATAGGGTATTTGTCACTCTCGATAACGAAGCTGTTTTGATTTCAGACCTTGCTGATTACTTTTTGGTTACTGAGGAGTTTGCACAGTATCGTTTGGAATTGATTTTTAATCGGAAAGTAGATGCTGTTGGGAAGATGCGCGAAAAGTTAGGGAGTATTGAATGGTTAGAATAGAGGAAATGAGAATAATTTTGTTCTATGGACAAAAATACTCTTGTTGAATGTTTCTTACGTGGTGTACCTTTTCTAGTAAAAGAGGGGGGAGGAAAAATATGGGAAAGCCTTTTCTTCTTTGTAATGTCAATAGGTTTAAAACAGATGCTTATAACCTTCCAATGCAGCAAGAATTAGAAATAACAACAGAAGGTGTCCCTGAGATCTGGATAAAACCAGAGATAAAAAAATTTTATCAAAGTTTTGATCAATACTATTGTCACCATGAATATAAGCATAGAAAATTTGGTCGAATTCGTGATATAACATTTCACTATTATTTTGAACCAGTAGATTTTTATGCATATTATGACAAAAGCTTAAATCTTTGTATTCTTCAAGTCAAAACTGACATTGCACTTGATTATATAGATAAATTAAACACGTACTCTGAGTACGATTTAAAAGCTATTGAAATGGATTTTAGTCAAATGTACTCCAAACTTCCATATGTTTCAGGAGCATGGGTTGGACAATTAAAAGATACAAATATAAAGACTAAAGGTTTGTTTGGTAATAATGTTCATGAGAGTGAAGAGTTTAAAATAGCTGCAAGTGTAGGAAAAGTTAGTGGATTAAATTTAAACTTTATTTCCCAAATAACTAATGAGGAACACTATATAAATATCTCTAGCAAAGGTTCAATAACACTTTACGACACCTTCAATACACTCCAAGATGAACTAGACATAATAATGGAGATTTATAAAAAATTAATATCCCCCCAAGACTAACTAACGAGGGGATAATGATAAGTATTTTTTTGACATTGAATTCATTTCCCAGAGATCATTCGAATGAAGAGAAATGACATTATTTGTAACAGTTACTTTGTTATTATCTGTCTTTATAACAACCGAAAAGTCCTTAATTTCTTCTGCCTTAAGTCTTTTTAAGAACAAACTATAATAAGGGTTAAATTCAGAAAATTCAATCGTGACACCATATTCACTTTCGATTGGTTTTACTATAGATCGTATGTTATCAAGGAACTTTCCAATACTCTGTTCTATTAGCCTTTTTGAGCTTCTAAAACTTACTTGTAATTTTTGAACAGACATTATTAACTCTCCATTATTTTCATTAACAAATACTTCATAAGATATACTGCCAATCCTGTACAACTTTCTAGTATTTGAGATTTGTGTGATTTTAATTTCTTTATTACCATTAAGTGATTTTTCTATTTCATAAAAAATTTTTCTGTCGAATTCTCCCTTAAAAACAACGTTCATATCCCAAATGCAATCGGGATTTTTAAAATTAAACCATACTCTTTTTATAAACATATAGAACTTTTCAGATTTATTATAAGTCAACTGTATAGATAACAAAATCCAACCAAGTAAAGTAGCTCCATTTGTCCAAAAACTCTGGAGTGGATTTAAAAGCACGATTAAGGCTAAAATTATGGTCGCTAACCATACTCCTACAACAGCCTTCATAAAAAATCCCCTCCCTCCCCAATAAGTAAATTATAACATTTTTACGAAACCACTGAATGCTCCATATTCATATTATACCATAATCCAAACATACGTTCTGGTCTTTTTGATTACAATACGACACCATTTAAAAAGCTGTCTACCACACCGGAACCAAAGTGTTCAATTTGTTTTAGCCTTGGAACTCAAAGTTAAATTTTTAAGCAAGAATCAACTACTAACTAAATATAATTTATATGTTTAAACACCAAAAAAATCACAATTTATTATAAAATATAGAAAAAACCATTCACTTTGAAAAAATCTGAATTGAAAAAACTTAGAGAAAACCTACGGAAAGTTTTGAAAATAATCCCTTAAAAACAGGAGGTAGTTTTTTTATGACTTTAGATAATTTCAATGAATTAGAAAATATTTTTGGTTATGATTGTCTTGATAACTTATTGATAGGAAATGGATTCTCAATATCTATCGATAATTCATTTCAATACTCAACATTATTTGAAGTTTGCAAAGAATATATAAGTGAAAATGATATTAAATTATTTAACGAGCTGGATTCATATAATTTTGAAAAAATATTAGAAGGTATAGATATAGCGATAAAAATTAATAAAAATTTTAACATTCATACTGAGGTACTCCAAAATTCCTATGAATCAATCAAAAGAGGATTAATAAATGCTATAAATGACATACATATTAACTATCAAGATCTTACAGGTCCCCAAGAAAAATACTTTATTACATCTTCTAGACTTTTTGACATGGTAAGAAAAAACATATACTCAACAAATTACGATTTAATTCCATATTGGATTTGGATGAAAGTTACAAGAGAATTCCCGAACCCGGAAAACCATGAAATGACTGATTTTTTTAGACGTAGAGATAAGTCTTTTTTACATTTTTCCGAAGGTAAACCTTCTGGCAAAAGTTTGTTTTTTTTACATGGTGCACTTCACCTGTATAATGAAAATGGATATATTAAAAAAATACAAAGTGAGAATTCGGTTTTACTAGACCGTATAACTAATGCTATTAATAATGAAGGAATTGTTCCCCTTTTTGTTTCAGAAGGAAATTGGGAAAGAAAACTAGCAAAGATTTTTTCTAATCGTTATCTAAATTTTTGTTATAACCAGTTACAAAATTCTAATGGTAGTTTAACGATATTCGGTAGCAGTCTTGGTGAATACGATAATCATATTGTGGAAGCTATACAAAAATCAGAAATCAATCCAATAGCTTACGGAATATATACAAAAAATATGTCTGAGGCAAGCGTAAAAAGAATAATGTCAGAGATTAGGGAAAAACTTGAAACAAAAGAAGTATATTTTTTTAATTCAAACACTTTCTATAAATCAATTAATCGTCTTTGGGATGATAGAAACGGAGGATGGGGAGGAGAGTGGCCGTTTTAAAATTAAATTATTTCCTTTCTTGAGGTATTTACAAACATTCTCTTCTTTATAAGAGATTTAGACTTCCTATCATGTTATGATTTAGTTTCCATTTTTACAAAAATCAACTATACCCTAGCACTAAACTTAGTTACTAGGGTTTATATTGAATGAGATGATTTCCTTTTTCTAGTCTAAGTTCATCATCTTTTCATAAAATTTTATCGTATTTAATATTTTTAATTCTACTGACCAATCATCCACTTTCTTATTATAACTTTTAAATGATTCACGAATTTTTCTTTCGTTAATTTTAAAATTAGTTTCTGAAACCCAATTAACTACATATTGTTCATCTACCTTTCCCTGTTTTTTAGGTACTAAATATTTAGTAATTATTTTTTTGTTCATTAGTTCATTTAAATGGTTTTCTTCATCATTGTCTAATACATCTAAACACTCTTGATCAATTACACACCCTGTCCATTCCTGGTTACTCTCTAAATTATAAGAATTAGTAAGAGCTTTACCAAATACGTTAATTTGTCCATTTATTTTTCTTATAGAAAGTGGCCCAACAGATATTGCTCCTCTCAAAGGAACACCCTTATTAAAAAAAGACTGTAATAATTCTTTTACATTCAGTACTAGCATATAGAAGTCGATTATACTGTCATCTTGTGACCATAAAATTATACTATCGGAAACAGCAAGTATTTCTATTTTTAAATCATCAAGAACACCCTTATTAATTTCAAAAAAGTACCCTATATTTTCAATATCAGTAGATATTTTGGTATCATATATAGAACTAAGTACTTCATGATCGTTATTATTAACAACCTCCCTAAACCCCAAAATATCAAGAAACGCAACATATACTCTTTTATTATTAATAGATCTATTCACGATAATCATCTCCTATCCAATTAAATACAGCTCAAAACATCCAGAAATCGTCGTTCTTTAAATTTATTTTAATGTTACCTTAGGAGGTTAACGAAAATGGATTTATTTGAAATTGTTGTTAAAAAGGATTTGATACATCTAAACTTTGTGGCTGCTTTACATGACAATTATATCAAAGAAGTTTTGAGAAATTGGTCTCAAGACTTTCACGATAGAGACGGAAAATTTGTCAAGGAGTTTCAAACAACATTTAATTCTTCATTTTGGGAACTTTACCTTTTTGCAGTGTTAAAAGAACTAAATATGAAAGTCAATTTTTCCTATAATGTACCAGACTTCGTAATAGAAGAAAAACTTTGTATCGAAGCAACCATTTCTAATAATCCGTCTAACGGGCTGCCAGAATGGCAAAGATCATTAGATAATCTTGGTGAGTTAGAAAGAGATGAAATTGTTGATTTGGCAACAATACGGTTAGCGAACTCTTTTATTTCTAAATTCAATAAGTATAAAAAAGCATATTCGGAGATGGAACATGTCAAGAATGTACCATTTGTTATAGCAATTGCACCTTTTGAACAACCTTTTTTTTACATGCAAAATGATCAAGCCATTAGAAGAGTATTATATGGATATGACAAGCCACTATATATTGATTTAGATAAAAACACAAGAATTATTCTTGGAGACTTACTTTTTGAAAAAATTAATAAATCTAATGGGGCTTCGATACCATTAGGTTACTTTCTACAACAAGAATATAAAGATATTAGTGCAGTTATATTCAGTAATACTGCTACATATGGAAAAGCACGAATACTTAGTAAGGATCCTAATTGGATTTTAATAGAATCATTAAGGTATAACGATCATGGTCTATATCCGATACATGACATTCAAGAAAAAGATGATTATAGTGAATCATTATTGGATGGTATCCATATATTTCATAATCCATACGCTAAATTCCCTCTGGAATTAGAAGAATTTAAGCATCCAGACATTACACATCATTATTATAATATTGAAGAATCTAATTTAGAAAGTAATATCAAACATTTCCTGTTCCGGAAGAACCCAGAAGGAGTAAGTTCTGTTTACGATCAAGAAAAACCAAATCGGTTATTTCGGCCTTTGTTGTACTCGTCGGAAGGTGA
>JAWLDF010000016.1:0-50087 GCA_041686735.1 Bacilli bacterium
AAAGATTTTCCGATCGAAAGAATGCTGAGGGACGCCCGAATCAACAGAATTTTTGAAGGAACAAGTGAAGTACAACGAGTGGTCATCGCCAGGGAAGTTTTGAGTTAGAAATGTGAGAGATAAGGAGCCGGGGTTGCTTCTTATCTCTTTTTTGATGGGGGTGGGGAGATTATTGAAAAAATCATTTTTTTCCTATTTTCATATTTCATACCTCTTTAAACATATAAAAAACGTAATCAGTCGGAACGCCTTTATGACCGAGTTGACGTAACATAGCGGTCAGGTTTCCACGATGGTATGTACCATGGTTAACGACATGCTGTACTAATTTCGACAATGGTGTATTTACCGGACCGAACACAGGATGTTCAAGGGAAATAATCTTTTCAGGTTCGCACGTATTCAAGAACTCCCTATACTCACTTTCAGTTTCATTGAATCGTTTTTCCATGCCTTCTAAGTTCTCCATATTTGATTCCTCAAGCAGGCGCATGACTAGTGCTCTAGCTTCGTCGAACGACGAGCGTTCACGCATCACGCTAAGCCACATCGTATCCACTGCATAGATATGCGACATTAATGAGGAAACAGAAGGAAACACACTTGTTATGTCTTTGTTCCAAACATCTTCAGGCAACTTCCGCAAATGATCAAACACGATCCTGTTAGCCCAAACATGATACTCGTACAACTCAATTACATGATTCGACATAAGAATCCCTCCATGTGGGTTTGTCCTTTTAATGCACATTTTGATTTGCTTTCTATAGTATGGGTTATCCCTATCCCTTATAGGAATAATTTAACTGTTGTATCATTAAATTAAAGTAGGGTAGGGACAAGGTGCGTTGCCCCTACCGGAAGGATGTGTTACCTACTTTGGTAAGCGGGGGCCATCCTTCTTTCTTTTGGTCAGATTTTTCAATCGTTCCAAAATACTCAGGAATTGTTCCAGGTAGCGAAGAATGGTTCCAACCACAACCAAAAGCAAATATACTTTCTCCATCCGGTTCACCTTCTTCACAACAGAGTGAAGGGAAGGTGTCCCTTCTTTATTCTTAATCCGACCCTATTTTTGAAAAAAGTTGACTCCCACAAATCTTATAGCACATCCATTTTATCACAATCTCTACATGTTATTGGATGCAAAACTTGTCCCATCACCGCCCATAGAATCTGGCGGCGAACAGAATCCGGGGTAGTTCTTAAATAATTTATTGTTTACTCTCTCTATCTAATAGGCAGTCCGTCTGTCTCAAATTGCCAAGATCGGGTATACGACATTACATGATGGAGAACGTCTTCAACCATATTGCTAGACTATTGACGTAACATGGTCTCTATCAATTCTACATATTTTTCCATTGATTGATCAAAAGGTATCTCAACATAAAAATTATAGGATTGCTGCATTTTCTCAATGGGGATTAATACATACACCATTTTGTAGGTGGAACGTTCCGTTGTTCGTTCCTGATCGGGAAGGTCCAACTCCAATTGATAAATATATCCATTACCGAACTTCGTTTGAAGAGTAGTTTTTTCTTGAGTGACTATATGATTTGGCAGATAGCCATTGGGGTGATCAGGGGATTGTCCCACGAGACTCCACTCCCCTATCGTTTCACCTGTCTCATTTACAATCGTATATTGCCCTTCATACTGTGTTGGTATTGCACCCCAACCGGAAGGGAGAGGGATATTTACTTTCGCTTGATCTTCACTTTTAAATTTTTCAATTGTTAACTCATTGAATATTTTATTTAAAGTGTTGCCATCCCCGTTCTGTTTTTCATAAGCTTGTTGTGGTGTGGTTATTTCATCAAGATCATTGAAATCCATATTAAGTACAGAAGTATTGTCCTGGACATCCTGACTGCATCCTACAAATATTAAACTTAATGCCACCAACAGTAATTTTATATCAAATCTAAAATTCATTCTGTTGCCTCCATGTAATCCACATGATATTAAATGTTTATCGGGTAGGAGGGGGCGACCTTCCAACGAATGTTAGACTAATTTAACGCATATTCTTTTAAGTTCTTCACACAACGATGAATCCCTTTTACATTGATTAAGGAAGTTACAAGCTCAACCCAACGTAGTATGATTTTATCATCTCTTCATAAATTTTTTAAAAATAAAGGAGGTATAACACCGATTATACAGAATTTAGTAACCACCCATGAAAACCTCTCTGACCATCATGCGCGAAAATTTTTAAAAGGAGTATCGATACCCAAATGAAAAAAGAGGCTATTTCGGAGGAACAACGATACCTTGACAACCTGATCAGGGAAATCGAGGAGCTGATTGATGACCTTGAGCACAAAAGGTACATACCGGACGACATCGAAGGATATCACCAGGAGAGAAGACGACGTCATTTGCTGCACGCTTACAAACAGGCGCTTCCAAACCCGTATTTCGGCAAACTGGAACTACTCGATGACGAACAGCAAAGAGAAACCTACTGTATCGGAAAAATTGGCGTCGCCAAACACGACCTGCAGGAACTGGTCATCGACTGGCGCGCCCCGATCGCCGATCTCTATTACTCATTCAACGGCGGCGAAGGGCGGGTCTGGTACAAAACCCACACCGGATACGAAGAAGTTTTTGTCAACCGCAAACGCGCGGTCACTATTGAAAACAAACAGGTTTTATCTGTCGCCGATGTTTTGGCCAACGATTTCCTCCCCGCAGAGGACGCCGCAGACGAAGAACTGAACATACAGGACGAAATCCTGTCGCGGGTCTGGCGCGAAAAAAGCACCGATCATCAATTAAGAGAAATCATTGCCACCATCCAGAAAGAGCAAAATGAAGTGATCCGCCTCAACATCCAGGACCCTGTGATTGTACAGGGCGTTGCAGGAAGCGGGAAAACGAGCATTGCACTTCATCGCATTTCCTATCTCCTATACCAGCATCGCGGAAAAATGAATCCCGAAAAAGTGATGATCCTCGCGCCCAACAAGTTGTTCCTTCATTATATGGAGAATATTTTACCCGACCTCGACATCAAGGAGATCCGCCAGAGCACTTTTGTAGAATGGGCCCGGCAAAAATTAAAAGGGATGGATCAGATTGAACTCCCCCATGAGCTGCTGGCCCGCATCATCCATGGCGAATTGAAGGAAGAGGATATTGTTCCCGTTTTAAAATATAAAGGGTCTCTGCGGTTCAAAAAGGCGGTGGAAAGATACTTCAGCCACATTGAAGAAAATTTTTTCCCGGACACATACCCTCACCTCGATTTGCCCGGAATCAGTGCTGACCAAATCAAAGAAGTGTGGCAGGACATCTACAGGGGATATCGCCATCTCCCCCTCAACAAAAGAAGAAAAGAATCGATTCAGACGATGAAAAACTGGCTGCAGCTGGAACAGAACAAGATTCTTCGGCAGTACAAAAAAGATTATGAAGATACAAGCATAGCATGGTTAGATGCCCTGCCTGAGAATCATCCGTCCCGAAAAAGTCTTCAGGAGTCTCTCAAGCAATCCTATGAGTTCAAGTGCAAAAAATTGGTGAGTGAAACGAACCGGCAACTGGATCAATGGATTTCCGCCTGGAAGCCGTTCGATACCCGCGTGATCTACCGGAACTTGTTTCACGAATCCCTGCTGACGGGGTTGGATCACGAACTGGATCTCGGGTTGGCCGCTCAGGTCGCGGCAACAGCTGTGAACAGGGAAAAGAAAGTCGGGTACGATGATCTGGCTCCCCTTTTATGGATTGAACAGGCCGTCAACGGCATTGAGGAGTCCCTCGATTATCTGGTGGTGGATGAAGCCCAGGATTTAAGCCCGTTCCAGTTTGAGGTGTTGAAAAAATTCACCCGCTCGATGACGGTCCTCGGGGATAAAACCCAGAGTATCTATGTTTTCACGGGGATCGAGGACTGGGGCGAAATCTACCCGCAGGTTACGGGTGAAACGGCAACGATGCTTGAAATCACGACGAGTTACCGTTCCACTTTTGAGGTGATGGAACTGGCCAATCGGGTGATCCGCAATTCCGGACTGGCGCTGCCCGAGGTTCATCCCATCAACCGTCACGGCGACCGACCCGTGGTAGAGATCGTAAAAAATGAGAAAGAGTTCACCACGTTGTTACAGGCGAAAATCCTAGAGTATCAACAGAGGGGATATCAAAAAATTGCAGTGATCAGCAAGGACCTGCCAACGGCGCGCAAGATGTTTGATCAACTGTCCTCCGCACCGGGCAAAAGTGATGTGACGGCTCAACTGGTGCAGAGTGCAAGCGACCGCCTAAAAGCACCAATTGTGTTTATTCCGTCTTACCTGGTCAAGGGTTTGGAGTTCGACGCCGTCATTCTCGCCAATGTCAACAAGGACAGTTTCAGGAACACGCCGCTTGATACGAAACTGCTGTTTGTCTCCATCACCCGCGCGCAGGAAGCGCTGCACCTTTTTTCGCACGGTGAACCGAGTGAGTTGCTAAAGGGTTGTCAGGTAAAAAGAGGGAAATCCAACGTTCGACACGAAATATCTTAGTAATCAAACGAGCAACGAGGTGTAGACATGTCCTTCATCGAAAAAGCCATCGTCACCATTGTGACCATCGCATTGATTTTTATGATTCCCGCAGCTTTACTCACACAGGCAATCCATCAGACGGTGCTCAAGCCTTATTCCACCACCGCTTATCTTGAAAAAACAAATCTGTACGACCAGATGGAATTGTGGGTTCAAGCCGCCATTCGCGAGCAGATCGGACAGATCCAGTTTGACGGTGTGCCGTCAGCTGTGAGTCAGGTGTTCCAGGACGCCGTCGTGACGGTGGTCGAAAAACAGGTTACGGCTGATTTTATTGCAGAAAAAGCGGGTCGATTTGAGGCCTCAATCTGGGATTACATACTGGGACACACGGACCGTCTAGAACCGGTTCCTGTACCGGAGCTGCGAACCGCTTTTTCGGAAACGGTTCGGCTGCAACTGAACCATTGGTCGGAACAAACAGGGGTCCCGTTAAACACGCTGGGAACGGAAGCAGAACGGGAGCAACTGATCGGCAACTTGGCCAATCACATCCCTGACTCGATTGATTTAACCCTGATTGCAGGTGACTCAGCATTGCCGCAAACTATTGAAACGTTGAAGCAAAAATATGAACAGCAACTGTTCTACCGAAATGTTCTTTATGGCGCCACGCTGGTGTTGCTGTTGATCGGCATTGTAATCCAGCGAAGACCCCGTGCTGTTTTATCGTGGACAGGGACGGTACTGATTGTGGGATGTGCCCTGTCTCTTGTACCCGCGGTTGCCACACTGGCCCTGCACCGTGAGGTCGTTGACCTGCTGGTATCTCTGGCGGGAATCGAGCGATCGGAAGGTTGGATGCAGATGGAGCAGGGGATTGTGCGACTGGTAGAGGTGATGGCGGCGGATGTTCGCGGGGTTTTGTTGGTGAGTTCTGCGATTACGGTTGGAGTAGGGATTGTGGGGGTGGTTGTTACGAGAGTATTACCTAAACCTTTAGGATGACTTTTGAAATTTTTAATTGGAATTGATTATAAGGAAGGTGTTTTTATGAGTGTTGTGAGAAAAGCTGATTTTTATTATGGAGCATTAATGTCAGTTTTAATTAATAATGGGATTGTTCCGGTTATTATAGAACGTGGTGAGTCTAGAAGAATATATACTATGACAACTAACAAGGGTAATTATGAAATTTATGCAAAGTATGTTTCATCACCGATTAAAAGAAAGAACAAAGATGTAAAGTTATGGCATTTTAATTTTTCATATGATGAAGTGCAATCCATAAAAAATTATGAAGAAAAAGATAAAAATTATTACTTTGCATTAATATGTGGATATCAAGATAATTTTCAAGAAAGTGAGATTGCAATATTAACACTTGAACAAGTAAAAAATTGTTTGGATATTGATTATAAACGAGAGAGTTATCGTATTTCTATAAAAGTAGAAAAAGGTGGTCATGGATTAAAAGTTTATGGAACAGGTAGATCAGACATTTTAAATGGAAAGGATAACACGATAAGAGTTCAAAGAGATCTGGTTTCTAGTTTATAGGTGTGTCACAAGTGTAATATAAGCAACAGACAAACGGGGTGTTAGGATGTTAAAGCAAGGGATATACGAAGAGATTATTAGCAAAAAACTAAAAAATGAACTTACACAACTAGAAGAAATGAATACATATGATATTCAAAAAGAAAATCTAGATGTTGAAGAAGCCAGAAAAATGTTATCTAGTTATATTTCTGCCATCACAAGAAAAGCACTAAAATATGTGCGTGAAAATGAGACAGACAATCGTGAAGCCCTTGTGCGACAAATTAGAACATGTAATGAAATAATAGCAATTTTGAGTCAACACTTAGATGATGAAGAATTCCGTTCTTTGCAGATTGAAGAAGAAGGAGAAGTTTTGACATCTATCTATGCCAAAATGAACAACGTGAGAAGCACACAATCTAATAAAATCATTCGTCCAGTCACCCCGATATCGGAAAGTTCGTTATTCACAGGGTCTCAATATGAGCCCAATATGATGAGTGAATTAAAAAAGGAAATTTTGTCCTCGGACGCAATTGACATGTTGGTTTCCTTCATCAAATGGAGTGGCTTACGCTGTATTTTGGAGGAACTCCAAACGTTCACCGAAAAACAAAACGGTAAACTAAGAGTCATCACCACCTCTTATATGGAAGCGACAGATTATAAGGCAATCATTGAACTTAGTAAACTAAAAAATACAGAAGTGAAAATTTCTTATGATGTAGATCGGACAAGATTACATGCTAAAGCCTACATGTTTAAAAGAGAAACAGGTTTTAGTACCGCATATATTGGATCTTCTAATTTATCGAATCCAGCACTTACTTCTGGTTTAGAGTGGAATTTGAAGGTAACAGAAAAGGACTCTTTTGATGTGATAAAAAAGTTTGCAGCTACATTTGAAAGTTATTGGAATGATGAAGAATTTGTTTCTTTTGATCCTAACAGTAAAGAAGACCAGATTAAATTGCAGCAAGCTTTAAAAAGAAAGCAAGAAGATCATGAGAAAAGTGTTCGATTTTTATTTGATATTAAACCTTATCACTATCAAAATGAAATGCTAGAAAAACTACAAGTAGAAAGAGAAGTGTTTGGCAGGTATAAAAACTTGTTAGTGGCTGCTACTGGTGTGGGTAAAACTGTTATATCAGCATTTGATTACCGCCGTTTCTTGAGGGAAAATAACGGTTCGGCGAAATTGCTATTTGTGGCCCATCGTGAGGAAATATTAAAACAAAGCATTGAAACGTTTCGAGCCATTTTACGTGATCCCAATTTTGGTGATTTATTTGTGGGTAAGCATGTTCCGTCCTCATTAGATCATTTATTTGTCAGTATTCAGAGTTTCAACAGTTCCCGTTTATATGAGAAAACTTCCAGCGACTATTATGACTTTATTATTGTAGATGAATTTCATCATGCAGCTGCTGAGTCTTACAAAAGGCTTTTAGATCATTATCAACCGAAAATTCTTCTTGGATTGACGGCAACTCCTGAACGAATGGATGGAAAAGATATTTTATCATATTTTGATCATACCATCGCCACTGAAATGAGGTTACCGGAAGCAATCAACCGAAAATTGCTCAGTCCATTTCAATATTTTGTAGTCAGTGATACGGTTGATCTGTCGAAACTAAAGTGGGGAAGGCGTGGGTATGATATCAGGGAGTTGGAGAATGTTTATACCTCCAACGATATGAGAAGCACACAAATTGTAAAAAGCCTATATAAGTATGTTACTGACATCGATGAAGTGAAAGGGTTAGGTTTTTGTGTCAGTGTAGAACATGCGAAATACATGGCTGAGTTCTTCAATAAATCGAATATACCATCATTAGCTCTTGATGGTAACACCGACACCAAGACTCGAAATGAGGCAAAAGAAAATCTTGCGAGTGGTGAGATCAAATTTATTTTTGTTGTTGATCTTTACAATGAGGGTGTTGATATACCAGAAGTGAATACGATCTTGTTTCTACGCCCCACTGAGAGTTTAACCGTATTTCTGCAACAATTGGGCAGGGGCTTAAGACTTGCTGAAGATAAAGAATGCTTAACCGTATTAGACTTTGTTGGACAAGCACATAGAAATTATGATTTTGAGGAGAAATTTCGTGCACTAATCGGGAAAACGAAACAATCGGTGAAATATTATGTTGAAAATGGGTTCTTTAATTTGCCCAAAGGTTGTTTTATTCAGCTAGAGAAAAGAGCAAAGGAATACATTCTTCGAAACATCAATGAGAGTACAAACAATCGAAGTAATCTCATTAGTAAAATGAAATATTTTTCTGGAGAAACGGGTTTAAAGCTAACCCTTAATAACTTTCTTCATCATTATCATTTGGATTTATACGACTTTTACGGAAAAAATGGAGACCGTAGTTTCCAACGAATGATGGTAGAAGCAGGTTTAAGAGAAGATTTTCAATCGGAGATGGAAGGGTTCATCACAAAAAGGTTACCGAGTTTATTTCATATTAACTCTCGTTCTTTTCTTGAGTTTATGATGAGGTACATTAAGGAAAGAAAGTGTGAAACCGATAACGAGCGATTAATGCTTAATATGTTTTACTACACATTCTATCAGGATCATCCTCAAAAAGCCGGCTTTACCAGCATTGAAGAAGGTGTTCAAAAGATTGTAGAGAATAAAGTGTTTCAAGAGGAAATTTTAGAAATATTACAGTATAACTATTCAGAACTGGATATTATGGAAATTGAAAATGATTTTGATTTTCCATGTCCCCTGGGAGTTCATTGTACTTATTCGAAAGCTCAAATTATGGCGGCTCTTGGCTATTTTAATGAAGATAAAAACCCGGCTTTTCGCGAAGGTGTAAAATATTTTGAAGACAAAAAGTTGGACGTCTTTTTTATCACACTAAATAAATCAGAGAAGGACTTTTCACCTTCCACATTGTATGAGGACTATGCCATTAATGAACGGTTGTTTCATTGGCAGACTCAAAGTAGAGTGTCGGAGAGCAGTCCCACAGCGCAACGCTATATCAATCATGTTCGAACAGGAAATAAAATCGCATTATTCGTAAGGGAATATAATAAAGAAAATGGGTATACGGCACCATTTACATTTTTAGGGACAGCCAAATATGTAAGTCATTCAGACAATAAACCGATGAGTTTCATATGGCGATTAAATGTGCCCATGCCGCCTAGGTTGGTTCCAAAGGCGAATAAGAGTATATTGTGAGAATAATGTAAAATAGTATGAACAAATTATGTACAAGCTCATAGAAATGGGGTGATGGTGTGATAGTAAAAATAAATAAAATAAAAAATTATGGAATCTTTAGAAATTTCAGTTGGCAGCCCTATATTCCAGAATTCAAACGATATAATTTGATTTATGCGTGGAATTACTCTGGCAAGACTACATTATCTAGAATTTTTCGTTCTTTTGAAACAGGTAAGAATCATGTTGACTATTCAATGGGTGAGTTCGAACTTGTAGATCAAATCGGTACAAGTCACAGTAATGAAGAAATAGATAATAATTTAAAGAATATTCGTGTTTTTAATGTTGATTTTATTAATGAGAACTTAAAATGGCATCAGAGTCCTGAATCTATTGAACCAATCTTTATAATTGGAGAAAAAAATATTACTTTACAAGAAAAGTTAGATGAAGAAAGGAAAAGACTAAACATAAAGGAAAAAGAAAATGAGGATTTAATCAAGTCAAATGACAAAATTGTGAATGAATTGAATAAAACCTTAAGAGAAAAGGCTCAACATATTAAACATTTTCTCCAAATTCCTAATTATACTATTAAGAATCTAAAACCAAAACTAGAAAAGATTTTAAATAATTGTAGTGATTATATATTATCTGATGACGAATTTAAGATTAATTTAGCTATATATCAAAATAGATCTAAAATGGATCATGTAAATGTTGAGACATTACCGAATTTAATGATTAAAGATTTATACATTAAATGTCGAGATATTATGTTTAAAAGGATTATCGCTGAAACAATTACTAAATTAAAAGAGAATGAAGAACTCAATGATTGGGTAAGGAAAGGAGTAGAACTTCATAAAGATGAGACTAATTGTCAATTTTGCAATCAACCCCTACCAATTGATTTATTAAATAGGCTTGAAAAACATTTTTCAGATGACTATGAAAAATTGCAGTCTGATATATTAAACTTGGAAACATTAATACGTAATCATATTGAAGATCTAAAAAACTTTGAACAAAAACTCCCTTTGAAAGAACAATTTTACACCGAGTTTAGAAATGAAGTTGAAAAATTTATTAAAGATATGCGACAAGAAATAGAAAATTATATAAAATATTTAGAAGATTTATATGTTGCAATTGAAAATAAAAGAAAAAAACCATTTGATGACTTAGCCTTCACAGAAGTGGCAATATCTGCTAATGATGTTGATGATAGTTTCAATATTGTATCGAAAATTAAAGATAAATATCAACATCTAACTTCTATAGCTACCAATCATAACAAAAAAACAGATGACTTTGAAAATGAAAGAAAAAACGCTGGTGAAAAATTGGAATTACATTTTATCGGTGATTTTATTAAAAAAGAAGATTACATCAAAAAAAACAAAATAACTTTAGATAACAAAAATCTTATTGATTCCAATAATAGTGAAATTACTGAAATAAAACGTAATATTGCAAACTATGTTCAACAGTTATCTGATGCTGCTAAAGGAGCAGACAGAATAAATTATTATCTTCGTTCTATGTTTCCGAAATCGTCCTTTCAAGTCAGTGTAGTTAAAGATAACATGTATAAGTTGTTAAGAAATGGAGTTGTTGCAAAAAACCTTAGCGAGGGTGAAAAGTCTGCAATATCTTTTGCTTATTTTTTAGTTAGTTTAGAAGATAGAAATACCAATTTATCTGAATCAATCATATTTATTGATGATCCAATATCTAGTTTGGACATAAATAACCTACATAATGTTTTTGCTCTAATTAGAACTAAGTTTGGTAATGGTTCTTGTAAACAGTTATTTGTGACAACACATAGCATACAATTTTTCAATTTGATAAAAGATTATACAGAACAATTTGAGAAAAGGGATTCAGAATACTATTTTATAGAACGGAAATTAACTGATAAAACTTATGCTTCAGTCTTAATACCACTTCCATATGAGTTGAAAAAATTTAAATCAGAATATGTATATCTATTTTCCAAATTATATGAATTCAATCTAAATCCAACTTCAGATTTTGAACTTCTATATTTGATACCCAATATTCTCAGAAGGTTTTTAGAAGGATTTATTAGCTTTAAGAAACCTGATCTAGGGAAGAAAAATCAATACGAATATCTTTTTGAGGAGATACACGAAAAAAGTAGAGTATATAAATTTGTAAACGAATTTTCACACAATTTGCTTAGTGAAAGAAGTTTTTTTATTCCAGATTTAAGTGAATCCAAGGATATTGTAGCCCTATGTCTTAATGCGATAAAAAAAATAGATGAAGATCATTATGAATCCTTAACAAAAGTATGTAATTGTAAATAAATTTGAGGTGACCCCATGCCCTGCCCATTCTGCACACTACCACAACAACAAATCCAAATCCAAAACGAACAAGCCGTAGCCTTTTACGACAAATACCCGGTTCAAAAAGGCCACCTCTTAATCGTCCCGAAACGGCACGTAGAAACCTACTTTGACGCAACAGAAGAAGAAATTCTAGCGATCCACGATCTTATCCGGGAAGGAAAACAAATCATCGACGAGGAATATAAACCCGATGGATACAATATTGGGGTAAACGTGGGTAAATATGGCGGGCAGACGATATTTCATCTGCATTTTCACCTCATCCCCCGCTATAAGGGTGACGTGGTGGATCCCCGTGGTGGAATACGGAATGCCATCCCAAATCTCACACCATACCCGGAACCGGAAAAGTAGAAAGAGGGATTCACTTGCCAGTCTATAACAAGCTCATTCGCGATAAAATACCAGCTATCATCGAACTTTCGAGAAAGAACTATCAAATCAGAACACTGTCCGATCAGGAATATAGAACGGAACTTAGAAAAAAATTGCAGGAAGAAATGGATGAATATTTGCAGGCAAATGCAGACAGTAATGCGCTGGAAGAACTGGCTGACCTGCTGGAAGTGATCTATGCCTTGGCAGAAACCCATGGATCGTCGCAGGTAGAACTGGAACAACTTCGTGCGAAAAAAACAGACGAACGGGGAGGTTTTCGGGAAAAACTTTTCCTGATTGAAGTAGAAGATGGCGAAAATTAAACTGATCACGAATAATATCATAGATGACATTACGAAGGCCATGTCGCAGGCGTCAGCCATATATATCATGACCTCTTTTGTCATGGAATCGGGCGTTCGTCACATCGAACCCTATCTTAAACGGGCCGCTGAACGGGGAGCGGAGATCAAATTTTTGACCGGAGATTATCTTTACGTTACCCAGCCTGAAGGCCTACGCCGACTGATTGAAATTGATTCGAATATCGAAGTCCGCCTATGGAGAAGTGGCGGCAACTCATTTCATCCCAAAGCATACATATTTCAATACGATCAAGAAGACGGGCTGCTGATCGTAGGATCATCCAATCTGTCTCGTGCTGCTCTTATATACGGAATTGAATGGAATCTTGCCATGGAATCCGCGGTCGAACCCGCTGTTTTTCAGCATGCACTTGATCAATTTATGAAATATTTTCAACATGATCAGACCGTCCCCGTCAACGCAGTAACCCTGGCTGACTATGAAAAAGAATATGAAGAGGAACATCGAAAGAATCCGGATTTGATCCGAAATTGGACAGATGCAGAAGCTAAAGAGATCATGTTTGATTCACATGAAACATCCAGCAAAGGTGACGCTTCCCTGGTGATCGATCCTTCGGCACCCTACCAGACGAAAATCACGCCCCGTACGGCACAGCAGGAAGCCCTGCAGGAACTGGAAAAGACCCTGGAAGAAGGGTATGACAGGGCCATGGTCGTCATGGCAACCGGACTCGGGAAAACCTATCTGGCCGGTTTTTTCGCTCAGAAATTTAAACGCATCCTTTTCATTGCCCATCGTGAAGAAATTTTATATCAGGCTAAAAAATCGTTCGAGCATATCATGCCGGATCGGTCGTACGGCATCTACAACGGGAACGTCAAAGAGGGCGATGCCGATTGTGTTTTTGCGTCCATTTTTACCCTGGGGATGAAACAGCACCGGGAAAAGTTTTCCCGTGACCATTTTGACCTGATCATTATCGATGAATTCCACCATGCGGCCGCGTCATCCTATCAGAAAACGATTGACTATTTTATACCGAAATTTTTGCTGGGAATCACTGCTACGCCCGACCGTCTGGACGGAAAAGACGTGTACGCCATCTGCGACGGGAACGTTTCCTATCAACTTCATTTTATTGAAGCGATTCAGAGAGGCTGGCTGGCTCCTTTTCACTATTACGGCGTCTACGATGATACGGATTACACACAGATCAAGTGGCTCGGTTCCCGTTATGACGAAAAAGAGCTACTCGCCGTACAGCTTCGCAGGGAAATGGCGGCTAAAATCTTTGAGGCGTGGCAAAAGCACCGGCAGACACGGACCCTCGCTTTTTGTTCATCCATTCGACAGGCTGATTTTTTATCCGAATACTTCAAGGAGCAGGGCATCTCTGCCGTCAGTCTCCATTCCCAAGCCGTCGAGATGAATCGCAGCGAAGCGATTCGCGGGTTGGAAGAAGGAAAGTTGCAGGTCATTTTTACAGTCGATCTTTTTAATGAGGGGGTGGACATCCCGTCCGTCGATACGCTGCTATTTGCTCGTCCCACCGAATCCCTTACGGTATTTACGCAGCAGGTTGGACGCGGGCTTCGCCTGCATCATGAAAAGGATCACTGTACCATCATCGATTTGATCGGTAATTATCGTAATGCAGATGTGAAATTGCAATTATTTGATACCCGTTCCGGGGATGAAAAAGTAAAAGGGAAACGCGGCCAAATAAACGTCATAAATCCTCAGGTTCCTGAGAACTGTAAGATTAATCTTGATACACGTGTTATTAATTTATTGGAGGAATTAGCATTAAAGCAACCTAGAAAAAAGAGATTGTGCAAAGCTTATTTTGAATTAAAGCAGGAATTGGGATATCGTCCGACATATATAGATTTACATCTTTATGGAAAGGAGGACAGTAAAGGTTATAGTCAAGATTTTAATTCTTATCCAGGATTTTTATATTACGCGAAAGAACTTAGTGACAAAGAAAGTCGGGTTTTTAGACATTATGAGTCTTGGTTTATTGAAGCAGAACGAACAGATATGAAAAAAAGTTATAAAATGGTTGTTTTGTTGTACATGTTAGGACGTGGACCGGATCACTGGTTTGATCCAGTCACACCGGAAGAGGTAGCTCCCTTTTTTCACCATTATCTAACGGAAAAAGAGTACCGAAAAAAAATTGATTTCTCTGACAGCAATACGAAAAAAATGTGGAAGTATGATCTTAATAAAATCAGTCGCCTAGTCGCATCTATGCCGATGACCAGTTGGAGTGGTAGTTCTGGTGGAATAATCACTTTTAAAGATGGTGAATTTAAGGTTCATCTTAAAGTGGAACCAGAAGATCGACAGATTGTGTATGAGTGGACGAAACAGATTTGTGAATACCGGTTACATTATCATTTTTTTGAGCGGAAAGGGAAAAGAAACATGTAGGTTCTTAAAGGTGGGATAAAATGAAAGAAGATATATTGGAGCAATTAGTTGAAGATTGGATGGTTGCAAAAAGTGGATGGTTTGTTAAACACAATATTCGATATCGTCCCAGTAAAAATCATCCTGATTATGAGACAAAGAAAGATTCGGTTCATTCCGATATTGATATATTGGCCTACTGTTGTACAGAAAAAGATCCGGTCGAAAAAGTACGAGCTGTTACCTGCAAGTCTTGGCAAAGTGGATTTAACATAAGACAGTGGAAAGAAATACTTGAAGCAACTCCGAAATATAATACACGAACCTCAAAATTCGAACCAAGAGAGAAATGGAAATATTTTAGAGAAATAACTTCAGATAAATGGATAGAAGCATTCCTAAATAAAATAGAAGAGGAAACAGGACAAAGAGATTTTACATACTATATCGCAGTTACAAAAACTATAGGAGATAAGAAAGATAAGGAAAAGCTTGAGCAATCAGAAGTCATAAGTGAACGTTTTAAACAGAAGAATTCTAGGATTCAAATCAAAATAATAGAATTAAAGGACATAATTGAAGATTATAAAAATCGATTGCAAGAAAAAGATACGCCTGTCTTAGAATCAACAGAAGTGGGTAGATTGTTACAATTAATATATGCAGCTGAAATGAAGGTCAATTGATAGAGATCGCATTACACATACATCTTACTCGTTATCGCAACCATTTTTCTCATTTCGAAGGATTCACCGAATATCACAACAACTGAAACCCCAGATAAACGGCGCTCCCCCACATGATCACGGCGGAGATTTTGTTTAACCATAACATCACACCCGATCCCAGCTTCCTTAACATTTTTCCTGCGACCGCTAGAAAAACAAACCACATAAAAGAAACGAGGATCGTCGCCGACGTAAACAGGATTTTGTCCGGGCCGCTGTATTGAATCGAATTGACTCCGATCACGCCAATCGTATCCATAATCGCGTGGGGGTTAAAAAGAGAGACGGATAATGCGAATACAATTTGCTTTTTTGTACTGAAGGACTGCTGTGCGTTCTCGGATTTTTCTGCCTTGCTGTTCCACATGGTAACGCCCATATAAATCAAAAAAATGATCCCCACCACAATTAACCCGAACTGAATATAGCTGAACTTAAAGATAATCACACTGACGCCGAGGACGGCCATCAGGATGAGCAGGGTGTCGCTGAGGCCCGCTGCGATCACCGCCGGCATCGCCCGCAACAATTTGCCATGGGTCGCCCCCTGATTAAAAATAAATACATTTTGCGCGCCAAGCGGGAGGATTAATCCAAAAGCGAGTATAAATCCGTGTAAAAATGCCATATGTAGAAATTAGTCTCCTTTCATAAATACGTCTATCATCATTCTAGCGGCATTTTTACAAAAAGTCCCCAACCAATTTTGATTCTTCGCACCAGCCAGAACAGGAAGGAATGGAGAAATGACAAAGATCGAATGGAAACCGGATAAAACGTTATCCGTCCCGTTATACCAGCAAATCGTCAACTACATAAAAAAGAAAATTGCCAATGGAGAATGGCCGGTCGGTTATAGGCTCCCTCCTCAACGGGAACTGGCAAAGATGTTCGGTGTCAACAGGAGTACGGTGATCACCGCCCTCGATGAGTTAATGGCCGATGGATTGATCCAGGGGGAAACCGGAAAAGGAACGAGGGTCGTCAACAATTCATGGTCCCTGTTATCATCTACGGCACTGGACTGGCAACATTATGTGGAAGCCGGCATGTACCGGCCCAACTTGCCGACCATTCAGCAGATCAATCAAGCCGAAGCGGACAGGAACATCCTCCGACTGAGTACCGGGGAACTTTCACCCGACCTGTTTCCCAAAAAAGAAATGGGTCGAATCATCTCCCGGGTTGCCGGGTCAATCGATGAATTGGGATACGAAGAACCGAAGGGATATTTCCCGCTGCGCCAGGAAATCAGCCGGTATGTCAAACAATTCGGCATAGAGGCCTCACCCTCATCCATCCTGATTGTTTCCGGAGCGTTACAGGCTCTGCAACTCATTTCCGTCGGACTTTTGCAAAGGGGATCAACCGTCTTCCTGGAAAAGCCATCCTATCTGTTTTCGCTCCCTATTTTTCAATCGGCGGGCATTCAACTGTTTGGATTACCTGTAGACGAACAGGGGATTCAAACGGATCTCATATCTATGTATAACAAAAAACACCATCGGTCGATCCTCTACACCATTCCTTCTTTCCATAACCCGACAGGACTGGTGATGTCGCAAGCAAGAAGACAGCGTTTATATCAAATTTGTGAGGCGGAACAACTGCCGGTGATTGAGGACGATGTCTACCGTGAACTGTGGTTTGACACGCCACCTCCGAGCCCCATCAAATCCATGGATAAAAACGGACTGGTTTTATACCTGGGCAGCATGTCCAAAACCTTGAGTCCCGGACTCCGAATCGGCTGGGTGATCGGCCCGGAATCGGTCATCAACCGGTTATTCGACATCAAAATGCAAACTGACTATGGGACAAGTTCACTTTCGCAGAGGGTGGCGATGGAGTGGTTCTCAACCGGCTTATATGAAGAACATCTCCAACACGTTCGCCACCAATTGAAAAAAAGAAGAGACGTCGCCATTGAAGCCATGGAGTCTTTTTTTACCGACATCGCAGAATGGTCCGTTCCACAAGGAGGATTTTATATCTGGGCCAAAATCCTTCCCAAAATCTCAATGAAAAAATTGTTTTCCCGCGCATTGAGTGAGGGAATCCTGATTAATCCCGGCTATGTGTATCAACAAAAAGACGACCGCTACATTCGGATCTCTTATTCCTACGCTTCCTTATCGGCACTTCGGGCGGGAATTGAAAGGTTGGCAGGAATGATCAGGGAGGGAAAAAATTAAGGATATTTTTTTAAAATAAAGTATGTAGTTCCTGTATTATGAGCATAAATTTATTGAGCGCCTATAACATATAATGTAACAAAGGAGGTGATTATTATGGTACCGGTTGATTATTTGACAAACTCAGAAAAAAACGATTTGAAAAATATTATAAATGAAATAGATCATATCCAAACAAAGGAGGAAGAGATAAATTTATTAAAGAAAATCGAGTACCTGTATAAAATCGCCATTTTGCGTTATAAATTAAATGAAAAAATTTGAAAAATATTAATTTTGTTGAATAGATATGATAAAATGGAATAAATAATTTGTAAAGATGGTTGTATAGATGGCCAATTGTATTCCTTTATGTGGACAATATTTTTTTAATATTGAGTATTTAACTATTCTAATCCCCTTAATCGGAGGTGCTTTAGGGGGATTGTGCCGTATCTTATGGAATGGGTTAAAAGACGAGTTTAATTTTCCATTGCACACATATGTTGTTTTTGTACTCATAGGAAGTGTAGCTGGACTTATTGCTGTTCACTTGTTAAATCCTAATGGGAACTTTTCGCAAATGATTACCATCTCAACACTGGCAGGATTAAGTGGAATGAGCTTTTTGGATAGCAACTCTCTGGCGAGAGATAACTCAGAAGAAGTACTAAATAAGAAGAGAACATATAAAAAAATTGTTGGATTGTCGCACGAGAATGTTCCTATAGAAGATTTTGAAAAATTTATAGAACATCTAAATGAACAACCAATCGAAGATATAGAAAAAAATATAAATATCCTGTATGATAGGATAAAAGGAGATGGTAAGGATGAAGAGAAATAACTTTATACCATCCGACTACTTAAATCCTGCAGAAAAAGAATATTTAACAAAACTCGAAAAGTTGATAGATGAGACTGACTCTATTCATAAACTTGAAGAATATAAATTTCAAGTCAGCTTACTTTACAGATTGGCGATTGAACGCTATAAGCAACAAGAATTGAAGGATCAAATGGTTAGCGCATCTTAGTTACGATTACAGTTATAATTTCATACTTCAAAACTATATTTCACAGAACAAAACACCATGATATAAAAACCCTCAAACAAGAGGGTTTTTTCGTTAAACTCATCTTTTACTAGACTCACCCCAAACCATTAAAAAGCATTCATGTTGTCGGAAAATGTCGGTGACAGGCACCTACAAAAAACGGAGGACACACCATGCTACAGCAGGCCCGGACCTATTTAAAACGAATTTACGGATATGACCGCTTTCGCCCCGGACAGGAAAAAGTGATCGGCGATATCCTTGAAGGAAAAGATACCGTAGGAATCATGCCCACCGGGGGCGGGAAATCGATCTGCTACCAGATTCCGGCGCTGGTCCTTCCGGGAACGACCATCGTCATCTCGCCCCTCATCTCCCTGATGAAGGACCAGGTGGACGTGCTTAACCAGCTCGGGATCTCTGCTGCCTTCATCAACAGTACCCTGGGCGTGCGTGACCTGCGCAACACCCTGCAAAAAGCGGCGGATGGAGAATACAAACTGCTCTACATCGCGCCGGAGCGCCTGGAATCCGAAAGTTTTGGTCCCCTCATCAACCGGCTCAACGTTCCGCTGCTCGCCATCGATGAAGCCCACTGTGTCTCCCAGTGGGGACACGATTTTCGTCCCAGTTATTTACGTATTGCCGCCTTCATCAAAAACCTGCCTTCCCGCCCGGTGGTCGCCGCCTTCACTGCAACCGCCACCGAGGAAGTGCGTCATGATATCAGCCGGCTGCTCGCCCTGCGTCAGCCCACCGTCCACATTACCGGTTTTGATCGTCCCAACCTCAGCTTCAGTGTGTTGCGCGGTGTCAATCGCGAGGCCTACGTGCCCCGCTATGTCCAGGAACATGCCGACCGACCCGGTATCATCTACACCGCCACCAGGCGGGAAGCCGATGCCCTCGTCGAACTGCTCGCCACCAGCGGCGTCCCCGTCGGCAAATACCATGCCGGCATGAGTGACCGTGAGCGGGAACGACAGCAGCAGGCTTTTTTACAGGACGATATCCGCGTCATGGTGGCTACCAACGCCTTCGGCATGGGCATCGACAAATCCAACGTCCGTTACGTTTTGCACTGGAACATGCCGCGCAACATGGAAGCCTACTATCAGGAAGCGGGTAGAGCCGGGCGTGACGGGGAACCCGGGGAATGCATCCTGTTCTTTCAGCCGCAGGATATCATCACCCACAAATTTTTAATCGAAAAATCGGTCTCATCTCCGGAACGGCAACTGCATGAATTGAAAAAACTGAACCGCATGTCCGACTACTGCCATACGCAGCAATGCCTGCGCCGCTTCATTCTCCAGTATTTCGGGCAGAATGAGATCGATACGGATCAGCCTGCGGATCAACCCGCAACCACCTGCGGCAACTGCAGCAACTGTAACGATGATCGCGAACGGGAAGACATCACCGTGGAGGCACAAAAAATTTGTTCCTGTGTCAAACGCATGCATGAGCGGTTCGGCATGACCCTGGTGGCACAGGTACTTCGCGGTTCCGCCAACAAGAGAGTGCGGGAACTGGGATTCAACCGCCTCCCCACTTACGGCATCATGGGGGACCGTTCCGAAAAAGAGATTCTCGATCTGATCCAGCTACTCATCGCCGACGGGTACCTCGCCATGAGCGAGGGCCGCTACCCCGTCCTGCGCCTGCAACCGAAAGCGATTCAAGTTTTAAAAGGGGAAACTGCCGTCTTTCGTCGAACTTATCATATACAACGTAGTGAAGAAGAAGGGGAAGAAGTATTCAATCGGCTGCGTGAACTTCGTAAACGACTCGCCGACCGGGAAGGAGTCCCGCCCTTTGTTATTTTTTCAGACAGTACCCTTCGCGAAATGTCCCGCCGTCGTCCGACCTCACTCCACGAACTTTTGCAGGTTAAAGGGGTGGGGGAAGCTAAACTGGACAAATACGGAGAAGCATTTCTTGACGTACTCACGGAAACGCCATAACACCCGCAGGAGGTGGTCACCATGCAACAATCTCGCAAAGCTTATCACCGGAAACGCAGAGCCCGCGCCACTCGCAGAATGTGGCTGTATTTTGCGTTTTTGGCTGTCATCGTTATCGTGATCCTGGCCGTGGCCAGAGTTACCGTTGAAGCCCCGCCTGCCGGTGGTCTGTCATCGGATTCGGATGCCGGCTCAAGCGGAGACGGGTCCGAACAGATTGCACAGGAGGGGCGTTCCGATCAGGCCGGCATGTCAGAGGCGGATGAATCGGAGGATGGCCCGGATTTGACAGTGTCGCCTGTCACAGAAGAAGAACGCAAACGACAGCAGGCGGAGCAGATGGAACGCGCCTATTTTGGCGCGGAAGAGCGGGCTCAACTGGCACTTACAGCCGACTGGACACTGATGCCGCAGACGGCCCATCCCGGTGACGTCATTCTCGTCCGCTCGCAGCAGGAGGGCAGCGTTGACTGGCAGGGAAAAACCTATCCCTTAAAACCCTTTGGGAACGGATTTTACACCTACCTTCCCATTCCCATCGGCATCGAGCCGGGGGAGTATACCATCGGAAATCAGACCCTGACCATCGCCGAAAAATCATTCGAAACCGACTACCTGCAGGTCACCGAAGAGCAGGAGAGCATTTTGCAGGATACCGAGAAAATACAGAGAGACCAGAAAAAAATAGACGAAGCCCGCAGCCACAGCGCTGCTGAATTTCTATTTCCCGCCGACTCGCCGTTTATGCAGCCGGTGGAAGGGCGTGTCACCACTCCCTTTGGATACACCCGTTATGTCAACGGCAAATATTCGGGCAGTCACCGTGCCATCGACTGGGCCGCGCCGGAAGGAACGCCGGTGAGAGCCACCAATGATGGCGTCGTTGCCCTCGCCGATTACCTGCACCTGACCGGCAACTCTGTCTATATTGATCACGGGATGGACCTGTTTTCGCAGTATATTCATATGTCCGAGTTGCTCGTCGAAACCGGCGACCATGTGAAAAAAGGGGACGTGATCGGCATTGTCGGCAGCACCGGTTTTTCCACCGGTCCTCATCTGCACTTTACCTTCTGGGCCCACAACGTGCCGGTCAACCCAAACTTGTTTTTGGGTACCACGCCTTTTCACTGGATGGAAGAGCAGCGGGGTGAAGGACAGTGAGGAAGAGTGTTTATATCGTTTTAACATCAACCGGAACGGCATTATCGCAGATGATCAAAAGTTATACAAAGGAAAAGTACAATCATGTTTCCATTTCCTTGAACGAAGAGTTGACGGAAATGTACAGCTTTGGAAGAAGGAATCCGATTAACCCATTGGATGGCGGTTTTGTTAAAGAGGATGTAGAGATTGGGACATATAGCTGGTTTCCGCATACAGAGTGCAAGATATTACGTTTAGAGGTTTCGCTTCAGGAATACGGGAAAATCACACGTTTTATTGATACATTTAAAAAGAAACAAAAGAAATACGTGTATAACTTCGTCGGTTTGTTCGGTGTCGTATTCAATACGCCGCTGGAAATCGAAGGAGCGTATTTTTGCTCTCAATTTGTAGCGGAAATTTTAAGAAGAAGCGGCATTCAATTATTTGAAAAACCCAGCAGCTTAGTGCAGCCGGCTGAATTCTTAGAATTAGACATATTTGATCCGTTGTATGAAGGGAAGTTATATGAATATGGGCCCGTTAAAGCTCGAATGGCCAGGGATTTGGAAGAATACACGCACTTTCCTTTCCGTCAGTATATGTATCAAAAGGTAAGCAAACAGATCCTCAAAGAAATAAATGATGATCACAACCTTTCCTTTCGAAATGGTTTTTTGAGACCGAAGAAAATATACATAGATAAGCAGATCAAAAAAATAACATATAAAAAAGAATAGGTTTCTAATATTCCCCTCCCAGTCAAAGACTCTTGATCAGGTTTAGCGAACAAAAAGTTCACTATTTCCTCGATTTGAAAGAAAAACGGGATTTTAGGGTACAAAAAGTTCGTAATATGGATGATAACCCTGAAATTCAGGGGGATACGAGGGGAATAAAGGAAAAAAGGTTCGCTATTTTCGAAGAAAATAGCGTTTCCGATCAAATAGAGAACAAAAAGTTCGTTAATGCCAAGGTCAGGCGCGCGAAATTGCAAAATTATGAGCATGAACTCCACCATCCATATCACTTCCATATCTATGCACCTCACGGATCAAAAAAGGGAGAGGGAGGGGAACCGGGTGCAACCCAAAATCATCGACCAAATATACCACATCGTCCCACGGGAACGGGTGTTGCTCGATCTGCACGAGCGCTACACCTACAGCTATGACGCCTCATTCGGCGAGTATTTACCGGATGTGGTCATCCAACCCAGGGATACCGGCGAGATCAGCCGCCTGCTGAAACTGGCCAATCAGGAGAAGATCCCGGTCTACCCGAGGGGATCTGCCACATCATTGAGCGGTGGGCCACTGCCGGTGAAGGGGGGCATGGTACTGGACATGTCGCAGATGAACAGCCGACTCGAGATTGACCGCGAAAACATGCTCGCCATCGTCTCTCCCGGAGTAATTACGGCTGACATCCATCGCAGGGCGGAAGAAGCGGGCCTGTTTTATCCTCCCGATCCCAGCAGTTCCCATGTCTCCACCATCGGCGGCAATCTGCTCGAGAACTCCAGCGGCCCCAGGGGACTGAAATACGGTACCACCAAGGAATATGTGATCGGACTTGAGGTGGTGACGCCGCTCGGCGAAGTGATCCGTACCGGCGGTAAAACCGTCAAAAATGTGACCGGTTATGATCTCACCCGTCTTATCGTCGGGTCGGAAGGAACACTGGGGATCGTGACGGAGGCGATCCTGTGTCTCATTCCCAAACCCCCGGCGCGCAGAACATTGCTCGCCGCTTTTGACCGGCTGGAAAACTCGGGCTACGCCATCACAGGAATTTTATCGGAAGGGATTCTCCCCGCCGCCATGGAACTGATGGACCAGGCCTGCATCCGTGCCGTCGAGAACTATCGCCCCTCCGGCCTGCCGGTCGATGCGGAAGCGTTGATCATTGTGGAAGTGGACGGTCACGAGGCGGCAGTGGAAGAGGAGATCGAAAAATGCGCTGAGATTTGCCGCCGCCAGGGAGCCGGCTCGGTCAGGGTGGCCCGCGATGAAAAGGAACGCGAGACGATCTGGCTGGCACGAAAAATGGTCTCCCCCGCCATCACGCAAATGGGTCCTACCAAAATTTCCGAGGATGCCACGGTTCCGCGCAGCCGCATCCCCGATATGATGAGACGCCTGCGCGAGATTGCGGATAAATACTGCCTCAATCTGGTGGTGTTCGGTCATGCCGGTGACGGCAATCTCCATCCCAACATCATCACCGATAAACGCAACGAAGAAGAAATGAAGCGCGTCGAAGAGGCGGTCACGGAGATTTTTGAGGCGGCTATTGAACTGGGCGGCACCCTGTCCGGGGAACACGGCATCGGCATCTTGAAGGCGCCGTACATGGAAATGGAACTGGGCCCGGTGGGTCTCGAGATGATGAAAAAAATTAAGAACGCCTGGGATCCGAACCATATTTTAAATCCCGGCAAAATTTTTCCGGAGCCGGGTCAGACCAGGGTGGAGTTGAAGTAAATGGGCGGACAGCAAAGGAATCAGGACCAGAATCGAAGCGCCAGCGGGCAGGGAAACAAACAGGGTCGCGCCAATGAAAACTTCATCCGGCAATTATTCGAACGGACCTATGAGGAAACGAACCGCTGCATCCAGTGCGGCTACTGCCTGCCGGTCTGTCCCACCTATCAGTCGATGGGGAAAGAATCGGCTTCTCCGCGAGGACGGATCGCTCTTGTAAAAATGGCCGCTGAGGGTAAGTTGGACCTCCACCGTCATCTGGCCGAACCGATTGACCTCTGTCTCGGATGCCGCGCCTGTGAAACAGCCTGTCCGGTGGGGGTGCCTTACGGGCACATCCTCGAAGAGACGAAACATGTGCTGTACCAGTCGGCACCGCATTCACACCCCGGCCGCAGCGATCGGCTGAAGAAAGCCATTCTGCACCACGTTTTTCCCTATCCGGGGCGTTTGCGTATCATCGGCCGCATGGTTCGATTCTATCAAAAAAGCGGCCTCGACTGGATGCTCCGTTCCACCCGATTGATCGAAAAAGTGTCTCCGACCGCCGCCCGTTTTGAGGCGGTCCTCCCCAGGGTGGAGTCGCTGGCGGCGAAACCGTACGATTTCGGTTCGGTGTTACCCGCCGTGGGCGAGAAAAAAGCGAGTGTCGCCTTTTTTGCCGGGTGCGTGATGGATGCATTGATGTCGCGCACCAATCGGTTGACGATTGAACTTCTCCGCCTCGTCGGATGTGAAGTGGTGATTCCGGCGGGGCAAAAATGCTGCGGCGCCCTCCATGCCCATCAGGGGATGAGGGAGATGGCGATAAAACTGGCGCAGGCAAACATCGAAGCTTTCGAGCGTTCCGGAAGCGATTTTTACATCAATAACGCCGGGGGATGCGGCGCGATGCTGATAGAGTATGACCGTCTGCTTGCGGAGGAGGATGGTGCGTGGCCGGTTCGGGCCCGCGACTTTGTCAGCAAAAACCGGGACATCAGCCAGATTCTCGACCGTTTTGGCCCCCTCCCTTTTCGGAAAAAATGGCACGGCGGGATCATCACCTATCAGGATTCCTGCCATCTTCGCCACGTGCAGGGTGTGGCCGATGAACCGCGCCGCCTGCTCCGGTCCGTGCCGGGAGCGACTTTTGTCGAGATGGAGCAGAGTGAGCGCTGCTGTGGTTCCGGCGGCATATACAACCTGCTTCACCATGATGAATCGATGCAAATATTAGATGACAAAATGGAAAAAGTGGCCGCGACCCGCGCCACCACGATTGTGACCGCCAATCCGGGATGCCTTTTGCAGATGAAGCTGGGCGTGGAGCGAAAGGGTCTGGGGGCGGAAGTGCGTGTGTTGCATCTGGTGGAGGTGCTGGCGCAGGCGTGTGGGATTGATTAGTCATTTTTGGGAACCACATAGATACCCTGTCCCGGTAACCAGTCGGCATAGAGAACATCTTTGACATCCGTCACACCGAAAATGAAGATTTGTTTTTGCAACCACTCTTCATCATAACCGATCTCACTCAAATGATCCTTCAGCACCTCCCCGTCCAAAATTAAGCTGGTGGGGAGCTGCGCTGGATTGCCCTGCAATTTCAAATCGTTGAGCGTGACACTCTGATGTTGCGGTTTTTTGAGCACACTGATCGAGCCATTGGGTTCCAGAACAGCATACTCCACCTCGCGTACGGAAAAAACCTTATTTTGACGCAGCAGGCTCATCAGTTGATTCACATTCATCCGGTTTTTTTGAAGCTCTTTTCGATCAATATTCCCTTTGCGAATGATGATCGAAGGATTTCCCTCCCAAAACCCGCGAAGTTTTCTGAATTTCAGTAGGATTTTTTCCATCAAGATCAAAAGTCCGCCCCATAAAAAGATGGAATATGCGATATAAAAAAGGGTGACATTTTTCTCGTAGATGGCGTTTCCGAGCAGCTCCGAGAGCACGATCGCCGACACGAAATCAAAGGGAGTCAATTGTTTGATCGTCGTTTTCCCCAGCATTTTTGTAATCAAAAATAGCAAAAAAAAGCCGATGATAATTTTTGTGGATACATCAATGAGATCCAGTTGTTTCATCAGTCAGGTCTCCTTCTATGTGTCTTTTGTTTGCACGTGGTTCGGAGGGCGCAGGCGAGATTCATTCTCCTACTTATATCATCAGCTTTAACGCAGAGCCACCGTTTTATTCTACTGACTGGAATTGATTTCCTTTATAATAGAGGGTGAGAGAAAAAGTGGATTGATTCAGAAGGAGGGGGATTGGTTTGCTGATGACTCAACATGTGCTGGTTGTCGGTGGGTCGGGAATGCTGGCGGAAGCTGTGGGTTGGTTACTTTCGCAGGGGTATCATGTGTCCGTGATTGCGCGTAATCGGGGACGCCTTGAGCGATTGAGAAAAATGAGTCCGGACCCCGAGCGCTTGCTGCCGTTGCCGCTCGATTATCAGGATGATCATGTGCTACGCCAGGAGGTTCGCCGCTGCCAGCAGCACTTCGGACCGATTGACATGGTTGTCGCGTGGATCCATTCCGTGGCACCCCGTGCCCTGGATGTGATCGTGGATGAGATTCTGGCTTTTCGTGAAAAGGCGTTCGGCCGCGGTGATGTATTACCGGCACCCGCGGGGTCTCAGGTACATCCTGGATCATCAGGGTCTCAGCGATCTCCGGGTCTCTTCAAAATTTTTCATGTGCTGGGGAGTGCATCGAATCTGGAGGCGGTCAAAAAAAGTGCGGCGGTCGCAACGCGCCCCGATTGTGATTACAGGCAGGTTCAATTGGGGTTCGTGATCGAAGATGACGGACGGTCAAGATGGCTGACCAATCGGGAGATTTCGGGCGGAGTCATTCGGGCGATCCGTGAGGACCGGCAGACCACCGTTGTCGGTACCCTTGAGCCTTGGGATCGGCGGCCGTGATCGGATGGAATCGTTGTATCCGCTTCTACGGGCAGCGGTAATTAAGACGAATTTTTCGTCTTAAAATTTGAAATCAACGCTTCCGCCGAGTTATAAGGCGAAAAATTCGTCTTATATCGTTTTCCAATGTTGCGTATCATATGATTCGGTGAAAATAGGACGAATTCTTCGTCCTATTTTTTCCGATTTAGGCCGAATTGTAAAAATAAGACGAAAAAATCGTCTTATTTTTCCGTCCATGCCATGGATCGTCCCTGGACCCACCCGAAGCCCAGACCAACCAGACCGGCCCCCATCCCCCTCCCCATCGCTCATCAAAATCGATACGTCCAAAACCGTTCCGTGTTGATCCAGCGAATCGTGCTCGGGTCGCGCTTATCCAGTCGCTTGGCGAGACCGCCGCGGAAGCCCTCCACCTGGGAGCGGTGCGCCTGAATGGCGGCGATTTTAATGTCGTTCACATCGCTGATGTCGCGGACCACGTCCGGCTCACCCAGCGCTTCCTCACAATCGTTGGAAAAAGCGACACAGTGCACGGTCGGCCTTTCGGTGTCGGGCATCCGGCGGATCGCCTCGATCACCGCGGCGCCGCAGGTGTTGTGATCGGGATGGACGCTGTAGCCGGGATAAAACGTAATCACCAGCGTCGGCCGGATCTCCTCGATGATGGCGGCGAAACGGCGGGTCAGCTCTTCGAAATCCTCGAACTCCAGCGTTTTGTCGCGCAGACCCAGCATGCGCAGTTCGGTGAGATCCAGAACGCGCGCCGCTTCCTGCAACTCTTTTTTACGAATGAGCGGGAGCGATTCACGGGTGGCGAACGGCGGATTACCCATGTTCCGTCCCATTTCGCCAAGGGTGGCGCATACGTAAGTGACCGGCACGCCCCGCTTGCGGTACATGGCGATCGTGCCGGAAGTACCGAAGGCTTCATCATCGGGGTGAGGGAAAATCACCAGTACATGCTCATCCTGACCGGTCATACCTTCAACTTTGATCTGTTCGTTTACTGCCATCGTTTTATCCTGATCATTTTGTATTCCCATGTCTTCGTTGCCTCCTCCTCAAAACGGTTTTTCACTCAGTTGAAAAGCGACCGCCAGTTTGCCCTCGCCATCGTGGCCGGCCATTAAAAGTCGTCCGTGATCATCCACTTCCCAGTGGGTCAGGCCCTCGGCATAGACCCAACCGAGATCCATTTTTAAACCGACCCGGTAGGGGCCGGGCTCGTCACCGGTAATTTTCCCGTGAAAAAATTGGATTTTTCCGTTACGGATGTAAGCGCCGACCTGGAGCGCTTTTTCATCATAATGTGAAGTGTATGAACCGGTTGTGGTTTCCAGATGAAGATAAACCACCTTATTTGCAAAACGATTTATTTCCTTTTGAATCGGATCGCGTGATTCTATCGGTTTCACAGGTTTTCCCTCCGTCCATGTCTGTATTTATGTCTGAAACCCGGCGAGTAGGGCAGGGTTCATGGGTCTCCGGTGCGGGCGAGTCAGAATACATTGTGCCTGCAAAAATTTGCACAGGCAACGTCACCAACTTCACCGGGTTCGTGAAAATATTTGCAATTTCTCATCAATATTTATGATACTAAAAAGGGTGAGTATTGTCTTGTTCAAAGTATGATTGACAGGAGGCGATATTGATGTCGATAGGCAGCATCTGTGTTTTTTGTGGTTCGCGGCCGGGAAGGCAGGGCGTTTATGGAGAGGCGGCGGAGAAGCTGGGTCGTGCCCTGGCAAGGCGGGACATCAAGCTGGTTTACGGAGGTTCCGGTGTCGGATTGATGGGTACGATCGCTGACTCCGTTTTAAAAGAAGGCGGGCGCGTGCTCGGGGTGATTCCCGAGGCGCTGGTGGAGCGGGAGGTGGCCCATCACCATGTGACCGACCTGCGCATTGTTCGCAATATGCACGAACGTAAATCATTGATGTATGAAAGCGCCGATGGATTTATTGCCTTGCCGGGCGGGATCGGAACGCTGGAGGAATTTTTTGAAGTGTACACTTGGAAGGCGCTCGGTGATCACCAAAAGCCATTGGGGCTGTTGAATGTGGCGGGATATTATGATCCCCTTGTGCGCCTTCTTGACCACATCACGGAAGAAGGGTTCGTGGACGAGGCCGTGCGCCGGATGGTCCGCGTATCGGATGATCCCGATCAGTTGCTGGAGATGCTGGAGGGGGAGCGGGAGGGGGAAAAGTAGTCCGCTTTCCTCCGGAAAGCGTTCCAAATTTATTGTTGCAAATTCATGAATTTGCTGTTTTTGGTTCGATATTAACGGACATAAAGTTCATTATTTTCCTGTCAGCGTAGAAATACGGCAAAATAGAGGAACGAATGTTCGTTATTCGACTGTAAATCATAAATAACACAGGGATACACGGGAAATAAATGAAAATATGTACTCTATTTTCGAGGAAAATACAAATATCCATAAAAAAACGAACAAATGTTCCTCTATTTTTTGCGAGTTTGCCTGCCGGGTTAAGCTCAAACGATCCAACCACGACTAGTCTACATCCTCCCTCTTTCCCGCATCCCTCCCCGCCAACTTCCAAAATCCCCTCACTACCGATATAATGAACGACAGGAACAGTAAAATCCATCCATTCAAGAGGTGAGTCGATCCAATGAAAATCAATCATATATCCGACACGGTGACGTTACATAATGGCGTCGAGATGCCCTGGCTAGGGCTCGGTGTCTATAAAGTACAGGAAGGAAACGAAGTGGAGCAGGCTGTTGAGGCGGCACTGCGTACGGGTTATCGCAGCATCGATACCGCTGCTTACTATCAAAATGAGCAGGGGGTGGGCCGTGCCGTAAGGGCCAGCGGCATCCCGCGCGAACAGATTTTTATCACCACCAAGGTGTGGAACACCGATCAGGGCTATGACGAGACCCTGCGCGCTTTCGAGGATAGCAGCCGCAAGCTGGACCTCGATTATGTCGACCTGTACCTCATTCACTGGCCTGTTCCGGGGAAATTCAAAGATACCTGGCGCGCCCTGGAAAAATTGTATCTGGAGGGCCGAGTGCGGGCGATCGGGGTGAGCAACTTCCTTGTCCACCACCTTCGCTACCTGCTGGCGGAACCGGACCTGCGCGTGAAGCCGATGGTCAATCAGGTTGAATTTCACCCGCGCCTCTATCAACAGGAACTGCTGCAATTTTGCCGGGAAAATGAGATTCAGCTGGAAGCGTGGAGCCCGTTGATGCGCGGAAAAATCTTTGACCACCCGGTCGTGCAACAGTTGAGCCAAAAGTACGACAAGACTCCGGCACAAATCGTGCTGCGCTGGGAGTTGCAGCATGGCGTGATCGTCATCCCCAAGTCCATCCGCGAAGAGCGCATCCGCGAAAATGCCGGTATATTTGATTTTCAGCTGGCGGAAGATGAGATGGAACAGATGAACGGATTGCATACCGGAGAGCGGGTCGGACCCCATCCTGACCATTTCGGTTACTAATCGCCATCTCGGAACCAACGGAACCGGTGGGGCGCACCACACGACAGACAGCCCTGCCCATTTTTTAAAAAAGAGGAGGAACAGGCACTTATGGCCAACAACAGCCCGATCATTGAAGTCAGAGGACTGACCAAGAAATACAACGGCGCCACCGTCGTTAAGGGAATCGATTTTGAAGTGAGGAAGGGCGAGATTTTCGGTCTGCTCGGACCGAACGGCGCCGGCAAAACGACGACCATGGAGATGATCGAAGGATTGCGCCGGCCCGACGGGGGAACTGCCATCGTGGCCGGATACGATACGCAAAAATCGCTCAATAAGGTGAAGCAGGTGATCGGAGTGCAGCTTCAGTCCACCTCCCTGTTTGAACTGCTCACCGTAAAAGAGATCATGCAAATGTACGCCAGTTTTTATAAGGATCCGCGGGAGATTGATCCGCTGCTTAAAGAAATGATCCTCACCGAAAAAAAGAATGCCCGCGTCAAAAGCCTGTCCGGCGGGCAAAAACAGAGGCTGGCCATCGCCCTCGCACTGATCAATGACCCGCTCGTCATTTTTTTGGACGAGCCCACCACCGGGCTCGATCCCCAGGCCCGCCGTACACTGTGGGACATTATTCTGAAGTTGAAGGAAAAGGGGAAAACGGTTGTTCTCTCCACTCACTACATGGACGAAGCGCAGGTGTTGTGTGACCGCATCTGTTTGATGGATCAGGGTGAAATCGTGGCACTGGATACGCCGCAAAACCTGATTTCCCGTCTGAAGCTGGAGAAGGGGATCGATCTTGACCTCGACACACGCGAGTCCAATCTGGAAGATGTGTTCATTTCCATGACGGGAAGGAGTCTGAGGGAAGAATGAGCTTAAAAGCATACTGGCAATTGACACTGGCGCAGTTACGGATTTTTGCGAGGAACAGGCAGGTCATCTTTTTTTCGTTGTTATTTCCGATATTGTTGATGCTCATGCTCGGCTCTTTCCTTGGCTCTTCCGGCGGCAACATTTCGCTGCAGGCTTATGTCATCGATGGGGACGAAAGCACAGCCTCGCAGCAGTTAATCGACACCATCGGACAACAGGGAATCATTGAAGTTGTTGAACCGCCGGTGACCGTCACCGACCTGAACGGCGCCCTGGAAAGATTAAAGAACGGTGACGTTCAGTTGATCGTGGAGATTCCCGAAGGTTACGGTCAGTCCCTTGAAGCCGCCGCTGCAGAAGCCGCAGGCGGATCAGGGGGAGCTGAAGCCGGTTCTCAGCCGCCTGCCGGGGTGAATGTCTACTATGATGAAACGCGGATGACCACGGCACAGGTCGGACTCACTGTCATCAACCAGGTGATTGATGGCATCAGCAAGTCTCTCACCGGGTATGAGCCGGTACTGGCAGTTAATCCGGAGGGTGTTCAGGGAGTTCAACTGGAATACATTGATTTTCTTGTTCCCGGGATTGTGGCGATGATGATCATGTCCAACAACCTGAACGGCGTGGCCGGACAAATCGCATCCTGGCGCGAACGGGGCATTCTCAGACGCATGCAGAGCACACCGCTCCATGCCTCCACCTTTATCTCAGCGCAGATCACGGCCCGCCTTTTGCTCAATGGATTTCAGGCCCTGATCGTGTTGCTGGTGGGATACCTCTTTTTTGAAACGCAGGTGAACGGATCGTGGGCGTTGCTGGTGATGTTTGTCGTGCTCGGGACCCTCACCTTTATCGCCATGGGATTTATCATCGCCGGGCTGGCAAAAACACCGGAAAGTGCCGGGCCGATCGCAGGCATGATCAGTTTTCCGCTGCTTTTTTTGGGCGGCGTCTTCTTCCCGATTTCCAACATGCCGGAACTGCTACAGCCGATTGTGAAGCTTTTGCCGATCGCCCATCTGTCTACGGCGTTACGTCAGGTGATGAATGTGGGTGCCGATTTGACGATGTTGTGGCCGGAAACACTGCTGTTGCTCGGATGGATGGCGGTTTCGTTCATCGTCGCCAGTTTTACGTTTAAATGGGAGTAAACCGCCGGTTCCGCGAATATGGTAAAATGAAGAAAAATTTATTGATCGGGAGGGATCGGTTGTGAGCAAAAAGTTGCTGGTGATTATTTCTACGGCGGAAAAGGATAAGGCGTTGACGGGGGTGCTCTATGCCACCAATGCTAAAAAGAACGGTTGGATGGATGATGTGAAAGTATGCTTTTTCGGACCCAGCGAAAAATTGCTGGTGGATGATCCGGATTTTCGTGAGCGCGCGATGGCCGTCAAAGAATATGAGACACCGCTGGCCTGTCGTTTTATTTCCGAACAGCAGGGTTTTACCGGCGAGCTGGAATCGATGGGAATTCAGGTAGAGTACGTCGGGAAAATCGTATCCGATCTCATCGCGGACGGCTACACGCCGATGGTATTTTAATAAAAAGTATGATGGCGCTTCCCCTTGTGGATCCGGGGCCGGGGGTGTTCCTTACTGTCTTTCTTCGGCGGGAAGCGGGGGCGAATGTTATGGAGGATGTCTATGAGTATTAATAAAAAATTAATGCTGGCCATGCTGGGGATGACGATCAATATTTTGATCGGAACGGTCGGATTCGCGTTGATTGAGCGAATAAGTTTTTTTGATTCCCTGTGGATGACGATGGTTTCGTTGTTGACGGTGGGGTACGGAGATCTATATCCGACGACGATAGAGGGGAAAACCTTCGCCCTGATTATCATCCCGATCGGAATCGGACTGGTGGCTTACGCTCTCGGTGTGATGGCTGCGGGGATTATTGAAGGATCGTTTTCCATATCGGTAAGGAGGAAGAGGATGGAGCAGGCGATTGCTAAATTACAGGGACATATCATCGTGTGCGGCTGGGGAAGAGTGGGGCAGCAGGTGGTTGAACAACTTTTGCAGGCGGGTAAGTCTGTTGTGGTGATTGAATGTGAACAGGACCGAATAACGGATCTGCCGAAGGAATTATTCTACATCATCGGGAATGCGACGGAAGATCAAATTTTATATAAAGCGGGCATTGAACGGGCGGCGGGTCTAGTGGCCACGCTTCCGGCGGATGCGGATAATGTCTTCATCACACTGACAGCAAAAGGGTTGAATCCGTCGATAAAAGTGGTTTCGCGGGTGGAACGGCCGGAATCGGAGGAAAAATTGCGCAGGGCGGGAGCTGACAAGGTGATCAATCCGTCCAACATCAGCGGACGACGAATGGCTCTTTCCATCCTGAAGCCGGGAAGCATTGATTATGTGGATACCATTTTGCAGAGTGCCAATGCCGCTTTTGAGGTAGAAGAGATTACACTTTCCCCGGATTCTCCGCTGGTCGGTCAAACGCTGTCGGAGTCGAGTATCAGGCAGGAGTATGGGGTGACCATCGCGGCCATCAAAAGGGGAGAGCGAATCATCAGCAATCCTCTTTCATCGGAAAAATTGGCTATGGGCGACGAATTAATCGTTTTTGGCACGCCGGAACAACTGGGCCGCTTCGAAAAGGTGTCACGAATTGCGAACTGAATCATGTTAACGGAAGATGCAACTGGAAACGGGTGGGAATGCGCCAAAAGATACATAAAAGTGATGTGATGCGCGGTAACGAGGCATGATGACCGATAAACGCTGTATATCGGGAGCCATGCTGTTTTTATTGCGGCGGGGGGATTGATTATAATGGAAAATAATGACCGGAAAAATGGAGGTATTGTGTCTTGATTGAGGTACGAAAATTAACCGTCGAAGATGCTGAACAGTACAGGGAGATTCGACTTCAATCGTTGCGTGACCACCCCGAGGCCTTTGCTGCCTCCTTTGATGAGGAGCGGAAGGCGACGGTGGCGGATATGCGTGAGAAGCTGAAAAAACGCAACCGGCCGAATAATTTCATCGCAGGTGCTTTTGCAGGCGATGACCTCGTCGGCGTGGTGGGCTTTTACCAGTATACGCAAAAAAAGATGCGCCACAAGGGCTACATCTGGGGAATGTATGTCGGGCGCGATTATCAGGGCCGCGGCGTCGGCACGAAGTTATTGAACTATGTCAAAAAACAGGCGCGCGAGCTCAGCGGACTGGAGCAGGTGATTCTCACCGTGGCCAGCCGCAATACCCGCGCCAAGCGCCTGTACGAAAAAGTCGGTTTTGAAACGTACGGTCTGGAGAAAAAGGCGTTAAAGGTGAATCAGCGTTACTACGATGAGGAACATATGATGATGTTTATCTGAACCTGTTTTAATCACTGCTGCAGATGACGAGCAGTTGCCCCGACCGAAGAGTGATCCGGCCTTCTTCCGCTTCAAGCACGTTGCTGATGCCGAGGGTTTGCCCGATCGTCAGCGTGGCGTCCTGCAGCGGATACTTGAATCCGTTTAGTGTGATCCCGCTGACCTCCTGTGTCATCGGTAACAGCGAAACGTGATCAAACCGCCCTTTTCGTAACGTCGTGGGTCGGTCGATCAACATGATTTCATTTTTTTCATCGATGATGCGGCAGGAAATCCCCTTTTGCAACCCCCGTGTCAGCAACTGAATGTTGGCGAGGGTATGGTCGATCCGGCTGCCGATCACCCCCAGCATCACGATCTCACGCGGCCGGCGGGACAGCGCCCATTCAAAGGCCAGTTCAGTGTCGGTGTAGTCCTTATCCACCGGATCGTAGCAATCGATTTTATTGCACCGCCCGCGAATTTGCTCGAGTTCTTCCTCCGTGACCGAGTCAAAATCGCCGATGGCGTAGTGCGGGACATATTCGTGCCGGATGAGAAAAATCGCTCCCCGGTCGACCCCGACCAGGAGGTCCTCATCTCTGATATGTTTAAGGGCCCATGGACCCAGATTTCCGCCACTGAAAATCAAGATGCGGTTGTGGTTCGTTGGGTTGTTGGTTGGGTTGTTCAATGGTTCGTTCTCCTCCTCGTCCTGGCAGGATGTGTGTGGCCACTATCTTTTTCGCTTGCGATTGAATGTCCGTTTATGGTTATAATGAAGTGATTTTAAAGACGTGTCAACCAATCAAAAAAGGAGAAGCGATCATATGATGCTGAAATTATTTGTTGCTCTGGGAAGTATCAATGCCTTTCTCGCAGTTGCGCTGGGGGCGTTCGGCGCTCACGGTCTAAAAAATGTGTTGTCTCCGGAACGGCTGGAAGTCTACCAGACGGGAACCTATTATCATATGGTCCATGCGCTGGCGTTAATTCTCATCGCGATTCTGGCGGACCGTTTTCCCGGTTCTTCACTGGTGGCCTGGTCCGGCTGGCTGATTTTGCTCGGGATTGTTTTGTTTTCCGGCAGCCTGTATGCCTTGACGCTGAGCGGGATTTCCGCACTCGGTGCGATCACGCCGTTTGGCGGAGTGGCTTTCCTGATCGGATGGATTTTGCTTGCGGTCGGGGTGTGGCGGGCGCTGTAACCGGGTAGTTTTGTTGCGGGAAGATTCTCAAAATATAGGGTGAATAAATCGTCTTATTTTTATAAAAGGGGCTTGAAGCTGAAATTTAAGACGAAAAATTCGTCTTAAATGGTCCTATTGGATATGATTTCATCAATTTCGCGGTGCATTAGGTGGTTTTTTCGTCTTAAATTTGGGTTTAGACCGTTGAACGAACATTTAGGACGAAAAAATCACCCTAATCTACGTACCCAAAAACCAGAAAATTTAAAAGGGCTGTTCCGGTCTACCCAGCCGGAACAGCCCTTCCTTACCTCATCTATTCACCCACATTCAGCATCGAACGAACCTTATCACCCGTCAGCAGGTTCCCTACGAAAAACTCGCCGAACTCGCCGTAGCGGGCACTGACCTCATCGAAGCGCATTTCGTAGATCATCTTTTTAAAGGTGAGCGCGTCGTCGGCAAACAGGGTGACACCCCATTCCCAGTCATCGAACCCTACGGAACCGGTGATGATCTGCTTCACTTTGCCCGCGTAGTTACGGCCGATCATGCCGTGACTCTTCATCAACTCTCTCCGTTCCTCCATCGACAGCATGTACCAATTGTCGTTGCCTTCGCGGCGCTTGTCCATCGGATAGAAGCAGAAATACTTCGTCTTCGGTAAAATCGGCTTGAGGCGGGCGACGATTTCCGGATTACTGTACGGGTCTTCGCCCGGGGAGTGCACATAGTTACTCAGTTCTACCACGGACACATACGAATGGGCGGGAAGTGTAAAATCGGCAAAGGTGGTTTTATTAAAAGCCGTTTCCAGCTCGTTCAACTCATCCAGTGTCTCACGCAGATGCATGATCACAAAATCGGCTTTTTGCCCGACAATGCTGTAAAAAGCGGTGCTGCCTTCCTTTTTGTCTTCCGTTTGCTGATAGGATTCCAGCAACGTCAACAACTCATCGAGCGCTTTGCGTCGAGTCTCCGCAGATGCGCTTTTCCATGCCTGCCAGTCAATCGAACGAAAATCGTGTAAACTGTACCAGCCTTCCAGCGTTTGCACAACAGTAGCCATTTTCAAACTCACTCCTATCAATTTTTTATTGAAAAATTTATTCCATCAAATGAAGGTAAGAAGAATAATCAATATTTTTGTTCTTCAAATGATCGATCAGCCACTTATGATCCCGTTTGGGGGTGGCGATGATGTACCCGCGGATAATGAGATCGTTCGTAATTGTGGTTGCGTTTTCTTCCAGCGCCAGTTTCCCTATTTGGCTGGCGATCGACCTTTTCGCCGTGTCGCGGAACAAAGAGGGGACCGGTTCCACCAGTTCGTTGAGCAGCGCCTTTCCTTCCTCCGTCCATAAATGAAGCGATTTTTCAATATAGTAATCCTGCCAGTCGAGATCCGATTTCCCGTCTCTTTTGGGCATGCTCTTCAAAAATTTGCGAAACATAAAATATCCGCCGATGGCGAAAAGGCCAAGCAGCAGGGTCATCCAGAAAATCAGGCCCCAGCCGAACAACGGGTGCATGTACGATTCACCTCTTTCTGTCTATACGGTGCTCCCTTCCTATTATATTTCATCTTTCACAAAAAAAAAAATAAGTGTATGTGTCCAATTTTCTTCATTTATAATTATTGTTAGAATGAAAGCGAAAGGGATGAAAGGGGAGCTTAGCGATGAATGTCAAAGAAATGGAACAAGCGTTTCGCGATTATGTCCGCACCATCTTGCATTATCAAGAAACGGTTGCATTAATCGACTGGGATTTACACACCGGCGCGCCCAAAAAAGGAAGAAGTCAGCGCGCCGAAGTTCTGGGAACGATGGCAGAAAAAGCTTTTGAAATGATGACATCACCGCGTATGAAAGAGTTTTTGGATGCTTTATCCGACCCCGGGGTAGAAATTCAGTTAACACCGGTCACCCGCAAAACCCTCGCTTACTACAAAAAAGAGTATGAGCGAAATCACAAGATTCCGGCCGATCGTTATCGCGAGTTTACCGTGGTCACGTCAAAAGCAGGGCAGGTATGGGAAGAAGCGAAAGAGAAAGATGAATTCTCCTTGTTTCAACCTTATCTGCAACAGGTGGTCGATTTTCAGAAAGAATTTTTGCAGTACTGGGGATACAAGCAACATCCCTATGACACCTTGCTGGATCATTATGAACCTGACATGACCGTGGAAATCCTCGATCGCGTATTCGGGGAATTGCGGGAGGATCTTGTCCGATTGTTGAACGAAATCCAGGAATCCCCGCACAAACCCCGCACCGATTTTATTTTTCAAAAATTTGACAAGCACGGACAGGAAGCCTTCCATTATGTCGTGTTGAAGGCGATGGGATATGATTTTGAAGCGGGGCGCCTGGACGAGACGATCCATCCCTTCGCGACAGACCTGAATCCGTGGGATGTGCGGATTACCACCAAGTACGATGAATACGATTTTCGTACTTCTGTATTTGGTACGATCCATGAAGGCGGGCACGCACTCTATGAACAAAATATTTCTCCCAATCTGGCGGGAACACCGCTACATAAAGGAACGTCCATGGGGATCCATGAGTCACAATCCCTGTTCTGGGAAAATATCGTGGCCCGCAATCGCCATTTCTGGACCTATTTTTACCCCCATCTCAAACAGTATTCGCCGCAGCAATTTGAAGGGGTATCGCCGGATGAATTTTACCTTGGCATCAATGTGGTGCAGCCATCGCTGATCCGTATCGAGGCCGATGAATTGACGTATGCCCTGCACGTGATGGTGCGCTATGAAATCGAAAAAGGGCTGATCACCGATGAGATCCGTGTCGGGGACCTGCCCGGCATCTGGAATGATCTGATGAATGAGTATCTCGGTGTACGTCCGCCCACCGACCGCGAAGGGGTGTTGCAGGATGTTCACTGGTCGGCGGGAGATTTTGGCTACTTCCCCTCCTATGCCCTGGGCTACATCTATTCCGCGCAATTGAAATATGCGATGGATAAGGATTTGCCCAATTTTAATGATTTGCTGTCCGAGGGAGACCTTCATCCGATCCGCCGTTGGCTGACGGACAATGTCCACCAGTACGGAAGGCTGAAAAAACCGGCGGAAATCCTGATGGACACCACCGGCGAAGAGATCAATTCTTTCTACCTCGTTGATTATTTGAAAAAGAAGTATCGCGAGGTTTACAAACTTTAAAGAGTATAAAAAACCTATAGCCATAGAATCATGGTATAAAAATAATATTCCGGATTTGATGCTGACCGGCCGAACGAAGTGAGGGAAAGGCAAATCAAATCCGGAATATTATTTTCCTAGATAATTCAATGTTGAATCTTGTACCCAAACCAAGTTAATTTGTTTCCGAAGGAATTAAACTTGGCTCCCCAGTTGCACTTCCGGTATGAGAGAAAGGTTCCTATAATCCGTTGACGACAGAGATCAACTGTGTCACCGGGTGAGGCACTTTTTAGCTTTTTCGCATAAGACTCTAAGTTCAATGTGCCAAAAAAGTCTGTAATCGTTCACGAGATTCAAGAAAGTTTTGCAGTTCCTCAAAGGGAAATAAGCTGCAAAATGCATAACATCCAAAAAATAACAAACCGGATTTGATGCTGACCGGCCGAACGTAGTGAGGGGAAGGCAAATCAAATCCGGTTTTTTATTTTTAAAGATTATTCAAAAAAATTACACATATACGAAAATAAACACTTGAATAATAATTGAAATTCGATTATTATATACAATAATTAATAAATATACGTACTAAAAACAAAAAATAAAAACGAATTTCGTTTCAAAGTATGGAGAATAAATACGAAAAACAGGGGGGGAGTTCAATCATGAATCCGATTGAAAATATTGACCCGCATCAACACGAGGGAACACCGGGGAAACTGGACGATCTGGATATCAAAATCGTCGCGTTTTTACAGGAAAATGCAAGGATGCCCTTTACACAAATTGCAGAGAAATTGGGAGTGACGGAACGTACAATCCGTGTACGGGTGGCTCAACTTCAAAATGAAGGTATTCTCAGCCTGGTGGGGGTGGTCAATCCGATCAAAGTGGGATTAAACATCCAGACGATTGTCCATGTCTCTGTTGAAACCAACATGCTCGACCATGTTGTCAATCAACTGCAGCATATCGACGAAGTCAGATACGTGGTGTTAACTTCCGGTGAATATCAACTATTCCTTGAAGTATTCACAAAAAACCATGATGAATTTTCCGATTTCTTAATGAACAAGTTGAACAAAATTGAAGGGGTCGTGAAGACCAATGTCATTCTGGAATTAAAAGTGTTAAAGAGCCGCTTCAATTTTATTCGCTGAAAACTTTTACCATAAAATAAAAATACCACATTATATTTTTATTTTATGTTAAAATAATCAAAATATTTAAAAATAAAGGGGGCATTTCATTGAATCGCAAGCGGTTTTTTTGGCTGTGGACAGCGTTACTGGTTTTGATGCTGGCTGTGACCGGTTGTGGAGGGGCTGATCAGGCCGGTTCCACAAATACGAATGGTGACGGGAATCAAACGGAAACATCCTCCGACTCTTCATCCGAACCCGGTAAAACGGAATTAATTGTCGGGATGGACGATGACCCGCCGCAGATGGATCCCCATTTTTCCACTGCAGCGGTCGACAGACAAACCTATCAAAGTTTGTATGACAAGCTGATCGATATTGATGCCAATCTCAATCTCGTACCGCAATTGGCAGAAGATTGGGAAATCAGTGAAGATGGCAAAGTGTACACCTTCTTCCTGCGTCAGGGAGTGACGTTCCATGACGGCACACCTTTTAATGCGGAAGCGGTCAAATTCAATTTTGAACGAATGATGGATCCCGACGCCGGATCTCCCCGTGCTTCGGAACTTTCTCCCGTGCAAGAAGTCAGAGTGGTGGATGAGTATACGGTAGAGGTCGAACTGGACGCACCGTTCAGTCCTTTCCTGGCGGTATTGACGGATCGCGCCGGAATGATGGTATCTCCCACGGCTGTACAGGAAAAAGGGAAAGACTTTTCAAATTCACCGGTTGGAACTGGTCCGTTTCAATTTGTAGAACGTGTGGTTCAGGACCGGATCGTACTGGAACGGTATGACGATTACTGGGGTGAACTTCCCAAAGTCACAAAAATCACAATCATCCCGTATGCCGACGAAAATGTTCGTGTAACCAATTTGTTATCCGGAGACGCGGATATTATCAACCGCGTTCCACCGAAGGAAATTGAAAAACTGAAGCAGAGCGAAGGTATTGAACTTGCCGAAACCGGTACACTCGGTTTTCAGGGGCTCTATTTGAACCATAAAGGCGAACCTTTTAACAATGCAAAATTAAGAAAGGCACTCGATCTGGTGATTGATCGGGAAGCGATCAAGAAAGTCGTGATGAGGGATGCCGTTATCACCGCTGCCGGACCGATTCCGCCGAGCAGTTGGGCATATGATGACAGCCTTGAAGTCGTGCAGCGCGACGTTGAAAAAGCAAAGCAGTTAATGGCGGAAGCAGGATATCCGGATGGCTTCAGCTTTACACTGATGATCAATCCCAAGCCCGTAGAACAACAAATGGGTGAAATGATCCAGTCCATGGCAGCCGAAGCCGGCATTGATGTGAAACTGGAAATCGTCGAATTCGGTACGATGCTCGACAAGATGGACAACCATGAATTCCACGCATCCCGACTGGGATGGAGCGGAAGAACCGACCCGGATGGAAACGTGTATCCTCTGCTTCACTCAACAGGATATATCAACTATGGATACAGCAACCCGGAGGTAGACGGTTTACTTGAACAGGCACGTCAGGAAACAGCTCCGGACAAAAGAAGAGCTTTATATACCGAAGCGACGAAAATTGCTCAAGATGAAGCAGCTTATATCTTCCTGTACCACGAGATCGACTACAAAGCGTACAAGGATAACTTGAAAGGCTTCACTCCTTATCCGGATACGATGATGCGTTTCCACCATGTTTACTTCGAATAACAGGTACCTGGAATAGAAACAAGGGTGTCAGGAATTCCCTGGCACCTCTTTCATTAGACAAATCTTTAAAAAAGGAGGGAAGCAGGTGTTATCGTTTATCATTCGGCGGTTTGGATTGATGCTGGTTATTCTGCTATTCGTCAGTATTATTGTTTTTTCCCTGATTCACATCACACCGGGTGATCCTGCCCGAATGATGCTGGGACAGGAAGCGACGGAAGAAGCCCTTCAGGCCCTGAGACACCAGCTGGGACTTGATTTGCCTCTGTACCAGCAATATTTTAACTGGATCACCGGCGTTGTTCAGGGCGATCTCGGCAATTCGTTAAAAGATAATTCCGATGTTCTTCAGGTGATCCTGCAAAAATTGCCGGTAACGATTCAGATGACCATCTTTTCCTTTCTGATCGCGTTGATGATTGCCATTCCTGCCGGGATCATCAGTGCGACAAGGAAGGGGACCCTGTGGGACTACGGCGGCACACTTTTTGCCCTGTCCGGAGTTTCCATCCCGCCGTTCTGGCTGGGAATCATGTTGATATTTTTCTTTTCGATTCAGTTGGGGTGGCTTCCCCCCTCCGGCTATGTGGAGCCCTGGGTTGATCTGAAAAAGAGTTTGCTGCTCATGCTGATGCCGGCCCTGTCACTCGGGGTCAGATTATCGGCAGAGATCACCCGCATGCTGCGATCCAGTCTGCTCGAAGTCCTTCGGTCCGATTTTATCCGAACGGCTTACTCCAAAGGGCTTCTCGAACGGGGAGTGGTTTTCGGACATGCCATTAAAAACGCATTGATTCCGGTGGTCACCGTGAGCGGTCTGCAGTTAGCCACCTTTCTGGGCGGAGCCGTCATTACCGAGACCATCTTTGCTGTACCGGGATTGGGCAGGCTGGTGGTCACATCGATTTTGACCCGGGATTTTCCCATGGTACAGGGGGCAGTGCTTTTTATGGCCTTCATGGTCGTTACCGTAAACTTTTTAGTGGATATCCTCTATTCCATCCTTGATCCGAGAATCAAACTGGAAGGGGGTAAGAAATAATGGCGGTCGATACCGTGATAAAAACAGATAACCCGAAAAAAAGAATGGTTAAGGACATGTGGGGAAGGTTTGTGCAAAACAAACTGGCTGTCGTCGGCGGGATATTCATCTTTTTGCTGATCTTCATGGCTGTTTTTGCTCCGTGGATTGCGCCCCATGACCCGACAAAACAATCCTATGAAAAATTTTTGCATGCACCCGACTCGGAAAACTGGTTTGGTACGGATGAACTGGGACGGGATATTTTCAGCCGTGTCATCTACGGCTCGCGGGTATCACTTGAAGCAGGATTGATTTCTGTAGGGATTGCGTTGTTGATCGGTGTCCCCATCGGATTGTTGTCCGGGTATTATCGGGGCGTTCTCGACGAATACATTGTGATGCGCTTTACAGATGCGATGCTTTCTTTTCCTCCGCTGGTACTGGCTCTGTCGATGGCGGCGGTCCTGGGTGCAGGTCTGGAAAACGCCATGATTGCCATCGGTCTCGTATTCACTCCCAACTTCATCCGCTTGATCCGTGCCGAAGTTTTGAGCCAGCGGGAGCGGGAATATGTGGAGGCAGCAAAGGCTTCGGGAATCAGTGATTTTCGCATTATCTTTTTCCATCTGTTGCCCAACTGTCTGCCCCCCATTCTGGTGCAGGCCACGCTGAGCATAGCTGCGGCCATCATTGCCGAAGCGTCACTCAGTTATCTGGGGCTGGGGACACAACCTCCGACACCAAGCTGGGGGTCGATGCTGTCGATGGGCCAGGGATACCTTGATACAGCGCCCTGGATTGCGATCTGGCCCGGTGTGTTTATTTTTATAACCGTATTATCTTTCAACCTGTTCGGAGACGGAATCCGCGACGCCCTCGATCCTAGGATGAAATAAGTTGATAGGAGGAACACTGTGTGCAATTTCATTTAAATACGTTTTCAATCACGGCCCGATGCAAAAAAACGGGGATGATGGGAGTTGCCGTATCCACGGCAAGACCCGCGGTAGGGGGGTTATGTCCTTATGTAAAAGCGGGGGTCGGCGCGATCGCTACACAGGCATTTGTGAACCCGTATTATGGGATCGACGGTCTGAAGTATCTGGAATCAGGCATGAGTGCTTCTGAAACGATGGAACGACTTTTACAGGAAGATGAAGGGCGCGAACAACGTCAACTGGCGATTGTTGATGCACAGGGAAGAACGGCAGCCTTTACGGGAAAAGAGACGGTTCCGTGGCAGGGACATCTCGTTGGAGACCAATATGTCGTAGCCGGGAACATGCTGACCGGCGAAGAGACGATTCGCGCCATGGCAAATGCCTGTGAAGAGCATGAACATTTGCCCCTGCATGAGCGTCTCATGCAGGCCTTATTGGCGGGACAAAAAGCGGGTGGAGACAAGCGCGGCAAACAGTCGGCCGCCCTGTACGTGGTGAACGATACCGAATACCCCTTTATCGATATACGTGCCGATGAACACCCCAATCCGGTTGAGGAATTGTTTCGTATCTACGAAGTGTGTAAAACCGATTTGTTTCCTCTGACGGATCGACTGGTGAAAAGGTGACGAAAAGGAGGTGGACAGGTTGGGAAAACCGATCCTTGAGGTAAAAAACCTTCGCACTTGTTTTGATTCCAAGAAAAAAACAACTTATATCGTTGACGGAGTGAATTTCACGGTGCAACCGGGTGAAACGTTATGTATCGTCGGTGAATCGGGTTGCGGGAAAAGTATGACATCACTCGCGATCATGGGATTGCTTCCGGAAAACGGCCGCATCGCAGAGGGTGAGATCCGGTTTAAAGGAGAAAACCTGGTCCATAAGTCGAAGAAGGAAATGAGTAAAATCCGTGGCAACGATATTTCCATGATTTTTCAGGAGCCGATGACATCACTGAACCCCGTACAAACGGTGGGCAGGCAGATCTCGGAAACGATTCGCATTCATCAGAAGTTGGGTAAAAAAGAAGCGCAGGAAAAAGCGATTGAGATGTTACGATTGGTGGGAATTCCTTCTCCCGAGAAAAGGGTGGATGCTTATCCGCACGAGATGAGCGGCGGGATGCGCCAGCGGGTCATGATTGCGATGGCGTTAAGTTGCAACCCCGACCTGTTGATTGCGGATGAACCGACCACCGCCCTCGATGTAACGATCCAGGCCCAAATTTTAAATTTGATGAATCAGTTAAAAAAAGAGTTGGGAATGTCGATCATCCTGATCACGCATGATCTCGGTGTGGTGGCGGAAATGGCGGACAAAGTTCTGGTGATGTATGCCGGAAAAGTGGTGGAGTATACGGATGTGAAAACGCTGTTCAACGATCCCTCTCATCCTTATACCCGCGGTTTGCTGGATTGTATTCCCAAACTGGATGAGGATCCGCAAGAAGAAAGTCTGCTCCCGGTGATTCGCGGCACGGTTCCCAGTCCGGGAGAAATGCCGGCGGGATGCCGCTTCTACGATCGCTGTGATGAAGCCCGTCCTGTTTGTCGGCAAGTCGATCCTCCTTTGACGGAAAAGTCGCCCGGACACAGGGTAAGTTGTTTGCAATATGACGATGCGTGGGACGGGCAGCAAGCGGAACGGGGAAAGGAGGTTGAATTGCATGGAGACCGGAACCCTGCTTGAAGTAAAGGGGTTGAAAAAATATTTTGATGTCGGCGGCGGCAAGCTGTTTTCACGTGAAAAAACGTATGTGCGGGCCGTTGACGATGTGACTTTTGAGATGAAAAAAGGGGAGACCCTCGGAGTGGTAGGAGAATCCGGCTGCGGAAAGTCGACCATGGGTCGCGCCATCCTGCGTCTTCATGAACCCACAGCGGGCACGATCCTGTTTAAGGGCGAAGATATTACGGACATTGACAAAAACACCATGCGCAGCAAGCGCAAGGAGATGCAAATCATCTTTCAGGATCCGTACGGTTCGTTGAATCCCCGCATGACGGTGGGCGCGATGTTGATGGAAATTGTACGTACCCATCGTATCGTCCCTGAGGATGGTGCGATGGATTATGTGATTCAGGTGCTGGAAGAAGTGGGATTGAAACCGGAACACTTTTACCGTTATCCCCACGAATTTTCCGGAGGACAGCGTCAGCGGGTGGGAATCGCCCGTGCCCTTGTGGTGAATCCGGAATTGATTGTCTGTGACGAGGCCGTGTCGGCGCTCGATGTGTCGGTACAGTCCCAGGTGCTTAATCTTTTGCAAAAATTGAAGAAGGAACATCACCTGACGTATTTGTTTATTTCCCACGATTTGAGTGTGGTGAAATATATAAGTAACCGCGTGGCGGTCATGTATCTGGGAAAAATCGTGGAACTGGCCGACAAAAAAGCGTTGTTCGAGAAACCGTTACATCCCTACACGCAGGCGCTGTTATCGGCGATTCCGGTGCCTGATCCTGAAGCAAAAAGGGAACGTATTCTGCTGTCCGGCGATGTCCCCAGTCCGCTGAACATTCCGCCGGGGTGTCCCTTTCATACCCGCTGCCCTGAGGCTACAGATGTCTGCAAACGGGAAGTTCCCGAGTTCAGGGATGCGGGAGAGCAACATTTTGTGGCGTGTCATTTGCATGCATAAATTTTGATACAGAAAGGTAGATCTTGTTTGCGTACGCTCATAGATATTTTTCTTGCTTTTTTTCGCGTGGGCATGCTGGGATATGGCGGCGGCCCGTCGTCTATCCCCCTCGTGCATCAGGAGGTCGTAAAAAAATACCGCTGGATGAATGATGATGAATTCGGTGATACGCTGGCTCTGGGGAATGCATTGCCCGGACCGATCGCCACCAAAATGGCGGGCTATATCGGATATCGTGTCAAAGGGATAACCGGCGGGATTGTAGGTGTTCTGGCTCTGACCCTGCCTACCATCGTGTTGATGATCGCTCTCTTGACCTGGTTTATGGCTTACAAAGATTCACCTGTCATCCAGGGAATGACCAATGCCGTTCGTCCGGTTGTGGGGGTTATGCTGGCTTCTCTGGCCTATGATTTTTTTAAAAAATCATGGAAAGGCCAGGCGGTGAGCGTGAAGAGAAACAGTGTGATTATCGGGCTGATTAGTCTGATCGTGATTGTTTTTCTCGGCTGGCATCCGGCATTCGTGATCGGAGGGATTCTCTTGTTCGCATTGCTGAAGAAAAATGAGAGCAACAGTCAAAAGCAGGCGGCCGGCGGGAAAGAAAGAAAGCGAGATGAAAACGCATGATATACTGGGATTTGTTCATGGCTTTTTTTATTCCGGGGATCGTCGGTTACGGAGGCGGCCCGGCATCGATTCCGCTCATTCAAAACGAGGTCGTCACCCGTTACGGATGGTTAACGCTGGAGGAGTTCGGCGACGCCCTTGCACTGGGAAATGCCCTGCCGGGACCGATCGCGACCAAAATGGCCGGGTATGTCGGCTATCTGATGGGGGGTCCCCTCGGTGCCACTGTCGCACTGTTTGCCACTGTGGCTCCGTCATTAATTGCCATGATTGTTTTACTGCGCATTTTATACCGGTTTAAAGACTCACCCCGGGTCAAAACAATGACGCAGATGATAAGGCCGACTATCGGAATTTTGCTGGCGATCATCGCTGTGCAGTTCTTTGTCAGTGCGTGGCATGCGATCGGTGTGTTTCAGTTCGTCATTTTAACCGCAGCCAGCTGGCTTTTCCTTGAAAAATGGAAGGCGCATCCTGCCTGGGTCATCGTCGGAGCACTGATCTATGGTATGGTAATCTTATAAAAAAATGATAGAAATACAGCATGAGTATTGGAGAATGAGGAGGACTAATCGATATGAATTTTGATGCCCTGCATTACCCTTATCCATCCCGCAGAAATGCGGTTTATGCCGGCAACGGGATGGTGGCGACTTCCCAGCCTCTGGCTGCCCAGGCAGGACTGGAAATCTTAAAAAAGGGCGGTAATGCGATCGACGCTGCAATTGCCACGGCTGCCTGTTTAACGGTGGTGGAGCCCACATCCAATGGGATCGGAGGCGATGCCTTCGCCCTCGTCTGGGTGAACGGTGAACTGCACGGCCTGAATGCCAGTGGTCCTTCGCCGCATAATCTGACCCTCGATCGGGTGAAGGAAATGGGTCATGAGGAAATGCCGAAATACGGCTGGGTGCCGGTGACTGTACCCGGAGCCCCGTCGGCCTGGGCCACGCTGTCCCGCCGATTCGGAAAACTTCCTCTGAGCGAGGTGTTACAACCTGCTGTAGAATACGCCGAAAAGGGATACCCTTTAACACCCACCCTGGGTCGATACTGGAACAGGGCTTTCGGGATATTCAAGAAAAATCTGGACGGAGATTTGTTCCGACACTGGTTTGATACCTTCGCTCCGGAGGGGCGTGCCCCGCGGATCGGCGAGGTGTGGCGGTCGCCGGATCATGCCCGCACCCTGCAGGAAATTGCGGAGAGTGAAGGGGAGTCTTTTTACCGCGGCAAGCTGGCTGAGAAGATCGCGGATTTTTCTGAACGGACCGGCGGATTTCTGTCGGCGCAGGATCTGGAACAGTACCAGGCGGAATGGGTGAAGCCGATCAGTGTCAATTACCGCGGATATGATGTGTGGGAAATTCCCCCCAACGGTCACGGCATGGTCGCGCTGATGGCGCTCAATATTTTGAAAGGATTCTCTTTTGAGGAGTATGAACGGGATAAGGCCGCGACCTTCCACAAGCAACTGGAAGCGATGAAGCTGGCCTATGAGGACGGCAAAAAATACATTACCGATCCGGCAAAGATGTCGGTCAGGGTGGAAGATCTTTTATCCGATGCGTACGCTGCGGAACGGAGAAAATTGATCGGTCGTGAGGCGATGTTGCCGCAACCGGGGACACCGCCGAAGGGTGGCACGGTTTATCTGGCTGCTGCCGACGGGGAAGGAAACATGGTTTCTTTTATTCAGAGCAATTACATGGGATTCGGGTCGGGACTGGTTGTACCGGGCACGGGAATCGGTTTGCACAACCGCGGTAATAATTTTTCATTGGATCCTTCCCATGATAACCGCCTCGAGCCGGGCAAAAAACCGTATCATACGATCATCCCCGGTTTTCTTACCAGGGACGGTGAGGCTGTAGGACCTTTCGGTGTGATGGGGGGATTTATGCAGCCTCAAGGGCATGTGCAGGTGGTGATGAACACCGTCGATTTCCACTTAAATCCGCAGGCGGCGCTGGATGCACCGAGGTGGCAGTGGATTGAGGGACGTACCGTTGAAATTGAGCCCCACGTTCCGGAACATGTTGCCGATTCGCTGATGCGAATGGGACACGACCTGCGTCGCACGATCGGCTCCGGCACATTTGGCCGCGGGCAGATCATCTGGCGCGACCCGGACACGGGTGTGTTGTGCGGCGGAACGGAACCACGCACCGACGGTGCGATTGCGGCATGGTGATTCTGGAAGTGGGAGGTTAGATGTGAGAGGTGAGAAGAGGGTTTGGGCGGTGGATGGGTTTTAATTGATCCTGCTGATCTGCCGAATCACGCCTGCATACTGCTATGCCGGAGTCCATCCGATGGACCATCTGAAATCGGAGACAAATTAGGGCGAATTATTCGTCTTAATCTTTGAAAATGGGGCGGTTGATGGAATTTAAGGTGCAAAAATCGTCCTATTCGCGCATGAAACGTCTCCTCCGGCTGGTCGACAGTAGGACAAGGCGAAAAATTCGTCTTAATTTCCTCGTTTCATCGGATTTTATGAGAATAAGACGAAAAATTCGTTTTATTTTCCGACCGTAAGCCAAAAACACAATACCAAATAAAAGGGAAATCGGGCGAAAGCCCGATTCACATCAAACTTCATCCCTCGTGGATTCCTGTTAAAAAAACCGGGCCGATTGAGCGGCCCGGTTTCCTTATCTTATTAAAAAGTTAGCTGGTTCAGCACGGCAACAAACTCAGCCGGCAATCCACGATCCCAATCCTATGCCTATTAAGCAAC
>JAWLDF010000016.1:50187-60948 GCA_041686735.1 Bacilli bacterium
CGGCCCGGTTTCCTTATCTTATTAAAAAGTTAGCTGGTTCAGCACGGCAACAAACTCAGCCGGCAATCCACGATCCCAATCCTATGCCTATTAAGCAACCGGCTGCGCGTTCTCCAGCAACTGGCGCAGAACGGCCTGCAGGATACCACCGTTGCGGTAGTAGTCGATATCCACCAGACTGTCGAGGCGGAGGATCGTGTCGAACTCGAACTGGCTGCCGTCCGGATGGGTTGCACGAACCTTCACTGTTTGACCCGGCTGGATATCATCATTCAGACCGAAAATATCGAAGGTTTCGTCACCGGTGATTCCGAGCGACTTCCAGCTGGTACCTTCCGCAAATTGCAGCGGCAGTACACCCATACCCACCAGATTGCTGCGATGAATACGTTCAAAGCTTTCCGCGATGACTGCTTTTACGCCGAGCAGGTTGGTACCTTTTGCGGCCCAGTCACGAGAGCTTCCAGTTCCGTATTCCTTACCGGCAATTACTACAAGCGGAGTGTCTTGCTCCTTATACTTCATTGCCGCATCGTAAATCGGCATCACTTCATTCGTTTCCACATAACGGGTTACCCCGCCCTCCGTTCCGGGAGCCATCTGGTTACGGATACGGATGTTGGCAAAAGTACCGCGGGTCATGACGCGGTCGTTACCGCGGCGGGAACCGTAAGAGTTGAAGTCCTTCGGCTGTACACCTTTTTCCAGCAAGTATTTACCTGCGGGACTATCCTTCTTGATTGAACCGGCCGGTGAAATGTGGTCCGTTGTGACCGAATCACCGAGCAGCGCCAGCGGACGAGCTCCACGGATCTCATCGATCGGCTGCGGCTCAGGTTCCAGTCCGACAAAAAACGGCGGTTCCTGAATGTATGTGGAGTTTTCATCCCAGTCATACAGAGTGCCTTCAGCCACATCGATTTGATTCCAGCGCTCGTTGGCTTCGAATACGCGTGCATACTGTTCACGGAACAACTTGGCATCCATCGCCTTGTTCATCGTTTCCTGAATCTCGAGGGAAGAAGGCCAGATGTCCTTCAGATATACCGGCTGATTATCTTTATCGTATCCGATCGGATCGTTGTTCAGATCAATATCAACCGTACCGGCCAGGGCATAAGCGATGACCAGCGGCGGTGAAGCGAGATAGTTCGCTTTGATCAACGGATGTACCCGTCCTTCGAAGTTACGGTTACCGGAAAGAACGGAAGTCACCGTCAGATCATTTTTTTCGATGGCTTCGGTCACTTCATCCGGCAGAGGACCGCTGTTTCCAATACAGGTCGTACAACCGTAACCGGCCACGTTGAAGCCCAGTTCATTGAGGGCGTCTATCAAACCGGCGTTGATCAGGTACTGAGTAACCACCTTCGAACCCGGAGCCAGACTGCTCTTCACATAAGCAGGCTTCTTCAGCCCTTTTTCAACCGCTTTTTTCGCTAAAAGTCCGGCACCGATCATGACGGAAGGATTGGATGTATTGGTACAACTGGTGATCGCGGCAATCGCAACCGAACCTGTACCGAACTGTGTCTTTTCTCCGTTCGGATGCTCGATTTCTACTTTCTTGTTGATTTCTTCTTCGGACAGACCGAATCCGCCTTCCTCAACGGGCTTGCGTACCGTTTCGTTCCAGGCTTTTTTCATGTTAGTCAATTCAATCCGGTCCTGCGGACGTTTCGGTCCGGCCAGGTTGGGAACAACGGTGGACAGATCCAGTTCGATCGTATCGGAGTATACCGGATCGGCCATGTCATCGGTACGGAATAATCCCTGAGCCTTATAGTATTGCTCTACCAGTTCAACCAGCGCCTCGTCGCGACCGGTGTTGCGCAGATAGTTGAGAGTTTCTTCGTCAACCGGGAAGAATCCCATGGTTGCACCGTATTCGGGAGCCATGTTGGCAACCGTTGCACGGTCAGCCAGACTCATGTTGCTTAATCCGGGGCCGTAGAACTCGACGAATTTTCCGACGACACCTTTTTTACGCAACATTTCAGTAACGGTTAAGGCGAGGTCGGTTGCAGTCGCACCTTCAGCCAATTTGCCGGTTAACTTGAATCCGACAACTTCCGGTGTGACGAAATAAAGCGGCTGTCCCAGCATACCGGCTTCCGCTTCGATTCCGCCGACTCCCCATCCGACAACACCGAGTCCGTTGATCATGGTGGTGTGGGAGTCTGTTCCGACGAGAGAATCCGGGAATACGTGAGTTTCTCCGTCTACTTCGCGAGTGGCCGCAACGGTCGCGAGGTATTCCAGGTTAACCTGGTGAACAATCCCCGTAGCGGGCGGTACAACGCGGAAATTGCGGAACGCTTTTTGTGCCCAGCGCAGGAACTTGTAACGTTCTTCATTCCGTTCGAATTCAATGTTCATATTATATTCAAGTGCATCTTCGTTGCCGAATTTGTCGATCATGACAGAGTGGTCAATGACGAGATCAACCGGTACCAGCGGGTTAATCCGCTCCGGATCTCCACCGACTCGTTTCATCGCTTCACGAAGAGCTGCCAGATCTACGACAGCCGGAACTCCGGTAAAATCCTGCAAAACAATACGGGCCGGTTTAAACGGCACTTCTTTATCCGTACGATTGTCGGCCCAGTTGGCAAGCTGTTTCACGTGATCATGGGTGATCGCGCGGCCGTCAAACTGGCGAACGGCGGCTTCCAGCAAAACCTTGATGGAAAAAGGCAGCTTGGAGACAGCGCCGACTCCCTGCTCTTCCAACTGAGGCAGGCCAAAATACGTATAGTTTTTCCCGCCCGAAGTAAGGGTTGACTTGACGGAAAAAGCATCTTTTTGAGACATGTGGTTCCCTCCTCGTTTCTATATAGTATAGCTCAAAAAGCTAAAACTATAGGTTTCATAGAATGAAACATAGTTTCTTTTCCGATAACATTATATAATGTTTTGCCGCTCACGTACACCTTAAAATTCGTGATTTTTAACATTTTTTCTATGAAAACGGGTTCATTTCGTACTTTACGGAGGAATTGGTGGTAGGCTATAATGTTTTTTAACATGATTCGTTTCATAGAATGAAACTAATTTCCGAAGATATACCGCGCACTGCGTAGCGCAGCGGGTTGGCAGCGTTAAACTTCAAGGCGTGTTTATTCGAAAGGACAGGTGAGGGGCTTGAGTGGAGAAAAAGAAGGTCGTGCCTATTCTGCAGTTCGTTCTGTGGAACGGGCTCTGGATATTCTGCTCTGTTTTGCCGAAAAAAATGAATGGTCGTTGACCGAGATTTCACGCAAAGTAGCTTTAAATAAAAGTACGGTCTTTCGCCTGCTGTACACACTGGAAAACAAAGGTTTTTTGCAGCGAGACCCGGAAACGGAAAAATACCGCCTCGGACTGCGCATGTGGGAGTTGTCGGTTCACGTCAAACTTTCCGATGATATGGCCACCCTGTTTTTGCCGGAAATGACGTTACTGCGGGATCGCCTGGGGGAGACAGTCAGTTTGTATGTGCGCGATCATCTGGAACGGGTACGGATACAGGCGGTGGAGAGTACGCAGGCCATTCGCCGTGTCGCTCCGGTGGGAGCGCGGATGCCGCTCGCCCTGGGGGCATCGAGCAAGATCCTGGTCGCTTATGCTTCGCCGGATGTGCAGCAGCAGGTGCTGAATGACCCTGAATGGCCGCCGCAGGTGGATCGCAATGATTTCCGCTGTCAGCTCGAGCAGATTCTGCGGCAGGGATACGCTACCAGTATTGAGGAACGGGAACCGGGGACTTCGGCCGTATCCGCGCCGATTATCAACCGCTCGGGTAATTTGATTGCGGCATTGGCGGTTTCCGGACCTTCGAGCCGCCTCAGCCCGGAAAAAATGGTGGAAATTGCTCCGGTCGTTATTGAAACGGCGGCGCGAATGGGAAAACTGGTGAAATAGGGGGAGCCGGGCCTGAAACCATCTGCAGCCCGGACAATGATCAGATCAGAGAATGATGTAGAAAGGAAAGGAAATCGATGGCCAACGAGATACAGATCTGCGATGAATGTAAAGTGACCAACGAGAAACGGCTCATCGCCCGCTTGAAAAAATTAGATCCCCACGCGGACATCAAGTCGGGGTGTATTTCATACTGCGGTCACTGTAATAAACGGGCGGTGATGTTGATCAACGGACGCCATATCACCGCGCCCACGGAGGAGCAACTGCTGGAAAAAGCGAAGAGACACCTTAAGTAAAAGCGTGCACGTAGATAAGACGGCCCGGCCCGAACGCAGCGGGCTCTTCTTTTTGTACGATATGTAAACCAATTTTTAAAATATGGTTGACATAAATCGATTGCGCGTTGTTTAATGGACGTATACATCAAGGAAAAAGAGGAGGACGAATGTGAAAATGAAATTATCGACACGCGATATGACTTTTGTGGGATTATTTGTTGCTTTATTCGTGATTTCCGCACTGATATCCCGATTTTTTCCCACGATTGTTCCCTTTAGCTTGCAACCCTTCGTCGCCGTATTGGCCGGCGTGACACTGGGTAAACGGCTGGGTGCGCTGGCGGCGATTGTTTACCTGTTAATCGGTCTGGTGGGAGTACCCGTTTTTGCAAAAGCGCCCTTCGGCGGACCCGGCTACTTTATGCAACCGACTTTCGGGTTTTTAATTGGATTTGCGCTGGCAGCCTACCTTGCCGGATGGATTGCCGAACAAAAATTGACGGTCGCACGCTATATTGCGGGGGCGATGGTGGCTGTGTTGATGACCTATGTAACCGGCATGCCCTGGCTCTATGTGATTTTAAAAAATGTGATGGCTGTGGAGGGGGTAAACTGGGCCTATGTGTTCCAGATCGGGATGGCTCCCTTCGTTTTGCTCGATCTGGTCAAAGGAGCCGTGGCAGGAGCCCTCGGGTATGCGGTTGTCAGGCGACTCCCCCAACTGGCGGTGCGTCAGAGTAAAGCTGCCTGATGAATGGAAACACAGATCGCTGAATCTAATGAATTGATGACCGGGCCTTTGCCCGGTCTTTCTTATTGGTTTTCCTGACCAATGGAAGAAAGTCCACCACATCCCCTGACGTAAATGTCCCAAAAAGGAACACATAATAATATGTTCCGATATGGGATATGATAAAACCTACGTCGTTCTGTTTAAATGTTACACTAACTATAAAATGAGGAAATTCAATCTGTGACGGCTCTGGTGATGTCCATTGGTCAAAATCGGTGAAAATATTAAATACTTCAGGGAACGCCAGAATTGGTTTCAGCGGGAAATGGCCGAACGACTAAACATTTCACGTTCAACGCTTGCCAAATATGAAACGGGCGAGCGCGTTCCTGATCTGCATACGTTGATTAAGATTGCGGATCTGTTCAACATCAGCCTTGATCATCTTGTGGGTCGTCCGTATCAGATGGAAGATTTATTGCGTGAAGTACGAAAAATGTACAAACCCGGTGAAGAAGTGGATGAGCAGATGCTGGAGATGATCACATTCATTCAACGAAACCGGGAGTTGAAGGAACTTTTGTTCCGCCTCTCACGCTTGCCGAAAGATGAGCAGGAACGGGTGCTCTCCGTGTTGGGCGCACTGCTTAGATAGGAAATTCTCGCAAATTTAAATGATAGGTTCTGATTAACCAAACCCCTGACCGGGTGCGATCGGTCAGGGGTTTTTGGTGCTGTCTGTTATTATGACATTAAATCTCAATCAAATTCCGTATTGCTTCGTCATCCGGTTGAATTAATACCTTCATGACGTAAGGGAGTGCTTTTTACGGTTGGGAGCATTCATATACAGGGGAATATGATCAATATATTCGACAGCGTACTCTTTAAGTTCTTGAATTAAATTGGCCAATGCTTCATCTTGATCATCACCGGTGCCGATCAAATCAAAATCCTCAAAAGTAGCAATGAAAGTTCCATCATCATCTTCTTGCATCTCCAATTTAAAACGAAAAGGTTCAAGTAGAATAGAAATATGTTCAACGGATAAACTCAAAAAATAATCACGATTTCGTTTTACCATTTGTGGTCTGATTCGTACAACTTCATCAATAAATTTACCCCATTCCTTCCTCACATCGGTCGCATTTAAAACTTTTTGCATAAGCATTCCCCTCTCACCCCCTATCTTAACATGTTATAAATGTACATAATGTACATAATGCATTTATCCGATTTACAGTATATTCAAGATTTATCAATTCTAGAAGGCCGGATTATAGAAGAATCCCGCGAAGGGAGAAGGATCGGCGGAGACAAAATCACCCGTAAGTATCAGTACGATCCCCGCGGTCTTCGCATCCGTTTTATCAATGAAAGAAATAAAACGACCCGTTACGATTACGACAATGAAGGGCAATTGAAAAAAGTGGTTGATCCTGAAGGGATCTGGACGAAATATGAGTACACCCCTGCCGGTTTTGTAGAGGCGATTCGTCGTCCGCTTGGGCGGGACACGGAACGGAAATTTAACTTGCGCGGCCAGAAAACCTATGAAAAAGACGGGGAAGGATACGTTTACAAGTTCGATTACGATGTCGGCGGACGCAAAATCTGGGAGACCAACAAAAGAGAGGACCCGATTCATTATGAGTATGACGATGCCGGCCGCTTAAGAAAGATGATTACCCCGAGGGAAGGAACTTACATCTACACCTACGATGACGCCGGCAACCGGTTATCAGTGGATAAGCCGGTATACGGTATCACCTATTACCGTTATGATGAACGGGATCATCTGATCGTGGTCGATGAACCGGGTGACGCAGGTGAGCGCTTGATAACTGAATACAGTTACGACAAAAATGGGAATCTGGAGTCCCAACTCGATCCCAACCGGCAGCTGACGGAATACCGGTACGATTACGCCAACCGGAAAACAAGGGAAATCATGTATTTAAACGGCGTGACGTACACCTTTCGGTTTGACTATGATCCGGCGGGAAATCTCGTCTATGAAGAAAAACCGGGCGGACAGTGGATCCGCTATGATCATGATGAATATCACCGTCTGACCTATGAAGCACATTCAGATGGTCGCTGGGTCGACTATGATTACTATGATGACGGTACACTCAAGTGGGAAAAAACGCCCGACGGGACGACGACCTACACCTACTATGACAACGGACAGGTGAAGACGGTCTCCTATCCGAACGGGGATGAAATTGAATATCAATATGATGAAAACGGGGATCTCGATATCGAAATCGTCAACGGGCAACCCCTTGACTATGAACGTGACAAGAGAGGGTTGACCACGACCTATTACGACAGCAAAAAAAATAAATACGAGTATTTATATGATCCCGACGGTTTTATCAAGGACTTGTTTTGGCCCAACAAAGTTAAAACCCACTATGAATATAAGCCGGGCCATTTGATCGATACCAAGGAAACGACGGGACCCAGCGAGGAACGCATTTACTTCAATGAGTATGAACACAACAAACGTGACTTTGTCACTGCCGTCAATGAAAACGGGCGACATTTTGAATACGGATATGACAGCCGTGAACAGCTTGTCCGTGTTACCCTGCCGGAAGGAGATATCCGCCTCTACTCCTATGACGGAGCCGGAAACCGTACAGCCCGTGCCGCCGTCATCGGTGGAGCAGAACTGGATCGCGGCGAAACCCTTGAACTGGACGAATTTCTCGAAATGATCCTACAGGCCAACCGCAATGAGGAAGGCGAACTGGAAGATGACGGGGAAGGAAAAGCAAAAGGCAAGGGTAAAGAAAATCCGGGAAAAGGGAACAAAGGCGATAATGGTAACGGAAACGGCAAAGGAAAGGACAAGAAAAGTTCGTCACTAACAACCGATGAAATTTTAGCGTATAAGCTGGCCTCTGCCGATCCCATCGCGATCCTGGCTGCGAAGGGAGGAAACGGAAAAGAGAAAGGCAATTCCGGCGGAGGAAAGAAAACCGATAACGGAAATAACGGCGGAAAAGGAAACAGCAACAAAGATAAGGGTAAACCTTCCCAAAAGGGGTGGGAAAACGCCCTCAACCGCGGAAAAGGAAAGAAACTGGGTCTGTATAAAAAGTTGGGTCTGATCGAAGGTCCCTATGAACACATGACCGGACAGGTGGAAAATATCCTGGCGGTAATCGACCAGATCGTCAACGGAGAAGTCAACCTGCCCCCGGGCGAACACGAGGAATTGTTCCAACTCGTTCGCGAAGTGGGGAAAGGCTATACCATCCTGGGAACGACCTGGGACTATAACGAGCGGAACGAACTCATACACAAAACCAACCATATCCGTTTTGAAGACTATGATTATGACCATGACGAAGCCGGGAACATGACCACCGACGGCCGCAGTATCTACGAATGGAACGCCAAAGGCCAGCTGGAAAAGGTGACCTTCCCCGATGGCTTCGGACAGAGGTACGAGTATGACGCCAAAGGACGCCGCACCAAGAAAATTCAGTTCAATCACCAGGGCAACCCGCAGTGGGTGGTCAACTACCACTATAAGGGCAACACCTGGCAGATCACCAAAGAAACAGACGAGGACGGCAACATTCTGGCGGAATACACCTATGACGAAGACGGTCAACCGTTATCCATCACTTTTGAAGGGGAGACCTTCTGGTACGTGTATAACGGACATGGTGATGTGGTGGCCCTGACGGATAAAAATGGAGAAGTCGCGGCCCGCTATGAGTACGATGAGTGGGGTCTGGTCACCCGCATGTACAACCGTTACGGCGAACGGGTACTTGAAGGCATCGGCTGGATCGGAGACTTAAACACGGGCAACGGAACACCCGGCTCACGCCTCGGCCCGACGGACGATAATGATGATTACGACTTCCATCCGGGGAATGGCAGAGGAGAAGCGAAGGGCTGGGAGAAGAATAACAAGGATAAAGGGAAAAACAAAGAAAGTACCAGTGACGGCACAACAGAATCGCAAAATATTGAAACAACGAACACAGAAGAAACGACGTTCAGCCTTGAATCCACGACAACGGAAGAGCAGACCGTTACGGAAGATGTGTATGAAGCAGGAACGACGAGTGTAGATGGCGAAGAGGAAGAAGATATCACGACGAAGCTGGTAAAGTATAACCCGTACCGGTATGCTCACTATTACTGGGATCGCAAGACACAGTTTTATTATTTGCAGGCGAGGTATTACAACCCGAGGATTGCCAGGTTCTTGTCGCTCGATGAGTGGCGAGGGGATCTAACCAATCCGCTGAGCTTGAACCGGTATGTGTATGCGTATAATAATCCGGTGAACTTTGTGGATCCGACGGGGAAATTAGCGTGGCACCAGATTGATAATTTGTTTAATGGCTTGGTACATGCAGGAGTCAGTTCACTTGTAGATATTATTGAGTCTCCGAAGGCAATCTGGGAACTATCCCGCGCCTTGTATAAAAAGGAAATAACGTTTAATCAACTTGCACAGGCCATGGTACAAGGAACCACTCAACCAGTAGTGTATGTGATAAATCATTCTAGAGAAGTCTGGTTTGGTGATCCGAGCGATGCAATGGTTGAAACCTACGGAGAAAACATGGCCTATACCATAGAGTTGGCATTAGGAAGTGCCGCAGCCTTAAAAATATTAAAGAGCGTTGGAGGAAGTTTTAGGAATTTAGTTGAAAAAGCTGCAGAAAAAGTAAAAGAGACAAGTTCGTCAAACAGACAAGCCAGTCAACCGTCCCATTATGGTGAAGAATGGAGAGAAATTACAACAGATCCAAGTACAGTTGGTGAAAATGGTAATTTAGAAGGATATATTTATGATAATAATTCGAAAACACGTCCAGATAACGAGATTAGTAGAATGACAGATATAATTCCATATAATGTCGCCCAAAAAGTTGCGAGTAATTTAAAGGGTCTAATATATGAAGCAAAAAACAATAAAGGATGGAAGATACTTGTTCCATACAAAAGGGATAGAGATATAATTGTTCGATTAATGAATAAAGGTTCGGGAGGAAAAGAGTACCCATATTACAGAATAACCGTTGACAAAAGGGGAGCAATGCTCCCTGATGGTAGTGGATGGTCAAATGATTTAGAAAAAACACACATTAAATTTTCCGATAATTATCTAGAGGATATTGAAAGGCTAGTTAGCATTATTAAGGAGAAAGGGTTGTGATAATTAGTGAGTATTAACAAAGAATTAGACAAATTATGGTTTAGCATCATCAATGAATTTAATATTGATTTAAATAAACATACGATCGAAATGAATGTAAGTAGAAATGATGGAAATCATATGAACAAGTATAATTTAAGAATAAGTGGAATTACGTCATTCTATTATCATGATCCAGGTTCATACTTTAACGATGATGTCGCCTCAACTGAAGAGTGGGAATATGCAGAATTGAGTGAAGTTGTATATGATGAAAATAAATTGTTTAAAGTTTATGTTGAACCTAAAGAAAGGATTATATCTAAAAAAGAATCTTTTATCCCAAATATTGTTATGGAAATTTGGAATTGCAATTTCCTTATTAAAGCAAAACAGTTGCAAATAAATAACAAGGTATACAAGTTAGATTAACAACATTTAGTTGAGTCCATATAATTGTGTAAAAAGAAATCTATAAAAAAGGGAGCCATTTTCAAATCCCTCGGTTAGAATGGAGTTGTCCACACTACATTCGAGAGGAGAGATTTGAAATGGCTCAATACAAGATTAGAGATTTTGCATCAACTTTTTCTGGGGAATTCTCAAGATTCAGGGGTGGCGGCTTTGTTGGAGTCCGTGTTAAATCAGATCTTACAGGCACAGGCTTC
>JAWLDF010000017.1:0-59836 GCA_041686735.1 Bacilli bacterium
AAAAAGACCGGAGTCAACCTCTCCGACATCGATCTGTTTGAAGTAAACGAAGCTTTTGCCGCCGTGGTCCTCACCAGTGAAAAAATCGTGGGATGGGATCCGGAAAAAGTAAATGTAAATGGCGGTGCGATAGCTCTCGGTCACCCCATCGGTGCCAGTGGAGCACGTATTATCACTACCCTGATTTACGAATTGCGCCGTCGCGGCGGCGGACTGGGGATAGCCGCGATCTGCAGCGGTGCCGCCCAGGGGGATGCGGTACTGATCGAAGTGCCTGCGCCTTAGTCGAAGACACCTGCCAACAAATCAAATACATCATTTAGATATAAAAGGAGGAAGACAGATATGAACAAAGTGATGGTAATCGGAGCGGGACAAATGGGAAGCGGCATTGCCCAGGTAGCTGCCCAGTCCGGTATGGAAGTCATTTTACATGACCTGAAAGATGAATTCGTGCAGAAGGGTCTCGCGACCATCCAAAAAAACCTGAAGCGAAATGTAGAAAAGGGTCGCATGAGGGATGCGGAAAAAGACGAAGTCTTCGCTCGCATTCAACCTTCGATATCTTTGGAAAATGCACGGGACATCGATATTGCCATCGAAGCGGTTGTCGAAAACATGCAGGTGAAAACGGATATTTTTCGCCAGTTGGATAAAATTGCTCCTGCCCATGCGATTCTTGCCTCCAACACCTCGTCCCTGCCGATCACGGAGATCGCTGCCGTAACCGAACGGCCACAGCAGGTGATCGGCATGCATTTTATGAATCCGGTGCCGGTGATGAAACTGGTGGAAGTGATTCGCGGACTGGCTACCAGTGATGAGGTGTATCAACAGGTGGAAGACCTGGCTAAAAAAATGGGCAAGGTTCCGGTTGAGGTCAATGATTTCCCCGGATTTGTTTCCAACCGTGTACTGATGCCGATGATCAATGAAGCCATCTATTGTGTCTACGAAGGAGTTGCCACACCGGAAGCGGTGGATGAAGTGATGAAACTGGGAATGAATCATCCGATGGGACCGCTCACGCTGGCTGATTTCATCGGGCTGGACACCTGTTTGTATATAATGGAGATCCTGTATGAAGGATTCGGAGATTCCAAATATCGTCCCTGTCCGCTGCTGCGCAAATACGTGAAGGCAGGATGGCTGGGACGCAAGACGGGACGTGGTTTTTATGTCTACGAGTAGTGTAGTGTTGGAAGTCAAACAACAGGGAGGAAGCACCATGAACCTGCGCTTCTCGGAAGAACAGCTTATGATGCAAAAAATGGTGCGTGATTTTGCCCGGAACGAGATTGCTCCCTTTGTTCCGGAAATGGAGGAAAACGAGACATTTCCCCGTGAGATCATCAATAAAATGGGAGAATACGGCCTGATGGGGATTCCCATCCCGGAAGAGTACAACGGTGCCGGTGCCGATTTTATCTCGTATATTCTGGCAATTAATGAAATCTCCAGAGTGAGTGCCACCGTCGGCGTGATTTTGTCCGTGCACACATCGGTGGGAACCAACCCCATTCTCTATTTTGGGACGGAAGAACAAAAACAAAAATATGTGACCAAACTGGCAGCGGGGGAGTATCTGGGAGCATTTGCGCTCACCGAGCCTAACGCCGGATCCGATTCTGCCTCCATTCGCACTCGGGCCGTACGCGAAGGAGATCATTACATTCTCAACGGCAGCAAGATTTTTATTACCAATGGCGGTGAGGCTGATACCTATGTCACTTTTGCCGTCACCGATTCGTCAAAAGGCAAGCAAGGAATCAGTGCATTCATCGTCGAAAAAGATACACCGGGACTGATGATCGGTAAGCACGAGAAAAAAATGGGACTGCTCGGTTCCAACACGGTGGAATTGATTTTTGACGGAGCGAAGGTACCTGCCTCTCAGTTACTGGGGGAAGAAGGAGAGGGTTTCAAGATCGCCATGGCAAACCTCAATGTGGGACGGATCGGTATCGCCGCTCAGGCCCTGGGGATTGCCGAAGCCGCCCTCGAACACTCCGTCAACTACGCCCGCGAACGGAAACAGTTTGGCAGGGCGATCGCCGAACAACAGGCAATTCAGTTTAAACTGGCGGATATGGCTACGAAAGTGGAAGCTGCCCGTCTTCTCGTTTATTCGGCGGCAGATCGTTACCAGTCCGGTCAGCTTTCCGGAAAAATCGCCTCCATGGCCAAGACCTTCGCGTCCGATACCGCCATGGAAGTGACGACGGAAGCGATCCAGATTTTCGGCGGGTACGGGTATACCCGTGAATATCCGGTGGAACGGCTTTTCCGCGATGCCAAAATCACTCAGATTTACGAAGGAACCAATCAGATTCAGCGACTGGTCATTGCCAGACATCTGCTGTCATAGATAAAAAGAGGAGGAGAAGCAAAAGATGAAATTTACACTTTCGGAAGAGCATGAAATGATTCGCAAAATGGTACGGGAGTTCGCAGAAAATGAAGTGGCGCCGACTGCGGCGGAACGTGACGAAGAAGAACGCTTCGACCGCACCATTTTTGAAAAAATGGCGGAGCTGGGCATGGTCGGGATTCCGTGGCCGGAAGAGTACGGTGGAGCCGGATTCGACTATCTCAGTTATGTCATCGCTGTTGAGGAACTGTCCCGTGTCGATGCTTCCATCGGGGTGACTTTGTCGGCTCATATTTCCCTGGCCAGCTGGCCCATCTATAAATTCGGCAGTGAAGAGCAAAAGCAAAAGTTTCTTCGTCCGCTGGCGGAAGGAAGCAAAATCGGGGCCTACTGTCTGACGGAACCGGGTTCCGGATCGGATTCCGCCGCCATGAAAACGACGGCGACAGAAGACGGCGATCACTATGTGATCAACGGAAACAAAATTTTTATCACCAACGGCGGGGAAGCGGATATTTACGTGGTATTCGCCCAGACCAACCCGGAACTGAAACATAAAGGGATCACCGCTTTTATCGTAGAAAAAGGAACACCCGGATTTTCCATGGGCAAAAAGGAAAAGAAACTGGGGATTCGTTCGTCGCCGACGCTGGAAGTGATTTTTGAAGATTGCCGTGTTCCGAAAGAAAATATTCTCGGTGCAATGGGTGACGGCTTCAAGATTGCGATGATGACGCTGGATGGCGGGCGCAACGGCATTGCCGCCCAGGCCCTCGGCATCGCTCAGGGTGCCCTGGATCACGCGATCGCCTATGCAAAAGAGCGTAAACAATTCGGACGTTCCATTGCCGATTTTCAAGCAATCCAGTTTAAGCTGGCCGATATGGCGACGAAGGTGGAAGCAGCCCGTCTCCTCACCTATCAGGCAGCCTGGCTGGAGGATCAGGGTATGTCTTACGGGCAGGCTTCGGCTATGTCCAAACTGTTTGCCGGCGATACCGCCATGGAAGTGACAACGGAAGCAGTTCAAATTTTCGGCGGATACGGTTATACTCGAGAGTATCCGGTAGAACGTTTTATGCGTGATGCCAAAATCACCCAGATCTATGAAGGAACCAATGAGATACAGCGTATTGTCATTGCTCGCAACTTGTTAAAAGAGTAGGTGGTGTTCATATATGCATCCTCTGGCAGAGCGGGTGTTGAACGGGGAACGGAGGGCGATCGCCCGCGCCATCTCCTATGTGGAAGATGATCATCCCGACAAAACGGAATTGATGCGTGATCTGTTTCCCCATACGGGACGGGCGCAAATCGTCGGAATAACCGGTGCACCCGGAGCGGGCAAAAGTTCGCTAGTCGATGTGCTGATTCGTTATCTGAGGCAACAGAAACTGACCGTCGGTGTGGTGGCGGTGGATCCTTCCAGCCCTTTTACCGGTGGAGCTCTTCTCGGAGACCGGGTTCGCATGCAGAGCCACGCACTCGACCCGGACGTCTTTATCCGCAGTATGGGAAGCCGGGGCAGTCTGGGAGGGCTGTCGAGAGCCACTCAGGATTCCGTTCGCATTCTTGACGCATCAGGCAAAAATGTGATCATCGTGGAAACGGTCGGTGTGGGTCAATCGGAGCTCGACATCATGCACATGGCCGATACGGTGGCCCTTGTAGTGACACCTGCAGGCGGAGATGCAGTGCAGGCTTTTAAAGCGGGCGTTATGGAAATTGCAGAAGTTTTCGTTGTAAATAAAGCTGATTTGCCCGGCGTGGAAAAAGTGATCACGGAACTGGAGCAGATGCTTGATCTGGTCAAGCACGATGCGGAATGGCGTCCGCCGGTGGTAAAAACGATTAGTGTTCAAAACAGCGGCATGGAGGAATTGTGGAAGGCCGTAAGCCGCCACCACGATTATCTCAAGCAAAGAGGACTGCTGGAAAAAAGACGCCGTGACCACATTCGCCGGGAAGTGGCGGAAATTGTTGGATATCACATGCAACAATGGGTGAGGGAACGGATGCAAAACATTGCACTTGACCCCGGGCTCGACCCCTATACGACTGCACAACAACTTTTGCAACAAATCATCAATATAAGAAAACATGAAGAGGAGCGGAGGTGAGGTCATGGGAGAATTGAGAAAATCCATCCCATCACTGGTAAAGGATCCGAAATTAATCGAAAGACGCAGAGAGCAGATCGTGGATGCTGCTGTCCAACTTTTTATCTCAAAAGGGTTTCACAAGACGACAACCCGTGAAATTGCCCGGGAATCCGGTTTCAGTATCGGCACCCTCTATGAGTATATTGAATCGAAAGAGGATGTACTGTACCTCGTTTGTGATGCCATCCACTCCGAAATGGAAAAGGGGATCCGTCAAAGCCTGGACCCTTCCCTGTCCGGAGCGGAAATGTTAAAAAGGGCGATCTCCGATTATTTTCGTGTCATGGCGCAAATGGATGAAAAAGTGTTGCTGATTTATCAGGAGACCAAGTCTCTGGCTCCGGAAGCATTGAAATATGTGTTGCGCAAGGAAGAAGAGATCACCGAGATTTTTTCCGAAATTCTGCAGCGCGGAATCGAAGACGGCAGTTTGTCCATCGATGAAAAATCGGTTAATTTGATGGCACACAACATCATTATTCTCGGAGAAATGTGGACGTTCCGCCGCTGGGCCCTGCGCAAACATTACAGTCTGGAGGAATATACGGAAATCCAGACTTCCCTGTTACTGAGGGAGTTGACAACTTCCCATTCATCCAAATGATCAGTGGGAGAGGAGGATTCAAATGGAACAGGAAGTGTATCGTCCCATAAATAAAGTTCGTATTGTTACGGCGTCCAGTCTGTTTGACGGACATGACGCTTCAATCAATATCATGCGACGCATTCTGCAGTCCTTCGGAGCAGAAGTGATTCACCTCGGTCACAATCGCTCCGCGGAAGAAGTGGTGAATGCCGCCATTCAGGAAGATGTTCAGGGAATCGCCCTAAGCTCTTACCAGGGCGGGCACATGGAATTCTTCAAATATATCTATGACCTGTTGCAGGAAAGAGGCGCAGGCCACATCAAAATTTTCGGCGGTGGCGGGGGTGTGATCATTCCGCGGGAAATTAAAGAACTGCATGATTACGGCATCACCCGTATTTTCTCACCCGAAGACGGACGTCAAATGGGATTACACGGGATGATCCGTTTTATTATGGAACAGTGTGATTTTCCGGTGGCGTCACAGTTGGATGATGAAATTGAGCGCATCAAAGAAAAAGGGACTGCTGATCCGAAGGCGATCGCACGCCTGATCACTTTTGCCGAAGATGCGGTTACTGAGGGCAATATGGAAAAAACGACATCCGAAGCCCTCGCCGCCCTTGAAGAAGAATGGGCGCAGACTCGCAGCACGGCACCTGTCATCGGAATTACGGGAACGGGAGGAGCGGGAAAAAGTTCACTGACCGATGAACTGGTTCGCCGTTTTCTCGTCACTTATCCCGACAAGACGGTGGCCATTTTATCGGTCGACCCCACCAAGCAAAAAACAGGCGGTGCCCTGCTCGGAGACCGTATCCGCATGAACGCGATCAACTCCCCCCGTGTGTATATGCGCAGTCTGGCCACGCGCAAATCGGGAAGTGAGTTGAGTGAAGCGGTCAAAGATGCGATTGCCATCGTGAAGGCAGCCGGCTATGATCTGGTCATCGTGGAAACGAGCGGAATCGGCCAGGGCAATGCCCAGATCGTGGACGTTTCAGATCTCTCGATCTATGTCATGACCAGCGAGTTCGGCGCTCCTTCTCAGTTGGAAAAAATTGATATGATCGATTTGGCCGACTTTATCGTGATCAACAAATTTGAACGGCAAGGGTCGGAAGATGCCCTGCGCGATGTGCGCAAGCAGTATAAGCGCAGCCGCAATCAGTTCGATGTCGACGATGAACAGTTGCCGGTGTTCGGTACGATTGCCAGCCGCTTTAATGATCCGCGCACCAATCAATTTTTTAAAGCATTGATGGAAAAAACGGCAGAGATGGTACCGCAGCGGGAAGACTGGCTGGAAAAACTGGAGCAGTCCCCGATCCTGCTTGCTTCCGCCCAGACCAATCGCGACGTAATTCCGGCGGAAAAATCAAACTATCTCTATGATATTGCTCAGACTGTACGTCAGTACCACAGCTTTATTCAAGAGCAGGAAGAGACGGCCCGTGTTCTTTTCCAATTGAAGGGGACACGTGACATTTTGGCTCAGCAGGGACATGAGCGGGATGTAAAAGTGCTGAATGAGACTATTGCCGACTATGAACAGAAGATCCATCCGCAAACGAAAAAATTACTCGATGAGTGGCCCGAGCTTCGGGATCAGTACCGGCAGGATGAATTCATCACCAAAGTCCGTGATAGAGAAATCCGCACCAAACTGTATTACGAAACGTTGTCCGGTACCCGCGTGCCCAAAGTAGCATTGCCCCGCTACAAGGACTGGGGCGAGATTGTCAAATGGCGCATGAAAGAGAACGTACCGGGGCAGTTTCCTTATACGGCCGGGGTATTCCTCTTCAAACGGGAAGGAGAAGATCCCACGCGGCAATTTGCCGGTGAAGGAACGCCGGAAAGAACAAACCGTCGTTTTCACTATCTCAGCCGGAACTCCGAGGCCAAGCGTCTCAGCACGGCTTTTGACAGCGTCACCCTGTACGGGGAGGATCCCGATTATCGTCCCGACATCTACGGAAAAGTGGGAGAGAGCGGCGTCAGTATCTGCACCCTTGACGACATGAAAAAATTGTACGCCGGCTTCGATCTCTGCCATCCGCTGACCAGCGTGTCCATGACCATCAACGGTCCAGCACCCATTATTTTGGCGATGTTTTTTAACACCGCGATCGATCAGCAGGTGGAAAAGTTCCGCGAGGAAAACGGACGGGAGCCGAACGAACAGGAATATGAAGAGATTAAGAAGCAGACCTTATCGGTGGTACGCGGAACGGTACAGGCGGATATCTTAAAAGAAGACCAGGGGCAAAACACCTGCATATTTTCTACGGAATTTGCCCTGCGCATGATGGGAGACATCCAGCAATACTTTATTGAAAACAACGTGCGCAATTACTATTCCGTCAGCATCAGCGGGTACCATATTGCTGAAGCCGGGGCCAACCCGATCACCCAACTGGCTTTTACGCTGGCCAACGGTTTTACGTATGTCGAATATTATCTCAGTCGCGGCATGAATATCAACGATTTCGCCCATAACCTGTCCTTCTTTTTCAGCAACGGACTTGACGCCGAGTACTCCGTAATCGGACGGGTGGCACGCCGCATCTGGGCTGTCGTCATGAAAAAACGTTACGGAGCCAATGAACGCAGTCAAAAGCTGAAATATCATATCCAGACATCGGGACGTTCCCTGCACGCCCAGGAAATGGATTTTAACGATATCCGCACCACGCTGCAGGCATTGATGGCCATTTACGACAATTGCAACTCGCTTCATACCAATGCCTATGACGAGGCGATCACCACGCCCACGGAAAATTCGGTTCGGCGGGCGATGGCCATTCAGATGATCATCAATAAAGAGCTGGGCATGACCAAGAATGAAAATTCGCTGCAGGGATCTTTTATCATTGATGAACTGACGGACCTGGTGGAAGAAGCGGTGTTGTCCGAGTTTGAACGGCTGAGCCAGCGCGGCGGGGTGCTGGGTGCGATGGAGACTCAGTATCAGCGCAGCAAAATCCAGGAAGAATCGATGTACTACGAAATGAAAAAACACTCCGGCGAGCTGCCGATCATCGGAGTGAATACATTCATCAATGAAAATGCGACGGATGAGGAGCAGGAACCGGAGCTTGCCCGTGCCACTAAAGAGGAAAAAGAAACTCAGATTCGCAATCTGCGCGAGTTTCAGGAGAAACACAGGGACGAGGCAGAGCGGGGGATTGATCGTCTCAAGCAGGTGGCTGCAAGCGGAGGCAACATTTTTGCCGAATTGATGGAAACGGTGAAGGTGGCAAGTCTCGGTCAAATTACGTCCGCTCTTTATGAAGTCGGTGGACAATATCGCAGGAATATGTAAAACTGTTTGACAGTGACTTCTTTTGGTATAGAATAATGGATATTGGTTAATATGTTTGCAAAACAATCCATTTTTAAATTGAAATTGAAAGAGAAGGGAAGTGCCACCGTTGAGCAGTTTAGAGCAATTGACGGAAGAGCAAATCCATGAGATGTCCATGGTCGACATTGCTTTTCACTTGTTACAAAAGGGGAATAAACCCTACAATTACCGGGATCTGCTCGCAGAGATCGCGGACATCAAGGAGATGTCGGAACAGGAAATGATGGACGTCATTGCCCAGTTATATACGGAACTTAACCTTGATGGACGGTTTGTCTGTGTCGGTCAAAATACGTGGGGGTTAAAGCGCTGGTATCCCCTTGAACAGCAGGAAGATGCTGCCGAAGGGATCATGGCCCGCGATGATTATGATGATCTCGACGATTTGATTGATGAAGACGATGATCTTGATGATGACTATGACGACGATGATCTCGATGATCTTGATGATGATCTTGAGGATGATGATGACGAAGAAGATGACGAAGATGACGAAGATGACGAAGATGACGAAGATGACGACATAGATGAAGACGAAGACTTTGATGATTTTGATGACGAAGAAGAGCCTGTTATCGATGAAGATTTTGATGATGAACCCTTTGCTGATACGGAAGAGGAAGAAGATTAATTACATTCCGGAAGCTATTGACACGACCTTGGCGAAAACGGTAGAATACTCTTGGGCTCTTGTTTGATCAAGCTAATTGAACGTTTCAAATGGATAAAAATGTGAAGTGCCCCTATCCATGATAGGGAGCACTTTTTATTTTTGCAATAAGACAAGGATGGAATCGATATGATGAAGGGGTTGAGACTATGACAAAATACATTTTCGTGACGGGTGGTGTGGTATCTTCCCTCGGCAAAGGGATTACAGCCGCATCATTGGGCCGCCTTCTTAAAAACAGAGGGCTAAGCGTCACCATTCAAAAATTTGATCCTTATATTAACGTAGACCCGGGAACAATGAGCCCGTATCAGCACGGTGAAGTTTTTGTAACCGATGACGGTGCGGAAACGGATCTGGATCTCGGTCACTATGAACGGTTCATTGATATTAATCTGTCCCAGAACAGCAATGTCACCACCGGAAAAATTTATTCTTCGGTCATTACCAAAGAGCGGCGCGGAGAATATCTGGGTGCCACTGTTCAGGTTATCCCCCATATTACCAATGAAATTAAGGAAAGAGTATTTCGCGCGGGGCGGGATCAACAGGTGGATGTGGTGATTACCGAGATCGGCGGAACCGTCGGTGACATTGAAAGTCTGCCGTTCCTCGAAGCGATTCGTCAGATCAAGAGTGATATCGGACGGGAAAATGTGATGTATATTCATGTGACTTTGATCCCGTACCTGAAAGCATCCGGCGAACTCAAGACCAAACCGACGCAGCACAGCGTGAAAGAATTGCGCAGTCTCGGAATCCAGCCCAATGTGATCGTATGCCGTACCGAGCGCAAGCTTTCCGAAGAATTAAAGAGTAAAATTGCCCTTTTCTGTGACATCGAGCGCAATGCCGTCATTGAAGCGCTGGATGCGGATACTCTCTATGAAGTTCCGTTAATGTTGCAGGAGCAGGGTCTGGATGATTACGTCGTCAATTATCTCTCCCTGCCTCCGGGTAAACCGGATATGACGGAATGGAACAAGCTTGTGGAAAAAGTGAAAAACTTACAACACACCACACGAATCGCCCTTGTCGGAAAATATGTGTCTCTGCAGGACGCGTATATGAGTGTTGCGGAGGCATTATATCACGCCGGTTTTGCCAGCGATACCGATGTGGAGATCGAATGGGTGGATGCCGAGATCGTCACTGAAGCAAATGTCGATCAATTGTTGCGAAATGCTGACGGAATTTTGGTTCCCGGCGGTTTTGGAGATCGCGGTGTGGAAGGAAAAATCGTCGCCACCCGATATGCCCGTGAGAATAAGATTCCTTTTCTCGGGATTTGTCTGGGTATGCAAGTGGCAGTTATCGAATTTGCCCGTCATGTCGTGGGAATGGATGGTGCACATACCTCTGAAATCGATCCCTCGACCCCTTATCCGGTGATTGACCTGTTACCCGAGCAGAAGGAGATAGAAGATCTCGGAGGAACGATGCGACTCGGTCTTGATCCTTGTAAAATGAGAGAAGACAGTCTCGCTTACCAGGCCTATCAGACCCCGCTTATCTATGAGCGTCATCGTCACCGTTATGAAGTTAACAATGAATATCGCTCCCGCCTGGAAGATGCCGGGCTTCGAATCGCAGGTACATCTCCGGATGGACGTCTCGTGGAGATCATCGAGATTCCGGATCATCCATGGTTTGTGGCAACGCAATATCATCCCGAATTTAAATCGCGTCCCAATAGGTCACATCCCTTGTTCCGGGAATTTGTCAAATCTTCGCTACAAAGAAAAAACAAATAATGACAGGGATTCCAGCCGCACAAATTGGATTTGTGCGGTTTTGTTTTGTCGTTTTATTTTGAAATATGACTATAAAAGAAAACATTTATTGGGAGGAAAAATAAATTGTAAAACGAATGTTATAAAAAGTTTCATTTTATCGGTTTTTATGGTTTGAAATGTATGATAAGCAGATAGACTCTCAGATAGGCGAAGGGGTGGTCAACATGAAGGACAAAAAAATATTGATCGTGGATGACCAGTACGGGATTCGTGCGCTCCTGTATGAAGTGCTCGGCAAAGAAGGCTACAAAACTTTTCAGGCCGCAAATGGACAGCAGGCGTTACAAATCGTAAAAAAAGACAAACCTAATCTCGTGATCCTCGATATGAAAATTCCCGGGATGGACGGACTGGAAATTTTGCAGGAAATCAAGACGATCAATCAGGATATCAAGGTGATTATGATGACCGCTTACGGAGAACTGGATATGATACAAAAAGCACATGATCTGGGGGCTCTCACTCATTTTACGAAGCCGTTTGATATCGATGAACTTCGACATGTGGTCAACCGCCATCTCGCCAGTTAGGTGTGTCACAATCCCCTCAAATTCTTTTTTTTCCTTTGTCGCATGGATGGAAGTCGTTGTGATATAATATTCCAAGCAGATTAAATTGATAAGGGGGATGCAATTACCATGCCTTTAGTTCCCATGACGGAATTTTTATCTAAAGCGAAAGCGAATAAATTTGCAGTAGGACAATTCAACATCAACAACCTGGAATTTACACAGGCAATTGTTGAAGCGGGTATTGAAGAGAAATCTCCGCTTATTTTTGGTGTGAGTGAAGGTGCCATGAAATACATGGGACTGGAATATACAGTTGCCATGGCGAAGGTGGCAGCGGAAACGTCGGGTCTCCCCGTCGCTCTTCATCTTGATCACGGCAGCAGTTTTGAAGTTGTGATGAAATGTATTCAGGCAGGATTTTCATCGGTCATGTTCGACGGTTCACACTACCCGCTTGAGCAAAACATTGAATTGACAAAAAAAGTGGTGGAAGCCGCTCATGCCGTCGGGGTTTCCGTAGAAGGAGAGCTTGGAACGATCGGCGGTGTCGAAGATGATCTGTCGGTGAATGAAGAAGACGCAGCTCTGGCTAAACCGGAGGAAGCGATCCGCTTCTGGGAAGAAACGAAGGTGGACGCCCTCGCCATTGCGGTTGGTACTGCGCATGGTATGTACAAAGGGGAACCGAAAATTCGCTTTGATATTATTGATGAGGTTGCAAGAAACGTAGATGTACCCATCGTGTTACACGGTGGATCCGGCGTACCGGATGAGGCCATTCGTAAATCCATCAGCCTCGGAGTCGGCAAGATCAACGTCAATACTGAAAATCAGGTAGCCTGCACAAAAGCGGTGCGCGAGATTCTCAATGAAAAACCGGATCTGATCGATCCGCGTAAATATATGGGCCCCGGCCGTGAAGCGATCAAGCAGGTGGTTAAGGAAAAAATCAGATTGTTCGGAAGCAGTAATCAAGCCTGATGGGAGGCCCGGCATGAAATTTTTTATCGATACGGCCAATGTAGATGAGATCAGGGAAATCAATGAGTGGGGGGTACTGGATGGTGTCACCACCAACCCCACTCTTGTTGCTAAAGAAGGTCGTGACTTCATGGAGGTGTTGCGGGAGATCACTGCGATCGTCGATGGACCCGTCAGCGCGGAAGTCATCAGTACGGAACATCTTACCATGATTGAAGAAGGGGAAAAATATGCTACCGTCGCTCCAAACGTGGTCATTAAAGTGCCCATGACGGAAGAGGGATTGAAAGCAGTCAAAATTTTTTCAAAAAACGATATCAAAACCAATGTGACTCTTGTGTTTTCTGCCAATCAGGCTCTGCTGGCTGCCAAAGCGGGAGCCACTTATGTATCTCCCTTTCTGGGACGATTGGATGATATCGGACACGACGGAATGGATCTCATCGCCGATATCGTGGAAGTTTTTTCCGTGCACGACATATCTACCGAGATTATTGCCGCCAGCGTTCGCCATCCTCTGCACGTACTGCAGGGAGCCAAATTGGGCGCCCACATCAGTACCATCCCATATAAAACCTTTAAACAATTAGTCAAACACCCGTTAACGGATATCGGACTGCAGCGTTTTCTCGAAGACTGGGAAAAAGCGCAATCTAAGCAAAAATAAGATGGGAAAGCACCTCCCCGGCCCAGGGGTTTTAGGGGACGGTGCTTTTTTCCGAGCAAGTTGTGGAGGCTTTGCATTTATGGAAAAGTTAATGATTGAGGGAGGACACCCGTTGCAGGGAACCGTTCAAATCAGCGGCGCAAAAAACAGTGCAGTCGCACTTATCCCTGCAGCCATTCTGGCGGATTCTCCCGTAACCATCGAGAACTTACCGGAAATAAGTGACGTCTTGATTTACAGCGAAATATTGGAGGAGATCGGCGCCAGGGTGAAACGGGATTCATACACCATTTCCATCGACCCCCGCAGAATGTTTAATCAGGAATTACCCAATGGAAAAGTGAAAAAATTACGGGCTTCCTATTACTTAATGGGAGCTTTGCTCGGCAAATTTAAAAGAGCGGCGGTGGGATTGCCCGGTGGTTGTAATCTTGGACCGCGTCCGATTGATCAGCATATTAAAGGTTTTGAAGCCCTGGGAGCCAGAGTGTCTCAGGAACAGGGGATGTTGATTTTAGAGGCAGAAAAGCTGGTCGGCACACGAATATATCTGGATGTGGTCAGTGTCGGAGCAACCATAAATATCATGCTGGCTGCTTCCCGTGCCGAAGGCACCACTTATATCGAAAATGCGGCCAAGGAACCTGAGATTATCGATGTGGCCACGCTGTTAAATTCAATGGGGGCACAGATTAAAGGGGCCGGTACTGACGTTATTCGTGTCACGGGTGTATCCCGTCTTCACGGCTGCCGGCATTCGATTATACCCGACCGCATTGAAGCGGGCACATTTATGATTATCGCCGCTGCCGCTGCCACGGAAGGCCCGGTCAAAGTTGACAATGTGATTCCCAAACACCTCGAATCACTTACAGCCAAGTTAAAAGAGATCGGGGTTCATATCGAAGAAGGGGATGACTTCCTTATCGTTCAGGGTAAATCCTACTATAACGATGCAGATATTAAAACCCTTCCATACCCGGGATATCCGACCGATCTGCAACAGCCGATCACATCTCTTCTCACCCGTGCACACGGGACAAGCATTGTAACGGATAATATATATCATACCCGTTTTCGCCATGTGGATGAACTGAAACGTATGGGTGCCCGAATCAAAGTAGAAGGCCGGTCTGCGGTGATCGAAGGGAGCACGCCGCTTCAGGGAGCACGCGTCAAAGCAACTGATTTGCGTGCAGGAGCCGCGCTGGTGATTGCAGGACTGATGGCCGAAGGAATTACAGAAATTGTTGGTGTGGATCATATCGATCGCGGTTATGAAAATTTTGAAGCAAAACTGAGAGATCTCGGGGCCAGAGTCTGGAGGGAATACGATTCATTAGAAGTCATAAGATGAGAGGAGAGAGATCTGATGGAACGAAGTTTGACCATGGAACTGGTTAGGGTGACGGAAGCTGCCGCCCTTTCTTCGGCTCGCTGGATGGGTCTCGGAAAAAAAGATGAAGCGGATGATGCAGCGACATCTGCGATGAGAAAAGAGTTCAACCATATCCCCATGAGCGGAACGGTTGTGATCGGTGAGGGTGAAATGGATGAAGCCCCCATGTTATATATCGGAGAAAAATTGGGTCAGGGAGGCCAGCCCGAGGTGGATGTTGCTGTCGATCCACTGGAGGGGACCAATATTGTGGCAAAAGGGTTGTGGAATGCGCTTTCCGTTGTGGCCATCGCCGACCGTGGAAACCTGCTCCATGCCCCGGATATGTATATGGACAAAATTGCCGTAGGTCCGAAAGCCGTAGGAAAGATTGACATCGATGCTCCCGTTCATGATAATTTAAAAGCAGTGGCACAGGCCCTCGGAAAGGACATGGGTGACCTGGTGGTCTGCATTCTTGACCGTCCGCGGCATCAACGGTTAATTGAGGAAGTGAGAAATGCCGGTACCCGCATTAAACTGATTCCCGACGGGGATGTGGCAGGAGCCATTAATACAGCCTTTGAAGATACCGGTGTCGATATATTATTGGGATCGGGCGGGGCCCCGGAAGGGGTCCTGTCAGCGGTGGCATTAAAGTGTCTTGGAGGGGAAATTCAGGGACGCCTGCTTCCTCAGTCACCGGAAGAGGAAGAACGCTGCAAGAAAATGGGTCTTTCCGATCCCGCCCAGGTTTTGCGCATGGAAGACCTGGTGAAAGGAGATGATGCGATTTTTGCGGCTACCGGTGTTACGGATGGTGAATTGTTGAAGGGTGTCCGATTTTATGGAACACGTGCAGTAACTCATTCTCTCGTCATGCGGGCCAAAACGGGAACGGTCCGTTTCATTGAAGGGAAACACCGCCTTGAAATTAAACAAATCTTGTAATACATTACGGGGGAATAATAGAATTAATTTTTGGGAATCATAGATTGCTAGAATAATCAGCGTTTATATTATAAAAAAGTGTGGTGTTGTGATTAACAATGGAAATGCACATGGGTGAATTAGAAGAGAAAAAGTTGACTGAGCTGTATAAACTGGCCAAACAGTACGAGATTCCCTACTATGGTCAAATGAAGAAAAAAGAACTGATTTTTTCTATTCTTCGAGCTCAGGCGGAGAAGGACGGGTACATGTTTATGGAAGGAGTGCTGGAGATCCTTCCGGAAGGATACGGATTTTTGAGGCCCATCAATTATTTGCCCAGCTCCGAAGACATTTATATCTCCGCTTCCCAGATTCGAAAGTTTGATCTGAGAACCGGTGATAAAGTTTCCGGAAAAGTCCGTCCTCCCAAAGAAAATGAACGATATTTCGGATTGCTTCACGTAGAAGCGGTCAATGGAGAAGAGCCGGAATTGGCTTCTGAACGGCTTCACTTTCCCGCACTGACCCCTCTGTACCCCCAAGAGAAATTAGTACTTGAAACGACTCCCAATCGTTTATCGACGAGAATCATGGATTTAATTGCTCCTGTGGGATTAGGACAAAGAGGATTAATCGTAGCCCCTCCGAAAGCGGGTAAAACCGTTTTGCTCAAAGAAATTGCAAACAGCATATCGGAAAACCGTCCGGATATCGAATTATTTGTGTTATTGATCGATGAACGTCCGGAGGAAGTGACCGATATGCAGCGGTCCGTACGCGGGGAAGTGGTCAGCTCCACATTTGATGAGCTTCCGGACAACCATATTAAGGTGGCGGAACTGGTACTGGAACGGGCGCAACGTCTGGTGGAACATAAAAAGGATGTCGTAATCCTGCTTGACAGTATCACACGTCTGGCACGCGCCTATAATCTCGTGATCCCGCCCAGTGGACGAACCCTTTCCGGAGGAATTGATCCGGCTGCTTTCCATCGTCCCAAAAAGTTTTTTGGAGCAGCCAGAAACATTGAAGAAGGCGGAAGTTTGACAATTCTTGCCACAGCGTTGATCGATACAGGTTCCCGTATGGATGACGTGATTTATGAGGAGTTTAAAGGCACCGGAAACATGGAACTTCACCTCGACCGTAAGCTGGCGGAACGACGTGTTTTCCCGGCGATCGATATCCGCCGTTCCGGTACACGCCGCGAGGAATTGCTTCTTGCGAAAGAGGAACTGGAAAAACTATGGGCGCTGCGTAAAGCGATGACGGACAGTCATGAATTTACCGAATCCTTCATCCGCAAGCTGTCCGAAACGAAAACAAATCAGGAATTTATTGAACGAATCGAATTTAATAGTAACGGAAGCAAGTCCAGAACCAAAACCGTTTCTTAATCAGTCTGGACTTGAACAAGAAACCCTCATTGATTCGCAACCAGCAAGCGTGAGCGAGCGAGTCATTGGGGGTTTTTATCATTTTTCATGCATAATGAAAGGTTGCCTCCGCATAAAATGTAACAGGCCGAATCTTAACATAAAAAGCGGACGAAACGACTTGTATAAAAGAGGTGAAATGTGATGTTACCGGTAAGAAAGATGGTTTTCTCTTCCGCACTGCTGGCGGGTCTGGGGATGAGTTGTTCTCAGGTGATGGCAGCCGAAAATCCATCCCAATCAGTACTCGCTCATCAACAAACCGGTAGATATAAAAAATCGATTGTTGAACATGCCATCTTCCGGCATTTTAATCCTTATACATCCATTACGGATAAACTGGTACAACCCAGAACCGAAACCATTGTGTATTTTATTAAAAAGGGAGATTCTCTTTCCGAGGTCGCACAAAAGTTTAATGTTTCATTGAGTGAGTTGATTGAATATAACCGTATCGAAAATCCACACCTGATTTCTGTGGGACTGGAAATAAAAATACCGCCGGAAGAAAAAATACACGTGGTGAAAGCGGACGATACACTGGACAAAATCGCAGACAAACATCGTATCAGCGTAAAAGAGCTATTAGACAACAACCCGCTGCTCGCTTCAGCCCCGGATTCCCTTTACATCGGCCAGGAACTGAAGATCCCGACGATACGGGCTGAAAAACCGGTCTATGCCGTCAATCCAAAGAAACAACTTGTGAAAATTGCGAGCAGAAGCAAGCAACAGCAGTTTCCCATTCCTGCAATGGCATGGCCGGTAACCGGTAAAATCACCAGTTATTTCGGTCCGCGCTGGGGCAGTTTACATGCCGGCATCGACATTTGGAATGAAAAAGAAAGTCAGGCAGTCATCCGTGCTGCCCGTGCGGGAAAAGTCGTAAAAGTCGAATATGATCACGGATATGGCAATCATGTGGTGCTGGATCATGGTGACGGCATCGAAACCTATTACGCACATATGAGTGAGATCACAGTGAATACGGGGGACTGGGTCAGCCAGGGGGCCAAACTGGGTTATATGGGATCAACCGGAAACTCCACGGGTTATCATCTTCATTTTGAAATCCGATATCAGGGAAGACCGATCAATCCGTTTCCTTACTTAAACTGATCATCATTTACTTTCCGTTCTTGTTCACGTATAATGATGCAAGCACAATATGAAGGAGAACCGGATTGTGATGAATGTAGTTTATGCCGATGAACATGGGAATGTGTATGATCACCCCGAGTTACTAGCCGTTGGACGGGACGGGGACATTTTGACGGAGTGTCTTGCTGAAGAATTGATTCCATTGCCGGATGGAGCGACACTCGTTTCTCTTCCGGGAACGGTACCGATCGGAATCGATGCCGACAGTGGAGAAATGGTCAAACTGGATGGATGTACAGCGGTAGGGGCCCTGCTTCCCCAGGGGTATACAAGGTTGCTGCTTCCCGGATACATTAAAAAAAATAAGTCGGACAAACTTCCCTTGTTCGGTTATACCGCTGTCGTATGGAAGGATGAAAAATTTTACGTGGCCGCGGAACAAACGGATGAACTGTACAAGTGGAACCCGGCCAATTTTTCCATGCAAAAGATTGAAGCAGCGGTGAACCGCTTCCGGGAACTGTATCCGGAAAACAGGCTGTACCGGCACTTATCGCACTGTGCTTTGCAATATGAATGCCTCACGGCATCCAACAATTTTTTGAGTCGCTGGGAAGGGTCCGTTCCCGTATCACAGGGGTGTAATGCAGGCTGTGTCGGTTGCATTTCGGAACAACCGGAAGATAGTGGTTTTCCATCGCCGCAAACCCGCATGAATTTTCAGCCTGAAGTCGGGGAACTGGAGGAAGTGATGCTGAATCATCTTTCGGAACCGGACCGCATCATCAGTTTCGGGCAGGGATGCGAAGGGGAACCTTCCACCCGGGCGCCCCTGATTTGTGAAGCGATTCGCCGGGTCCGCAGTCAAACGGATCTCGGATGGATTAATATAAATACGAATGCCGGATTAACCGATCATATCAAAGCGATCGTCGACGCCGGTCTTGATTTGATGCGTGTCAGTATCATCAGCGCGCTTGATGAACATTACAATGCCTATTACCGCCCGCGCGGCTATACACTGGCGAATGTGGCCCGCTCCCTGCGTTATGCAGCGGACCAGGGGGTGTATACATCAATCAATTACCTCATGTTTCCCGGGGTTTTTGACCGTGAAGAAGAAATGGAAGCGATGATTCAATTTGGCAGGGATAACGGTGTCCGTCTGATCCAATTGCGGAATTTAAATATTGACGCCGATATGTACCTGGATTTGATTCCCCCTGCCCGGGGCGAGGTGTTCGGTATGAAACAGGCCATTGAGATTTACCGCCGGGAGTTGCCGGGCGTAGTCATCGGTTCGTATACCCATGTCCCGCCCCGTGATTGGCCTCGTCGAGCTCAGCAAAATTATCCGCAGGAAAAATGATGGAATAAATTCATGCCTTGCACCGACGAACCTTGCGTGATATAATACTTTCATGTGTGTAAGTTTAAACTCTGATACGTAAAGTTTCAGGGCGGAAAGAGGTGACGAAAACATGAAAGCAGCAATTCATCCGGAATACAAGTTGACCAAAGTAACGTGTGCATGCGGCAACGTTTTTGAAACAGGATCGGTAAAGGAAGACCTTAAGGTTGAAATTTGTTCGGAATGCCATCCCTTCTATACCGGAAAACAAAAGTTTGTCGATGCCGGTGGTCGTGTCGATCGCTTTAACAGAAAATACAATCGTAAATAACATCCACGAGTGGAAGCACTGAGGAATGAGCACTTTTCTCAGTGCTTTTTTATATAAAATAATATCCTGGATTTGATTTGCCTTTCCCTCACTTCGTTCGGCCGGGCTGCATCAAATCCAGGATATTATTTTGTGGATTATTTGTAATTTTTCGGGTTGCACATTGTGATGTGTTCCAACCAATTTAAATGAAACACTGATCCGTATCCAAACGCTGCTCTAGACTATGAAAAAAGAGAAACCTTTGGAGCGGTCAAATAAGTGATTTATAATTGCTGAAAAAAATCGGCATAGTCGTTGATATTCGGTTATGCCGTTTTTTCATGTTTCTTGGGGATATCAACTGCTTCAATGCAGTTATAAAAAATGATAATCCACTATAGTCTTTGCCCGTTTACCTTCTCAGCCTTGAATACAATAATTTGGTCAATGAACTCTCGGATGATTTCAGCATCCAGTTTTTTAAAAGCTAAGATTTGTATCAGCATTTATCAAATTAATGTTTCTGCTCTCTTTGTTTTTCACTAGACATTACCAATGTGTCATAAAGAGTTTTCCATACCGTTAAGTTCGATGTGCCCCAAAAATCTGTAATCTTTCGCGAAATTAAAGCAAGTTGTGCAGTTCATCAAATGAAAATAATCTGCAAAATACTAATGTAGAAAACTTCCTGCGAAACATCCGAAAAATAAAAAGCTGGATTTGATGCTGACCGGCCGAACGCAGTGAGGGGAAGGCAAATCAAATCCGGCTTTTTATTTTTCTCCTTTTTTTTCCTGATAAATCCGCTCTTCTCCCGGGGAGACTAGGAGAAGAGGAGGTGGATGATATGAATCTTCGGGTGATCCCTGTAATCATGATGATGATACTGGTATCGGTCGTGACCGCCTGTAACGGCGGGAACTTGAACATACAGGATCAAGATCGCGAAGGAACGTCCATGCAAAGAAACGGCGGAACCGTAAACAACGAAAATACCGGGATTTCCGGATATGACAAAGATTTTCCCGGAAGAACCCGTAACGATATCGGGATGAACCCGGATGCCGTCCGGTCGAATGATTATCCTCCGGCGGACTGGCGTCGGCGTATGGCCGATAAATACAGTAACGATACACGAACTTTTGATGTCAATCCCAACATGGTTACGGGCAGAAATACCGATCTCTATAACTTATATGCAGAGGCGGACATACTGGCGGATACCGCTGCCGCTGTCGATGGTGTCGAACGGGCACGTGTCTGGATTAACGGAGGGACCGTTTGGGTCACATTAAATTTTGAAGACCAAATCCGGGACCGTTCCGAACGCAACAGGATCAGGGAGAACGTACTTTATAGCCTGCAACGGAAGATGCCCCGGTACCGTTTTCGAATCGTCGGCTGGAATTAAAGAAAAACAAGGTTTCTTTGACTTTCCTCACCTCGGCATAATATAATTTGTAATGATGCGCATCCTGTGCTGTGCGCAATTATGTAATCGAGGTGAAACACCGTGCTTGACCGATTGGAAACGGTTGTGAACAGGTATGAAGAACTAAGTCAGTTATTATGTGATCCCAATATTATTAATGATCCCAAAAAACTGCGCCAGTACTCCAAGGAACAGTCAGATCTCGAAGAAACGGTACAAAAATATCGTGAATATAAAGATGTCGTCCGCCAACTGGGCGATTCCAAATCCATGCTGGAAGAAAAGCTGGATGACGAGATGCGTGAAATGGTCAAAATGGAGATCGATGACCTCAGCACGCGAAAAGGAGAACTGGAACAACAACTGAAAGTACTCCTTCTTCCCAAAGACCCCAACGATGATAAAAACGTGATCGTGGAGATTCGCGGAGCTGCCGGTGGAGAGGAAGCGGCTCTTTTCGCCGCAGACTTATACCGCATGTATACCCGCTATGCCGAACGGCACGGATTTAAGACGGAGATGATTGAAGCCAACTACACCGACATCGGCGGGTTTAAAGAAGTCATTTTTACCGTTCAGGGAAAGGGAGCGTACAGCCGCTTAAAATATGAAAGCGGGGCACACAGGGTTCAACGTATTCCCTCTACCGAATCGGGTGGTCGTATCCATACGTCTACCTCAACGGTGGCCGTACTCCCTGAAGCTGAGGAAGTGGAAGTGGAAATTCACGAAAAAGATTTACGGGTCGACGTATTTTGTTCCAGTGGTCCCGGCGGTCAGAGTGTCAATACGACCCAGTCCGCTGTGAGGATCACCCATATCCCCACCGGGATTGTTGTCTCCTGTCAGGACGAGAAATCGCAAATCAAAAATAAAGAAAAGGCGATGCGCGTGCTGCGCGCCCGTGTATACGACAAGTATCAGCAGGAACAGGCGGAAAAAATGGCCAGCGACCGCAAAACGAAAGTTGGAAGCGGTGACCGCAGTGAGCGGATCCGCACCTACAATTTCCCACAGAGTCGCGTCACGGATCATCGCATCGGTCTGACCCTGCATAAACTGGATGCCATCCTCGACGGTGAACTGGATGAAATTATCGATAACCTGATTATTCAGGAGCAGGCCGAACTATTAAATAAAGAGGAAAAAGGAGCATAATCACTTGGAAAGGATCACGGTTCGGGAAGCTCTGCGCAGGGCTTCCTCTTTTTTGCGTCAACATTCGAATATCGATGAACCCCGGCTGACGGCGGAGATTCTGTTGCGTCATACCCTCGGCATGACCCGGGCCCGTTTTTTTGCATCACTTCAGGATCCGCTTGAAGATCATGCATGGGAAACATTCATGGAAGCAGTAAATCGTCGCGTCAATGGGGAACCGATTCAGTATATTACGGGCGAACAGGATTTTGACGGTCTCAGCATGTCCGTCAATAAGGCGGTATTGATTCCGCGTCCGGAAACAGAACTCCTGGTGGAACACGTCAGCCGCTTAATTGATGACATGGAACATCCCGATTCCCCCACACTGGTGGATATCGGAACAGGAAGCGGTGCGATCGCCATATCGCTGGCTGTAAGACACCCCCGCCTTCACGTGATGGCCGTCGATATCAGCGAAGAAGCACTGCGGATGGCCCGGCAAAACGCAGCACGCCACGGAGTTGAACAACGGATCACATTTTTGCGGGGGGATCTCTTACAACCTTTGATCGATAAGAAGCAAGCCGTTGATATCGTCGTATCCAATCCGCCGTATATCCCCACCCGCGAGATCGAAAAACTGGATTCCCATGTGAAGGATGCCGAGCCTGTTCTCGCCCTTGACGGCGGTGAAGACGGACTCGACTGCTACAGGACGATTGCCGTGCATCTGAGACAAACCTTACGTCCTTCAGGTCTCGTCGCTTTTGAAGTCGGGATCGGCCAGGCTTGGGAGGTACGACGGATATTACTCAATCAGGCAAATATGGAACAGGTTGAGATTTTTGAGGATTTTGCCGGAATTGAACGGATGGTGATCGCCCGGGCACGGGCCTGATATTTCAGAATAAAATGGCTTTTTATAACCGTTTAAGTTTTTTCCATTCTGTCCATACTGGATTACTGGAGAGGAAAGGATGGGAGAGACGATGAAACGGTTTTTTTATGTTCTGTTTGCACTCATTATTTTGTGGTTAAGCTGGGAGCACCAGGGGGAAGCGGCACTCGCATCCACGGCCGGTGCAATCCCCGAAGATGCCATTCGGCTCCGAATTATTGCCAACAGCGACGCGCCCCGTGACCAGTGGTTAAAAAGACAGATCCGCGATCAGGTGATTGAACAGGTTCAATTGTGGACCGGGGAACTGAGTGACCGCGCGCAGGCGCGCGAAACCATCCAGGCACATATTCCGGAAATGAAAAAACAGGTTCAGGAAATGATCGGCCGCTATGGTTATTCCTACGCAGTTGACGTTGAACTGGGGATGACCCCTTTTCCCACGAAAATGTACGGCTCGATGGTTTATCCCGCCGGAGAATATGAGGCGCTGCGCATCACCATTGGAAAGGGTCTGGGGCAAAACTGGTGGTGTGTATTGTTTCCTCCCCTTTGTTTTGTGGATATGTCCAACGGAGATGCGGTCAGCACATCAACGGACAATGCTGACAACGGGGATAATCTGAATGCAGAAAGTGACGGCCAACCGGAAGTCCGATTTTTTCTTTACGAGATCTGGCTCAAAATAAAGGCACTGTTTTCCTGAATCATAATAGGGACGAGCTCCTCATATCTATCAAATGTATGAGCGAATGAAGGATAAGGAGGAGATGGTTCCGTGAGCATGATTGTACGTAAGGCCGCCGACGCCGATGTGCCCGCAATTAAGGAGTTACTGGAGAGAGGACAATTGTATCATGAGGGCGTCGAACAGTTTTTGGATGGATTCGTCGTAGTAGAGGAAGTATCCGGCAACCGCATTGTGGCCACGGCCGGCATGGAGATCTGGGGAGAATACGGACTGTTGCGTTCACTTGTGTTAAGTAAAGAGGCCAATAACAGCCATTTCATTCTCGAACTGGTACGTATTTTGTTAATGCAGGCAAAAGAAAGAAAAGCGCGCTGTGTCTACCTGTATGCCGGAAACACGACAGACTTTTTCCGTGCCCTCGGCTTCCGGACGGTTAGCGTAAATGATGTTCCCGATGAATTAAAACAATCCCCCTATTTTCGACAATATTCACAGGGTCTGACCCGTGCCCGCATCATGGAGTATCGTTTTCCACAGAAAAACCACAACTTATCCACATGAAACTGTGGATAACTTCAACCCTTGCCTTTTTTTTGCGGACAGGCTATAACAAACATAGACGAAACAGATGAATTGAGTGATGAAGACATGACAAAATTGTGGCAACCGTCTCAATTGGACGAGCCTGCCCGTCTGCTGCAACAAAATGAGGTCGTGGCGTTCCCGACAGAAACCGTCTATGGTTTGGGAGGAAATGCGTTTTCAGATGAAGCGGTTCGCAAAATCTTTGCCGCAAAAGGAAGACCTTCCGACAATCCTCTGATTGTACATATTGCTTCGCTTGAGCAACTGAGACCCCTGGTGTCATCCGTTCCGCCGCTGGCGGATAAGCTGATGCAAACTTTTTGGCCCGGTCCGCTGACTCTGGTGTTACCGGGGTCGCAAAAGGTATCGTCTCATGTTACGGCCGGACTGGATACGGTGGCGGTGCGCATGCCCGATCATCCTATTGCACTTGAATTAATTCGCAAAACAGGGCTGCCGCTGGCAGCACCGAGTGCCAATTTGTCGGGAAAACCAAGCCCGACCCGGGCGGATCATGTTCTCGAGGATCTCGCAGGCAAAATACCGGGTGTCGTTGACGGAGGTCCCACCGGGATCGGGGTTGAATCGACGGTGGTGGATGTGACCGGAGAAGTTCCGCTTATTTTGCGGCCGGGCGGGATCAGTAAAAAGGAACTGGAATCCGTTGTGGGCAGGGTGGACTGGGATGAAGCGGTCAGCCCCTCTCAACGGCTGTCCGGACAGGATAGCAACATCTTGATTCCACGTTCTCCGGGTATGAAATACCGCCATTATGCCCCTAAGGGAGAGATGTGGCTGGTGCAGGCAGAAACGGTTCCCGGGATGATTCGTTTGATCCGTGATCGTATCCGGTATTTCCATCAACATGGGAAAAAAGTGGGCGTGCTGACAACCCGGGAACATCAACGGGAATATCCGGAGGCTGACGCGGTGGTTGTCAGCGGCAACCGTTCACAACCGGAGTCCGTCGCCCGTTCTCTTTACGGAGCGTTAAGAAAACTTGATGAACATCAAGTTGATGTTATTCTGGCTGAAACCTTCCCTTCCGAAGGGATGGGAGAAGCACTGATGAATCGATTGTATAAAGCGTCCGGAGGACAAATCCTGTCTGATTTTGCTTGATCGGGACAAACAATCATGTTTCCCTCCTACCCTGCATACATCTAGAAAGACAAGATGGGGAGGGGAGCCGGATTGTTAGCTGCAGATATTTTTCAGTGGGGACAATTCATCACGTTGGTAATGATTGCCGTGGCGCTGGGAATGGACGCTCTTTCACTCGGCATCGGGATCGGCATGATGGGCGTTCGTCTGAGAACGGTTTTACGAATCAGTCTCACCATCGGTTTCTTTCATGTTGTCATGCCGCTAGTCGGGATTTTAATCGGAGTTTATTTGACCTCGATGATCGGAGATATCGCAACGGTAATCGGTGGTCTTATTTTATGTTTACTCGGAATCCATATGTTGTGGAATAGTTTTTCGGATACGGTACATACGTTTTCGACTGCGCGTACGGCAGGAATCAGTCTGTTTTTGCTCGCTTTCAGTGTGAGCCTGGATGCCCTTTCCGTCGGCCTGTCTTTCGGGTTATTTGCAATTGATGCCATATTCGCCGTGATAGTCTTCGGAATTATTGGTACAATAATGGCAGGGATCGGTTTAATGCTGGGAAGAAAAATGGGCGACTGGCTGGGTCAGTACGGAGAAGCGTTCGGAGGAATGATCCTTCTGATTTTTGGAATTAAATTTTTGATATAAGGCGGTTGCAAAAAGATGACACAGGCGCTGCTGATCAGTTTTTTTACGGGGATGGCGACGTTGTTGGGTGCATTTGTCATCATCTGGTTTAAAGAGCCCGACAAAAAAATGATGGCTTTATATCTCGGGCTATCGGGTGGAATTATGATTTTCATTGTACTGGTCGATCTGCTCCCGTCTGCTCTGAAACATGCATCTCTTGATATCATCTGGTCAGCGCTGATCGCCGGGATCCTGTTTATGTGGATCGCACAGGCATCCGTGTCGCTTATATTTAAAAACAGTTCCAGTTTATTGCGTATGGCCTGGATGATCGTGCTGGCAATGGCATTACATAATCTGCCGGAAGGACTGGCGGTTGGTGCCGGTCTGGAAGCTCAGTATGGTCTGGGGATCATGATCGCTCTTTCCATAGCACTTCATAACATACCCGAAGGTGTTGCGGTGACAGCTCCGTTTTTGGCTGCAGGGATGTCGAGGCGGATGATTTTGTGGATTGTATTTACCGTCAGTTTATTTATCCCTCTTGGAACGCTACTGGGGGAAGGACTGATTTCCCTCGATCAATGGAGTCTCGGGGCTGCCATTTCTCTCGCTTCAGGTGCAATGATGTATATTGTCGTTCGTGAAATTTTACCTGCTGCCTATCGTTACCATCGTAATTACGCATTCATCGGCTTGATCGGAGCCTTGATGCTGGTATGGATCTTGCACAGTAATTACTCCGGGTAGCAGTGAACGGGGAAATTACGTGCGGGTAGAATAAAGGGAGGACATCATCATGACGAAGATCAATCGTGTTTTATTTGTTTGTACGGGAAACACCTGTCGCAGTCCGATGGCCGAACATCTTTTGCGACATCATCTTCAGGATATGGCTGATCGCGGCATCGAAGTCCAATCGGCAGGGGTGGCTGCTGTGCCGGGGATGAGCGCCGCTTCGCAGGCAATTGAGGTGTTGAAGGAAAAAGGGATCTCCATGGAACATACATCCCGTCCTTTAACGGAAGAACTGGTGGAATGGGCCGATCTCATTTTAACGATGACCGGGTCTCATAAACAGCTTGTTCTGTCCCAATTTCCTAAATCGGTGGACAAGGTTTATATTTTGAAGGAATATATTATTAAGGCGGATGGCACCGGATCTGATGAAGTGAATAAAAAAATGGAAGAAGGGAATCCGGATATTTCCGATCCTTTCGGTGGAGATGTTGAAGTTTATCGCCGCAGTGCGGAAGAATTGGAAAAAGCCATTCGGGAATTAAAAAAGAAGCTTGAATAAAAACCGAACATTATATTATAGTTATAATTGAAATGTTCGTTAAACAACCTGGTTTGGACAGGAGGAGATGTTGTTGAAAGTTGCACTGGGTGCCGATCACGGCGGCTATCACTTGAAAGAGGAAATCAAATCTCTCTTGGATTCAATGGGAATCAACTATCAGGATTTTGGGTGTGATTGTGAATCTTCTGTTGATTATCCGGATTATGCTTCTCCCGTTGCGGAAAAAGTGGCGTCAGGAGAGTTTGATCGCGGGATTTTGATCTGCGGAACAGGAATCGGTATGTCGATTGCCGCAAATAAAGTAAAAGGCATACGCTGTGCCCTCGTTCATGACTGTTTTACGGCAAAAGCGACCCGCGAACATAACGATTCCAATGTATTGGCCATGGGAGCGAGAGTGATCGGTCCCGGACTGGCTGCAGAAATCGTAAAAATCTGGCTGCAAACCGATTATGAAGGCGGGCGTCATCAGCGGCGCCTCGACAAGATCGCGGCACTTGAACAGGCACAGAGATAAACGGCAACGAAAACGGGGTGAGTTATGCCTATGAATATGGATTCAGTCATCTTATCAAAAAATATGGAATCCATTGCGAATGAATTGCTTGATGTGTCCCCATTGGATGAGCGCGGAATTCTGGTGATCGGGTGCAGTACGAGTGAGGTGGCGGGCGAGAGGATCGGAACGGCAGGAAGTGAAGCCATTGCTGCCGCGATTTTTGAACCGCTCAATCGTTTGCAACAAACCTATGGTTTTCACCTTGCTTTTCAGGCCTGCGAACACTTGAATCGTGCCATCGTGGTAGAACGGCGGACAGCCGGGCAATTCAGTCTCGATGAAGTTTCGGTCGTTCCCGCACGGGAAGCCGGAGGAGCGATGGCTGCTTATGCGTACATGCATTTTGAAGATGCGGTGGTTGTGGAAACGATTCGTGCCCATGCGGGTATTGATATCGGTGATACATTCATCGGGATGCATTTAAAACCGGTGGTTGTACCGGTTCGCCCCACAATAAAACAATTGGGACAGGCTCATGTGACGATGGCCCGCACCCGTCCGAAGCTGATCGGCGGTGCAAGGGCCCGTTATGAATAAACTTTAGGAGGAGAATCCATGCTGGAAAAGTTGAAAAATCAGGATCCAAAAGTGCTCGAGGCCATATCGAATGAGTTGAATCGTCAGCGCAACAACATTGAATTGATCGCTTCCGAAAATTTTGTGAGTGAAGCTGTCATGGAAGCCATGGGAACGGTCATGACCAACAAGTATGCGGAGGGTTACCCCGGCCGACGCTATTATGGCGGTTGCGAATACGTCGACGTTGTGGAAGACTTGGCACGTGACCGTGCAAAGGAATTATTCGGAGCGGACCATGCCAATGTGCAGCCCCACTCCGGTGCTCAGGCCAATATGTCGGTATATTTTGCTGTATTGCAACCCGGAGATACTGTTCTCGGAATGAATTTATCCCACGGCGGACACCTTACGCACGGAAGCCCGGTCAATTTTTCCGGACAGTTATATAAGTTCGTGGATTATGGAGTCAATCCGGAAACACAGATGATCGATTATGACGATGTGAGAGAAAAAGCGCTGCAACATAAGCCGAAGTTACTCGTTGCGGGGGCCAGTGCCTATCCGCGCGTGATTGATTTTGCAAAAATGCGTGAGATCGCTGATGAGGTGGGAGCGCTGTTTATGGTGGACATGGCCCATATCGCGGGTCTTGTGGCAACCGGGGTTCATCCCAGTCCCGTTCCGCATGCCCATTTTGTCACCACCACTACGCACAAAACCCTTCGCGGACCGCGCGGCGGTATGATTCTTTGCAAAGAAGAGTTCGCCAAGGCCATTGATAAATCCGTATTCCCCGGAGTTCAGGGCGGTCCGCTCATGCACGTGATTGCAGCCAAGGCGGTCGCGCTGGGAGAAGCGTTGCAACCGGAATTTAAAGCCTATTCCGAGCAGATTGTCAAAAATGCAAAGCAATTGGCGGAATCCTTGAAGGAACACGGATTTAAGCTGATTTCCGACGGTACGGACAATCATTTGATCTTAATTGATGTGCGCAATATGGGCGTTACCGGAAAAGATGCGGAGAAGCTACTGGATGAAGTGGGCCTCACCACCAATAAAAACGCGATTCCGTTCGATCCGGAAAGTCCGTTCGTTACCAGCGGAATTCGTATCGGAACAGCAGCGGCAACTTCCCGCGGCATGGATGAGGAAGCGATGAAGGTGATTGCCGCGGTGATGGCGACGGCCCTCAAAGATCGTGATGATGAAGGGAAAAAAGAAGAAGCACGCGCGAAAGTACATGCGCTTTGTGAAAAATTCCCTCTCTATAAAAACCTGAAACTGTCTTAATGCCGGAATATCGATGGATTGCCTTGCGTCAGAGGGATTTTGTTCTGACGTAAGGCTTTTATTTTTTTCACAAAATCTATTCACGAAAAAATCACTTTTGATATAATAAACGGGATGCGTTTGAACGAAGAACGAACAATTGAAGGAGGATTTTTCATGGGGAAAGTGTATGTATTTGATCACCCGTTGATTCAGCACAAACTCACGTATATAAGGGACAAAAATACGAGTACCAAGGAATTCCGTGAATTAGTGGATGAGGTCTCCATGCTGATGGGATATGAGATCACGCGCGAACTGGAATTGGACGAAGTGACGGTGGAAACGCCGGTGGCAACCTGCAAGTCAAAAGTCATCTCCGGTAAAAAAGTGGGATTGATCCCGATCCTGCGCGCCGGTCTCGGGATGGTTGACGGTTTATTAAAACTGATTCCCGCTGCGCGTGTAGGTCATGTCGGTCTTTACCGTGATCCGGATACACTGGAACCCGTCGAATATTACGTCAAGTTACCGAATGATATAGAGGAACGAAAATTGATTGTAATTGATCCGATGCTGGCCACGGGCGGCTCTGCTTCTGCCGCCATCGAAGCCCTCAAAAAACGGGGAGCCCGCCAGATCCAGTTGATGTGTCTGATCGCCGCTCCTGAAGGAATCGAGCGGGTACAAAAAGATCATGACGATGTGGACATCTATGTGGCTGCGGTCGATGAAAAATTAAACGATCACGGATATATCGTTCCCGGTCTGGGCGATGCCGGCGACCGCCTTTTCGGTACGAAATAGGCCGGGAAAACAGGTCATCGACCATTAAACCGAGGGAAGAGGAGTTTATCAACATGGAACAGAAAAAGAAAGTGCTTGTCATTTTTGGTACGCGACCGGAAGCGATCAAAATGGCTCCGCTTGTGCATGAGTTAAAAAAATATCCACAGTTGCAGCCGATTGTTTGTGTGACGGCACAGCATCGCGAAATGCTGGACCAGGTGCTGTCCATTTTTCACATTGAGCCTGAGTATGATCTCAACATCATGCAATCCCGCCAGACCCTGACGGATGTGACCGTCCGTGCCCTTCAGGGTCTGGAGAAGGTCATGGGTGAAGTACAACCGGACATGGTGCTGGTTCACGGGGATACCACCACCACCTTTGTCGCCAGTCTGGCCGCTTTTTATCAAAAGGTTGCCATCGGCCACGTGGAAGCGGGATTGCGCACCCGAAACAAGTATTCTCCTTATCCCGAAGAACTGAACCGCCAGTTGACCGGGGTGATGGCCGATCTCAATTTTGTACCCACAGAGCAGGCAGCCGCCAATCTTCTTGCAGAACAAAAATCAGCGGATTCCGTATTCATCACGGGCAACACCGTGATCGATGCCCTAAAAACGACGGTGAAGGATGACTATCACCATCCGGTGCTGGACAAAACGGCCGGCAAAAAAATGGTCCTCATGACTGCTCACCGCCGCGAAAATCACGGTGAACCGATGAAACGAATTTTCCGAGCGGTGCACCGTCTGGTTGAAGAGCATGAGGATATTGCCGTGGTCTATCCCGTCCACCTCAACCCGGTGGTGCAGGAAGCGGCGGCGGAAATTCTCGGCTCTCATGATCGCATTCATTTGATTGCTCCGCTGGATGCCGTCGATTTCCATAATCTGATGTCGCGCAGCCATCTGATCTTGACCGATTCGGGCGGTATTCAGGAGGAGGCTCCGGCCTTCGGAATCCCGGTTCTCGTGTTGCGCGACACGACGGAACGTCCCGATGGAATTGAGGCGGGAACACTGAAACTTGCCGGTACCGACGAGGACCGGGTGTATCAGATGGCCGACCGGTTATTACGCGATGCAGGAGAATATCAGCGCATGGCCCGCGCGGTGAATCCATACGGGGACGGAGATGCCTCCCGCCGCATCGCCGCGGCGATTTTATATTATTTCGGATTTGCTGCTGAACCTCCGGCTCCTTTTAAGCCGTTGTAATACGGAGAAATTGATGGATCCGATGGCATGACCTGAGTGATGTCTATATTGACTGTTTGAATAAGGCGAAAAAATCGTCTTAATCCTGTAATGTAAAGAAAAAGTGGAAAAATAGGGTGAAAAAATCGTCTTAAATTGCCATGTGTTTCCCCGAAGGGAGGTTAGATGGGAATTAAGGCGATTTTTTCGTCTTAAATTCATCCTTTCACTGGATTTCATGAAAATAAGGTGAAAAATTCGTCTTATTTTCCCCATCACCACAATTTCCCAACGGCAAATTGCGAAACAAAATCACCTCCGCGCTCGTATATAAATAATAGAGAAGGAATACAAGCATGATGAGGTAAATGTTGGTACAAATATAAACACAATCATACATAAGGGTATGGGAGAACTGGAGGAGAAATCGGATGCGTTTGGGGAAACGTATGCTTCATTTTTTATTGCTTTTTTCTGTATATATGCAGGCTGTCATGCCGTCATCGATAGGAACGGTATTTGCCTCCTCACAGGGAGAACAGCCGTTGCGTGAAGTTGACCGCGAAGTAATCGGTGAAGGAGTTGAACTACTTCATTACGTAAAAGTGATCGACAACAAACCATCCAACGTTTATGTGACGCAGGTTGACCTGTCCAACCCTTACGTCAAAATCGCGCCGTTATTTGGGAAAAACGGAATTTTGACCGATAAACAGAGTGTGGAAAACATGGCCAATGAACGCGGCGCCATCGCTGCCATCAATGCCGATTTTTTTCACCTTAACAAAAAAGGGACTCCATTTGGCATCGTGCTGGATGAAGGAGAACTGATCTCCTCCATGGGTCACATCCAGACCTTTTACAGCCTGGGGATCGCTCCCGATCAAACTGCGATCATCGAACAATTCGGTTTTGAAGGAACCGTTGAATCACCGGACGGCACTACTTTTCCGTTAAGGGGAATCAACAAAGAAGAATATAATACATCAACCGGCACCAGCCATGAAAATCAACTCAATATGTACACCCCGCATTTTGGCGAGAGGAGCCTCGGGCCTACAGACAAATATGAAAAAGTAACCGAGGTTGTCATCCGGCAGGATAACGTCAGAGAAATTCGCATCGATCAGACGGTGGCCTCTATTCCTGCGGACGGATACGTTCTTTGGGGACATGGGAATGCCGCACAATTTTTACAGGAACACTTTAAAATCGGCGACCCGGTAAAAGTTACATTTCGAACCACCCCCGATGAAATTCCGGTTGAATCCGCAGTCGGCGGACATACGCTTCTGGTGGATCAGGGGAAAGCGGTGTCCCCAATCGTCCATAATATCACAGGTTATCACGCCCGCTCAGCCGCAGCTGTATCGGCAGACGGGAAAATGTTGTATCTGATAGCCGTAGAAGGACCTCCGGCCGGCCGGGGAATGTCACTTGAGGAACTGGCTTCCGTCCTGACAGAGCTGGGTGTATGGCGTGCTTTTAACCTGGACGGAGGCGGTTCTACCACCATGGTGGCCCGTCATCTTGGGGATGAACAAGCGTCACTCGTCAACGTGACCAAATTTGGGTCTCAGCGATCCGTCCCTACAGCAGTCGGAATTTTCAACACGGCGCCACAGGGGGATTTTGCCGGACTGATCGTTTCCGGACCGAAAGCGGTGCTGAAAGGAAGCAGCGTCGAGTTCCTGGCAAAAGGATATGATGAACACTACCATCCTTATCCGCTTAATCAGGAGGATATCTCATGGTCTGTCGACGAAAAAAGATACGGTGATTTCACCGCAAACTTTTTCAAAGCCACACGCTACGGTTCAGTGGATATTACCGCAGAATACAGGGGAATTCGTGAATCCTATACAATCGACATTCTGGGACCGGATGATATCGAAAAAATCTTGATCCAACCGGAAAAATTAAATGTGCGTGAAGGTGATTCCGTAGATCTTACCATTTATGTGAAAGCAAAAGACGGCACCATTTTTAAAGCGGAACCGGACAGCCTTGACCTGTCCGTTCAGGGAGACATCGGCAGAATCGATAATCTCACCTTCCATGCCGGCAACGAACCGGGAACGGGAACAATCTCGGCAGACTATGAAGGTGTTAAAGCCGCCATTCCCGTAAAAGTGGGCGTCATTTCGCAACCATGGTTAACTTTTGACAATTTGAAAAATCTGCACCATGCCGGGCATCCGGCATCCATTTCAAACCACGGATCTTTTACATCCACCGAACCGGATGATGAAACAGTGCCGGTGTACCGGACCGAACGGGCGGCCAAACTGAGCTATAACTTTTCTCAGGCCCCTAAAAATGAAGTAAGCATTGCTTACGGCCGGCTGGATCGCAAACCGATTCAGATGCCCGGAACCCCCCTTAAAATTGGGGTCTGGGTATACGGGGATAACAGCGGGCACTGGTTACGTGCAGAAGTCTTCGATCAAGAGGGCGAACGACATTTTGTCAATCTCGCGGAAAAAGTGGATTGGAATGGCTGGCGATATGTGACGGGGGATATTCCGTACAAAGTGTCCTACCCCTTATCACTCAAAAGCCTTTACCTGGTCAACCTGCCCGAGGGAGCCGATCAAAGGCCGGCGAGGGGAACGATTTACTTCGATGAAGTCGTCTTATACCAGCCCTACGAGCCGGAGCAGATTTTAAAAGAACAAACATTTGACCTGCGCCGGGCAGGGCAGCAAAAGGATCAAATTTCTTTCACGCTGGGACGCGAACTGGATATTCACATGGATGTATCCGAACTGAAGAAACATACCGACACCATCACCATCAAACCGGAGTCGGTCATTCCGATTCAGATTCCGGGGATTATCCCGGCGGATTACGCCTTTGAATGGACCCATTCCGAACAGAGTGGAGACAAACAGCAGTTACCTGTTCCTGCACAATTGAAGTTAATCCCGAAAAATTGGTCCAGCACGGCCGGAGTGGGACTGATGTGGCTTGACCCGGAAAAAGGAGAATGGCAACCGCTCCGCGGTAAAGTAAGTGAGGATGGAAACTGGGAGTATACGTTAACTCACAGTGGACTCTATCTTCCGGTTTATCAAAAAAATCCGTTCCCCGATACTTGGGGGCACTGGGGAGAACCGGCGATTCGCGACCTTTACCAGCAGGGAATCATCAAAGGGTTGTCTGACCACCAATTCGGTCCGGACGTAACCCTGACGAGAGCACAGTTTATCACCCTGCTCGACCGCATGATGGGATGGGCATCCTATGAAATTCCCGGTCATGATGTCACTTTTACCGATGACATACCCGACTGGGCAAAAGATGCCGTTGAACGGGCAACCGGGCTTGGGATTGTCAGCGGTTATTCGGATCAAACCTTCAGACCGCACCAGCCGCTAAACCGGGTGGAGATGGCTGCCTTCCTGTCCAGGGCTCTGAAAGCGAAGGCTTCCGCCGGACAGGATTCTTCCGCACAAGAAAATACAGACGAAGCAGAGGCATTGGCCAGACTTCGTGCCGCATACAGTGATGCCGCTGAAATTCCGGCGTGGGCCGTTACAGCGGTCGCAGTTCTGACGGATCAAAACCTGATGAAGGGAAGCGGCGGCAAGTTCCAGCCGGTAAAAACCGCCACCCGCGCCGAAGCTGCCCAGCTTTTATACAATGTTCAGAATCGATTTCAATGACCTGGATCACATTTTCAAAAAACCGTCGAAATTTCCGGCGGTTTTTTCTTTGAATTGTCACATTTATTTTATAAAATAGGAATGATATTTGAGATAATGGGAGGGATGTACCATGACCAACAGAGATGTAGTGATCGTCAGTGCGGTCCGCACCGCAATAGGGACTTTTGGCGGCGCGCTGAGCACGGTATCCGCCACCGAACTGGGAGCGACGGTGATTAAAGAAGCGCTGCAACGGGCGAAGCTTTCACCGGACCAGGTCGACGAAGTCATCATGGGAAACGTTCTGCAGGCGGGGCTGGGTCAAAACCCTGCACGTCAGGCAGCGATTAAAGCAGGTTTGCCGCATGAAATACCGGCGATGACCATCAATAAAGTATGCGGATCCGGACTTAAAGCTGTTCACCTTGCGACGCAGGCGATTCAAAACGGTGATGCCGAAATCGTCGTTGCCGGGGGAATGGAAAACATGAGTCAGGCTCCGTATCTGCTGAAAGAAGCGCGAAACGGATTTCGCATGGGCGATCAAAAGGTCGTAGACAGTATGATTCACGACGGGTTATGGTGTGCCTTCAATGATATTCACATGGGAATCACGGCGGAAAACATCTGTGACCTCTACGGACTCAGCCGCGAAGAACAGGATCAATTTGCCTTCGAAAGCCAGCAAAAAGCGGCCCGTGCCATGGAAAACGGCTATTTTGAAGAGGAAATCGTGCCGGTTGCGGTACCGCAGCGCAAAGGAGAAGCGCGTATCGTGGATCGGGATGAACATCCCCGTCCGCAGACGACACTGGCTGATCTGGCCAAACTTCGTCCTGCCTTTAAAAAAGAGGGTTCTGTTACGGCCGGAAATGCTTCCGGGATTAACGACGGAGCTGCATGTGTCGTGGTAATGAGCCGGGAAAAGGCGGAAGAGCTTCAGTTGCAACCGATGGCGGTTATCCGTGGCAATGCCAGTGCCGGGGTAGATCCGAAAATCATGGGAATTGGGCCGGTTCCGGCAACGAAAAAGGCCCTGCAGAAAGCGGGGATGACCATGGATCAGATCGACCTGATAGAAGCGAATGAGGCATTTGCTGCACAGTCCCTTGCCGTAGCCAGGGATTTAAACATCGATCCCGACAAGATCAATGTCAACGGCGGAGCGATTGCTCTGGGGCACCCGATCGGGGCGAGCGGGGCACGGATTCTGGTGACGCTGCTCTATGAAATGAAGCGCAAAAATGCAACCGGCGGACTGGCAACCCTTTGTATCGGAGGGGGTCAGGGAGTGTCCACGGTGGTCACGTCCAATTAGAACTTTTTGCCGTGCATTTAAGCTTGTGAAAAAGTTGACAATTGGCTTTCCCATTCGTTAATATGGATGAGGATGTGATAAAAACCGTACAGTTTCGGTATGGTTAATCGAACCATCTGATCGGTCCGTTTTATGGGCCGGATGCGAACCTGCCGGGAAATAAGGAGCTGTATTCATGGCGAAATCGGACAATCCCTGGAAAATGATTGCCCTGGTTAGTGCGATCGGGATGGACCTTGCTTTCTTCGTGTTATCCGGAGTATATGCAGGGAGATATCTGGATGGCCTGTGGAATACAAGTCCTATTTTTTTGTTGACGGGTCTCGTTATCGGATTATTTGTCGGAATCTACGGTGTCTATCTCCTCATCAAAACATTCATGGGAGAATAGCGGATGAATGATTTTTGGATTCCCGTCTCGCGCGTACTGCGCATGACATTTTATGTTCTGCTGCTTTCCTTAATCCCCTGGTACTTTTCTTCGGGGCGATTGTTCTGGCAGGGATTCATGCTGGGTATCGCCGTCAGTTTACTCAACGGTCTCATTTTGATGCGCAAAACCATACAGACCGGGGAGGCTGCTGTAAAAGGCGGCCGCATGAAAGGAACGGGGATGTTACAGCGTTTTGTGATGGCAGTATTTGCGGTATATGTTGCATTGAAGTTCCCCGAATTGTTTTCACTCACCGGAGTGATCGGAGGACTGACCGTACTGCCGCTCATCAGTTTCCTTGTTTTTTATTTTTATTATTATAAAAGGCACATTAAAGCGGGAAAGTAGGTGATAAGTAGTATGGAACATTTCGTGCCTACCGTCAAATTTATGGGACTTTATTTCGACCTGGCTGTGATTATTTCTTCCGTTGTGGCATCTATCGTGGTCTTTCTCATCATCTTTTTTGCCACGAGAAATATGTCGACCGGTGTCCCGAAAGGAATGCAGAATTTTCTGGAATGGCTGATTGATTTTGTGCAGGGGATCATCGGACAGTTTATGGATTCTAAAAAAGGCAGTAAATATGTCACCCTCGCATTCACGTTATTTTTATATATTTTCATCAGCAACCAGTTGGGACTTCTGATTAACTTCAATACTGCTCATGAAGAGCCGATTGAAGCCATCGGATTAACGGAAGAATACCTTGAAGAGCATCATGGTGAAGCCCATGTTGCATGGTGGAAATCACCGACAGCCACACCCAGTGTGACTTTTGCGCTGGCGATCACTGTGTTGTTATATTCACACTATGCCGGAATTCGCAAAAGTCCGTCCGAGTACTTTAAACATTATTTCCAGCCAAACCCGATGATGTTTCCCATGCATCTGATTGAAGAAGCATCCAAATTCCTGACGCTGCCTTTGCGTTTGTTCGGGAATATTTTCGCCGGAGAGGTATTGCTTGTATTTATGCTGGGAGGGTTCTTCCTTATTACCGGTCTGCCGCTGGTCATCTGGCTGGGTTACTCCGTATTCGTGGGAGCGATTCAGGCCTTTATCTTCACAACGTTGACCATGGTATACATTTCACAAAAAGTCGCCGATTCACATTAATTTGTTTTAAAGATTTATGAAGATATATTTTTCAAACATATCAAGGAGGGAATCATAATGGAAATTGCAATCGCATTGGGATTAATTTTCGGTCTTGCTGCTGTAGGAGCCGGTATCGGAAACGCACTGGTTATCAGCAGAACTATTGAAGGAACAGCTCGTCAGCCGGAAGCTCGCGGAAGTTTAATGGGTCTGATGTTCCTTGGACTCGGTCTGGTTGAGGCGATTCCGATCATCGCTGTTGCCATGGGATTCATTCTGTTTGGAAGATTATAAGGAATATGAATTTTTCGGGGTATGCCATAAAACAACAGGCGGGAGCGCATTCTTCCGCCTTCATTTTGTGTGATAGTTACACCATCTCTCAAGGGAATGGAGGGAGTAGAGGCTTATGTTCGACTTAGGGAGTATTCGTATCGAATGGGGAACGATGCTGTTCCAGATCGTCATACTATTGGTCCTGCTGTGGATTGTAGCAAAATTCGCGATCGGACCGGCCATGAAGGTGCTGGAAAAGCGTCAGCAACAGATTGAGAACCAGATCTCTACCGCAGAAAAAAATCGTGCCGAAGCCGAAACACTTTTGAAAGAACAAAAGCAGGCATTGCAACAGGCACGTGAAGAAGCGCATCAAATTATCGAACGTGCGAAAAAGCAGTCAGAACTGGAAGCAAAAGAAATCCTCGAAGCTGCTCAAAAACGCTCAGAACGTATGCTTGAAGAAGCGCGTGCGGAAATCACACGTGAAAAAGATAAAGCCGTTGCCGAATTGCGTGATCAGGTGGCCAGCCTCTCAGTCATGCTTGCTGCCAAAGTGATCGAAAAGGAACTGGATCAATCCCAACAGCAAGAAGTGATTGATCAATTCATGGAACAGGTAGGCGATCGTTTATGAGTCGTGTCGTGGCACACCGCTATGCCCGCGCATTGTTTGAACTCGCCCGGGATCGCCAGAAGTTGGATGTAGTTGAACAGGAACTGTCGGCGGTAACGGAGATTTTAAATGATCATGCGGAATTAAGAAAAGTATTGATGCACCCTCAAGTTGGAATCGAGGCAAAAAAAGAAATTTTAACTACCCTTTTCTCCGGAAAAATCTCCGAGGAATCGATGAACTTTTTGCAGCTTATTGTCGATAGACGTCGTGAACAATACCTCGGCGATGTAACCGAAGAATATATTAAATTAGCCAACGAAGCCAGAGGGGTCGCTGATGCAACGGTCATTTCAGCAAGGGAATTGAATGACACAGAGCAAAAGCAGATCGCCGATCAATTCGGAAAAAAGTTGAAGAAAACACTGCGTGTTCAAAGCAAGGTGGATCCTTCGATTATCGGAGGTCTGGTGATCCGCATCGGGGATCGCCTGTATGACGGCAGCGTAGCCGGAAAGTTAGCGCAGTTTCAACATCAACTGAAACATTCTTAAAAGTACGATAGATAGGGGTGAACAATGTGAGTACGATCAGACCTGATGAAATCAGTTCGCTGATTAAACAGCAAATAGAAAACTATCAAGCAGACATCCAGGTTGTAGACGTGGGAACCGTCATTCAGATTGGGGACGGAATCGCCCGTGTACACGGATTGGAAAATGTCATGGCCGGTGAATTGCTTGAATTCCATAACGGTGTGATGGGAATGGCATTGAACCTGGAACAGGACAATGTCGGGGTCGTTATCCTCGGACCGTTTACCGATATCCGTGAAGGGGACCAGGTTAAGCGCACCGGACGCATTATGGAAGTACCCGTAGGGGAAGCCTTACTTGGACGTGTGGTTAACCCGCTCGGACAACCGATTGACGGATTGGGCCCGATTGAAACCAACCAATTCCGCCCGATCGAATCTCCTGCACCCGGTGTTATGGATCGTAAATCCGTTCACGAACCGATGGCTACCGGGATTAAAGCAATTGACTCCATGGTTCCGATCGGACGGGGTCAGCGTGAGTTGATCATCGGTGACCGTCAGACCGGTAAAACCACTGTAGCAATTGACACCATTTTAAATCAAAAAGATCAAGACATGATTTGTATTTACGTTGCCATCGGACAGAAGCAGTCCACCGTGGCCGGCGTTGTGGAAACCCTTCGCAAGCATGGTGCACTGGATTATACCATCGTGGTATCCGCTACCGCTTCTGAACCGGCACCGTTGTTATTCCTTGCTCCCTATGCAGGATGTTCCATGGGAGAATACTTCATGTACAACGGAAAACACGTTCTTGTCATCTACGATGACCTGACCAAGCAGGCAGCTGCATACCGTGAATTGTCGCTGTTGCTGCGTCGTCCGCCGGGACGTGAAGCTTATCCGGGGGATGTATTCTATCTCCACTCCCGTCTGCTGGAGCGTGCCGCTAAATTAAGTGATGAAAGAGGCGGCGGATCCCTGACCGCACTTCCGTTCATTGAAACCCAGGCAGGGGACGTGTCCGCATATATTCCGACAAACGTGATCTCCATCACGGACGGTCAGATTTTCTTAGAATCCGACCTATTCTATGCAGGTATTCGTCCGGCCGTAAACGTGGGTCTGTCTGTATCCCGTGTCGGTGGTTCCGCACAGATCAAAGCGATGAGAAAAGTAGCCGGTACACTTCGTCTTGACCTGGCTCAATATCGTGAATTGCAGGCATTTGCCCAGTTCGGTTCCGATCTGGATAAAGCGACTCAGGCCCGTCTTGCCCGCGGGGAACGTACGGTAGAAATCCTCAAACAGGGTCAGAATGAACCGATGCCGGTTGAGAAGCAGGTATTGTCTCTCTATGCGGTAACCAGAGGCTTTACCGACGACATTCCTGTGAAGGATATCCTTCGTTTTGAAAAAGAACTTCACAGCTTTTTCGAGCATAACAAGAAGGAACTTCTCGACCAAATCGCTCAGACCAAAGAATTGCCGGATGAACAACAACTGAACGAAGCCATCGAAGAATTTAAAAAAGGCTTTGCCGTTTCTGAATAATCAACGGGTTTTATTTCTTGAAAAAAGGTGGTGAGAGATCATGCAGGGACTCCGCGATATTAAGCGGCGGATCAAAAGCGTTCAAAACACCAAACAGATCACCAAAGCGATGAAGATGGTCGCTGCCGCCAAACTGCGTCGTGCTCAGGAAAGAGCCGAAGCCGCCCGCCCCTATGCAGAAAAAATGCGTGAAGTGATCGTGAGTGTCGCTTCCGGAACGACCGGGGTTCAGCATCCCATGTTGCAAACACGGGAAGTGAAGAAAACCGGATATGTCGTGATTACTTCAGACAGGGGTCTGGCCGGAGGTTTTAACGGAAACTTACTGCGGAAACTGGCGCAGATTGTACGTGAACGTCATAGCAATCCGGATGAGTACGCCATGATAGTCATCGGGAAAAAAGGACGCGACTTTTTAAGCAAACGAGGCTATCCGATTGCGGACGAGGTTACCGGACTTGGTGACAGCCCGACGTATGCCGATATCAAAAACCTGGCTTCCAATGCCGTACAAATGTTTGCCGACGGCCAATTCGATGAATTATACCTGGTATATAACCGCTTCATCAGTGCCATTTCTCAGGTGCCGACGGAGGTGCGTCTGCTTCCTTTACAAGATGTCGGCGCAGATGAAGGCGAAGGGGAAGAACAGGGTGCAAAAACCCAGTATGAATATGAACCGTCAGCGGAAGAAGTGCTGAATGAGTTATTGCCGCAGTATGCAGAAACGCTCATTTTCAGTGCCATGCTTGACAGTAAAGCGAGTGAACACGGTGCCCGCATGACAGCAATGGGTAATGCAACCGATAACGCCACAGAGATGATTGAAAAGTTAACCTTAACATTCAACCGTGCTCGTCAGGCAGCGATTACCCAGGAGATCTCTGAGATTGTCGGCGGTGCGAACGCACTTGAATAAAAGAAAGTCCATCGGATGAAGCGCTATTCGAGATAGGAGGGAAAAAGCGATGAGTAAAGGACGTGTCATTCAGGTAATGGGTCCGATCGTTGACATCCAGTTTGAACGCGGACATCTTCCTGAAATTTACAACGCCATTAAAATTGAACACAAGGCAAAGTCTGAAGGGGAAAGAGACATTAACCTTGTTGTAGAAGCTTCCGTTCACCTCGGCGACAATATCGTTCGCTGTGTGGCCATGTCCAGCACAGACGGTCTGGTTCGTGGCATGGAAGCTGTCGATACAGGTAAACCGATTTCGGTTCCTGTCGGAGAAAAAACGCTCGGTCGTGTATTTAACGTTTTGGGTGAACCGATTGATAATGTAGGAGAAGTCAAAGCCGATAAATTGAACCCGATTCACCGCCCGGCTCCTTCTTTTGAAGAACAATCAACATCTGAAGAAATTCTTGAAACCGGGATCAAGGTCGTAGACCTGCTCGCACCCTATGCAAAGGGTGGTAAGATCGGATTGTTCGGTGGTGCCGGGGTAGGAAAAACCGTTTTGATCCAGGAATTAATCAATAACATCGCTCAGGAGCACGGTGGTATTTCCGTATTTGCCGGGGTTGGTGAACGTACCCGTGAAGGGAACGACCTCTACCATGAAATGAAGGATGCCGGTGTTATTGCAAAAACAGCGATGGTTTTCGGTCAGATGAACGAGCCGCCGGGAGCACGTCTGCGTGTAGCTCTTGCCGGACTGACCATGGCGGAAACATTCCGTGATGATGAAGGTAAGGACGTATTGTTCTTTATCGATAACATTTTCCGTTTCACCCAGGCCGGTTCTGAGGTATCCGCCCTGCTCGGACGTATGCCTTCTGCGGTTGGTTATCAGCCGACACTGGCAACTGAAATGGGTCAATTACAGGAACGGATTACGTCAACCAAAAAAGGTTCGGTAACATCAATTCAGGCGATTTACGTACCGGCGGACGACTATACTGACCCGGCGCCGGCAACGACATTTGCTCACCTGGATGCAACAACCAACCTGGAGCGTAGCATTGCCGAGCTCGGTATTTATCCGGCGGTGGATCCGCTGGCATCCACATCTCGTATCCTCGCTCCCGAAGTTGTGGGTGAAGAACACTATCAGGTGGCCCGCGGCGTGCAGCAAATTTTACAGCGTTATAAAGAATTACAGGACATTATCGCCATCCTGGGTATGGATGAATTGTCCGATGAGGACAAGGTCATCGTAGCCCGCGCCCGTAGAATTCAGCGCTTCCTGTCGCAACCGTTCCACGTGGCCGAACAATTTACCGGATTTCCCGGAAAATACGTGCCTGTTAAAGAGACCGTTCGCAGCTTTAAAGAAATTCTCGAAGGAAAACACGACGACCTGCCGGAAGCTGCCTTCATGTATGTTGGAACGATTGAAGAAGCAGTCGAAAAGGCGAAGACTTTATAAGGCAACCCTGAAACGGGGAGGTTTCATATATGAGCAGCATGCAAGTTGAAGTTGTCACACCGGAAAGGATCGTTTACAGTGGAGAAGCGAATCTGGTCATCGCCCGCGGTTCCATGGGTGAACTGGGAATTATGCCTAACCATATGCCGCTGGTAACTCCGCTGGAAATCGCTCCGGTGCGCGTAAAAAAGACGGATGGAACAGAAGACCGCATTGCCGTGAGCGGTGGCTTTATGGAGGTTCAAAAGGAGAAAGTCACCATTCTGGCAAAAACTGCAGAACTTCCTGAAGACATCGATGTCAACCGTGCACTGGCAGCCAAAGAGCGGGCTGAACGCCGACTCGCTCAATCCGGCCAGGAAGAACTTGATTTTAAACGGGCACAACTGGCCTTGCAACGGGCACTGGTCCGTATTCAAGTGGCCGGTGGCAAAGACTGATTCGTTTAGAAAAGTGAACAGCATGAAAAACGAATAGAAAAACCGGGTAATATTAAAACATTGCCCGGTTTTTTGCCGTCAAAAAGGAAAATACAATCTTAACAGTTAACTGCTACAAGTTGTTAGACACAATTCGGGCCATTTGCTATAATTGTGAGGGTGTCGATCAGATACCCCACCCTGTATAGCGGATGGGATTCCCGATTTTGACCCGTACTGGAGGGAAACGTGATGAATCTGTACACGAACAATTACCTGTTTGTTGCCATCTTTTTATTTTTGGGAATTTTATTACCGGTCGCAGCGTTGACCATGGGACGCTTACTACGACCGCACCGGCCGCATCCTGAGAAGCAGACCACCTACGAAAGCGGTGTCGAGCCGATCGGAGGAAGCTGGATTCAGTTCAACGTCAAGTACTATATATATGCTTTGCTATTTGTCATTTTTGACGTAGAAACCATCTTTTTGTATCCGTGGGCAGTTGCCTATGATCACCTTGGCTTATTCGCGCTGATTGAAATGTTGATCTTCATCGTCTTATTAATCATCGGACTTGTATATGCCTGGAAAAAGAAGGTGTTAGAATGGAACTGAAATTGGATGGGATTACCCCTGAAGAACAGGAAGAGTTAAATCGCAATGTGTTTATGACCACGCTTGAACAATTGAAAGCCTGGGCACGAAGCAATTCCATCTGGCCTTTGACCTTCGGTCTGGCCTGTTGCGCCATCGAAATGATGGGAACGGGAGCCTCCCATTATGACCTTGACCGGTTTGGCGTGATCTTTCGTACGTCACCCCGTCAATCCGATTGTATGATTGTAGCGGGAACGGTTACGAAAAAAATGGCACCGTTGCTTCGCCGCCTGTACGATCAGATGGCTGAACCGAAATGGGTTATCGCCATGGGATCTTGTGCGACGGCAGGAGGACCTTATATCCGTTCTTATTCTGTTGTCAAAGGGGTGGACCAGGTTGTTCCCGTTGATATATATATCCCCGGTTGCCCGCCCAATCCTGCCGCATTAATCTATGGAATCAACAAGCTGCAGGAGAAAATTCGCTATGAGGCGAAAACGGGAAAGAAGGTGACCAATAACAATGAGTGATCAGGAAAAAAAGGAGCCGACCGCCGAGAAAGCTAAAGCGGCTGCTGAAGCGAAAATGAAGGCCAAAGAAAAAATGGAAGCGACTGATAAAGAAGAAAGCGGGCAGGATGATGTCGCCCTGGCCAAAGCAAAGGCAGCAGCGGCAGCCAAAGCAAAGGCAGCAGCAGCGGCGAAAGCCAGAGCGGCCGCGCTAGCAAAGCAAAAAGCTTCGGAAGAAAATCAGAATCAGGCAGAGAACGGAGAAGAAACAACGGACGGTGCAGATGAAAAAGCAAAGGCAGCCGCAGCCGCGAAGGCCAAAGCAGCAGCTGCAGCCAAAGCAAAGGCAGCAGCAGCGGCAAAAGCGAAAGCAGCTGCCGCCGCAAGGGCTAAAGCCGGTGCTGAAGAGACAGGTGATGGAGACGAACAGAAATCAAAGGAACCTTCACCCAATCAACCCATGCTGGATCATATTGTGAAAGTAATAACAAGCACTATGGATTCTTCGGCCATCGAGGAATCTTATATCAACGAGTTGAGCAAGGATGAACCGACTCTGGTCATTGCAAAGGATCAATGGCATGAAGTGGCCCGTCTGCTCCATGACCATCCCGAGTTGCAGTTTGACTACCTCTCATCATTACATGGAGTCGATTATCCGGCTCATATGGAAGTCGTTTATTCCATGCTGTCGTTATCAGATAAAAGGGGACAGCGCGTTACCGTCAGGGTGAAAACAGATCGTGAAAATGCTGAAGTTCCTTCTGTTACAGATATCTGGAAAGGTGCCGATTGGAATGAGCGCGAAGCCTATGACCTATTAGGTATTCAGTTTACGGGGCACCCCAACTTAAAACGCATTTTGTTACCGGATGATTGGGTGGGTTACCCGTTACGTAAAGATTACGAACAACTGGATGAGGAGGTGTGAGGACATGTGTGCAGTGAGAACGGAAGAAATGCTGTTGAACGTAGGTCCTCAACACCCGAGTACACACGGTGTATTTCGGCTGGTAGTAAAAATTGACGGAGAAACCATTACCGAAGCCAGACCGGTGATCGGATACCTGCATCGCGGTACGGAAAAGCTGGCAGAGGAATTGAATTATACGCAAATTATTCCCTATACAGACCGTATGGACTATCTCTCCGCCATGACCAATAACTATGTCCTGGTTCATGCGGTAGAAACCATGATGGGTCTGGAAATTCCGGAACGTGCCGAATATCTGCGCGTGATTGTCATGGAACTGAACCGCATCGCCAGTCACCTCGTATGGTTTGGAACCTATTTGCTCGACATCGGTGCAATGAGTCCTTTTCTCTATGCATTCCGTGAAAGAGAAATGATTATTAACTTATTTAACGAATTGAGCGGTGCCCGTCTCACCTATAACTATATGAGGGTCGGCGGAGTCAAGTGGGACGCCCCCGAAGGATGGATCGACAAAGTTCGAGAGTTCGTTCCTTATATGAGAGAGCAGTTAAAAGGTTATCACCAGCTCGTCAGCGGAAACGAAATTTTTATTAACCGTGTAAAAGGTGTAGGGAAATACGATGCCGAGACGGCGATTAAATATTCTCTCAGCGGCGCCAATCTGCGCTGTACCGGTGTGAAATATGATGTTCGCAAGGATCAGCCCTATTCGATCTATGATCGCTTTGACTTTGACGTACCGGTATCGACCGAGGGAGATTGCCTCTCCAAATATCACCTGCGCATGGAAGAAATCGAACAGTCACTCCGGATCGTGGAGCAGGCAGTTGAACAATTTCCGCAGGAAGGGGAAATCATGGCTAAAGTTCCGCGTGTGATCAAAACACCTCCGGGTGAAACCTTTGTAAGGATTGAGGCACCACGAGGTGAACTGGGATGCTATATTTCCAGTGACGGAAAAGATAAGCCGTGGCGACTCAAGTTCCGACGTCCTTCATTCGTCAACCTTCAGATTCTGCCGGAGCTTTTGGTCGGTGAAAATATCGCCAACTTGATCGCCATCCTGGGTGGAATCGATATCGTGCTGGGGGAGGTTGACTGTTAATGGAACAGTTTTTGTTACAACCGTTATCATGGCAAACATTTCTGATTTTCTTTTTATCGGCCGTTGTTCTGTTACTGCTTGTACTGGGGTTCGTAACCTACGCCATCTATTTTGAGCGCAAGGTCATCGGCTGGATTCAGGGGCGGATCGGTCCCAACCGTGTCGGCCCCCTCGGGTTGCTGCAAACGGTGGCCGATGTATTGAAATTGCTCATTAAAGAGGATACCATTCCGAAAAAAGCTGACAAACCGTTGTTTATTCTGGCACCGGTACTGGCTTTTGTACCTGCGTTTTCGGTACTGGTGGTGATCCCCTTCACCGAAAACATTCATTTTGCCGATCTCGGTGTGGGATTGCTATATTACATCGCCATCTCCAGTATCAGCACGATCGGTGTACTCATCGGAGGGTGGGCGTCCAACAATAAGTATGCTCTGCTTGGAGGAATGCGCTCGGCCGCACAGATGATCAGTTATGAAATCCCGCTGGTCATGTCTGTACTGGGAATTGTCTTAATTACGGGAAGTATCAATTTGATTGACATCGTTGAAAAACAACAGCAAATCGGGATGTGGTTCTTCATTCCGCAGATCCTCGGATTTGTCATTTTTATCATTGCATCCGTAGCGGAATTAAACCGTACTCCCTTCGACCTGCCGGAAGCGGAATCGGAGCTGGTTGCCGGTTATCACGTGGAATACAGCGGTTTCCGTTTTGCCTTCTTCATGCTGGCTGAGTATGTTTATGTATTTGCCATGTCGGCACTGACCACCGTGCTCTTTTTGGGTGGATGGCTGCCGCCGTTTGAATTTTTGGGATTTGTACCGGGTATTGTCTGGTTCTTAATCAAATTTAGTGCCGTCGTCTTCTTTTTATTCTGGTTAAGAGCGACCATGCCCCGTGTTCGTGTAGATCAACTGATGTCTTTTGGCTGGAAAGTTCTTTTGCCGCTCGCACTGCTCAACATTCTTATCACGGCAGTGGTAAAAGAATTAATCGCGTAAAAGGGGTGAGCGAATATGCTCGGATTTGCAAAGGGTCTGGCCTATACGTTTAAGCAACTGACCAAACCGAAAGTGACCACCCGCTATCCGGATGTCGAGTTTGAAATGCCCGACAGATTCCGGGGGATTCAACATTTTGATCCTGAAAAATGTATCGTCTGCAATCAGTGTGCCCGAATTTGTCCGACGAATTGCATTCAACTGACGGGGAAACCGCACCCGGATCCGGATAAAAAGGGGAAAGTGATTGACACTTACGATATCAATTTTGAAATTTGTATTTTGTGCGATCTCTGTACGGAAGTTTGTCCCACGGAGGCCATCGTGATGACCAATAATTTTGAACTGGCTGCTTACAGCCGGGATGAGCTATTTAAAGATAAAAAATGGCTGAGCGAAAACAATACCAAAATTCGCAGTGAAAACTCGAAGAACCTGCAGGGAGGGAAGAAATAATGAGCGGTGAAATGATAGCTTTCTTTATTCTGTCCCTCTTTACCATTGGTGGAGCCGTGTTTATGATCAGCTTTACCAGGGTGGTCCACATGGTGGTTGCCCTGGCTTTCACCTTTTTGAGTATTGCCGGACTTTACGTATTGCTTGAAGCTGAATTTGTGGCGGTGACTCAAGTGCTCGTATATGCGGGCGCTGTTGCGATCTTGATGTTATTCGGAATCATGCTTACCAAACATCAGGAGCAGGAGAAGGAAGAAGAGAAAAGAAAGGCCCATAAATGGCTGGCTTTGTTGACGGTCGCCGCATTTTTTGCCATCGTATTTTTTACCCTGCAGGGCGTGACGTGGGACTCGCAACCGCAATCCTTTGCCGAAGATAATTTATTAACGATCGGTAAATTGATGTTTACAGAGTATGTGATTCCGTTTGAACTGGTATCCGTGTTGTTGCTGGTCGCTCTGGTGGGAGCGATCATCATGGCAAGGAGAGAGGAGGGTGACCGATGAGTGAAGCATTGACTCAGGTTCCGCTGACATCATACCTGTTAGTGGCGCTGATTTTGTTCAGTATCGGTCTTTATGGTGCGCTGACCAAGCGTAACGCCGTGATCGTACTACTGTCGATAGAATTGATGTTGAATGCAGTCAATATCAACCTCGTTGCTTTTGCCAAATATGGATTGTTTCCCAGCATTACGGGGCAGATTTTTTCGCTGTTTACGATAACGGTAGCGGCAGCGGAAGCAGCGGTGGGTCTGGCTATTCTTATGGCTTTGTATCGTAACCGCGGCACGGTAAATGTCGATGAAATGGATTTAATGAAGCGATAAACCGAGGAAAAAGGATTGGTGAATATGGAACAAATGTTAGAGAACGCATGGTTAATCCCCCTCTTTCCGCTCATTGCCTTTATCGTGCTGGTGGCAATCGGTAAGCAATTGAAACAAGGTGCCGCCTACATCGGAATTCTGGCGACACTGGCTTCATTCGTACTTTCATTGTTCACCTTTTTTGAGCGGTTTAGAGACGGGGCGGAAACATATTTTCAACCCGTTGAATGGTTCAGCATTGCCGGCTTTGACGTGATCATGGGATATGAAATCACCCAACTGAACGCAATGATGCTGGTGATTGTCAGCCTGGTCAGTCTGCTGGTACACATCTATTCCCGGGGATACATGGATCAGGATGAGAGACTGCCCGTATTTTATCAATACCTTGCTCTATTTACTTTTTCCATGCTGGGACTGGTCATCTCTCCAAACCTGTTACAACTCTATATTTTCTGGGAATTGGTAGGGGTATGCTCCTTTTTGCTGGTCGGATTTTATTTTTATAAACCTGAAGCCCGTGCCGCCGCAAAAAAAGCATTCATCGTGACCCGGATCGGGGATGTGGGGCTTTTCATCGCCATCATTCTCTTGTTCTGGTGGACGGGAAGCTTCGCCTACAATGATATTTTTAATGCAGTGGAAAACGGAAATTTGGAGTCATGGCAGATTACCCTGGCCGCCATCCTCATATTTATCGGGGCCATGGGAAAATCGGGTCAGTTTCCGCTCCATACCTGGCTTCCTGATGCAATGGAAGGTCCGACTCCCGTATCTGCATTGATCCACGCCGCCACCATGGTTGCAGCAGGGGTTTATCTGGTGGCAGCCACCTTTGATTTGTTCACCGCATCGGAAACGGCACTGACTGTAGTCGCTTATGTCGGTGGATTTACAGCCATCTTTGCCGCGTCAATCGGGTTAACACAAACGGATATAAAAAGAATTCTCGCATACTCAACCGTGAGTCAGCTCGGATATATGATGCTGGCCCTTGGGGCAGCGGCCGCGGTCGGATATGCTGCATCCACCTTCCATTTAATGACCCATGCATTTTTTAAGGCATTGCTCTTCCTCGCAGCGGGAAGCGTCATTCATGCCGTGCACACACAGGATATTTTTAAAATGGGCGGTCTGTGGAAGGAAATGAAAGTGACAGCATGGTTATTCCTCATCGGTTGCTTGGCAATCGCGGGAATTCCTCCTTTCTCGGGATTCTGGTCGAAAGAAGAAATTCTGCTCGCAGTTTATCATGCAGAGCGGTTCGACTTATTCTGGATTGCCGTCATTACGGCCTTCTTCACGGCCTTTTATATGTTCCGCTTATTCTTCGTTACCTTTACCGGTGAAACGAAGTTGCAACAAAAAGCCCATGAGTCGCCGATTGTGATGACGGGACCGATGATGATTCTCGGAGTGCTTGCGGTGATATCCGGATTTATCAATACACCATGGAATCCTGTACTGAGTGAATGGCTTACCGAGGGAATGGAAGGGTCGCTTCATGTGGAGGCACCCGTGTGGATCACCGTGGTAGCCGTGATCGTCTCCCTCGCCGGAATCGGACTGGCCTGGATGATGTATGGAAAAGGAAGTCTTGCGCAAAACTGGTTTTCGGCTCGTGTACCCTTACTCTATCAGCTTTCTTATCGCAAGTACTATATCGATGAAATTTATGACAGTGTCTTTGTTCGTCCGTTGAACGGTCTGGGCAAAATCGTTTACTTATTCGATATCTATGTGGTTGACGGACTGGTACAGCTTACCGCCCGCATCACAGGCGCAATCGGCCAACTCGGTGCGCGCATGCAAAATGGTCAGATTCAAACATACGGAGTTGTCACCATGATAGGTCTGGTGCTTCTGATTGTTGGTATGGCCGTGGCAGGGGGGTATTTTCAATGATGGAATTTGACTTGCAACGTTATTTATTGACGATGATCGTACTGTCTCCGTTGCTGGGGATTCTTGCCCTTTTGCTGACACCCCGTCATCGCGCGGGTACGGTGAAGCTGATCGGGATTGTGGCTGCGTTCATTCCGCTTCTGCTCTCCCTGGTGATGTATGTACAGTTTGATCTCAATCAGGAAGAGATGCAGTTTATTCAGCAAATGGAGTGGATCAACATCCCGATTCCTTTATCGACCGGGGTCGGTTACCTTCCGATTGCCTATGAAGTCGGTGTTGACGGATTGTCCATGCCGCTTGTGTTGCTGGCATCCCTCATCGCCTTTTTGGGTGCAATTGCATCAAATACCGTCTCAAAGCGGTGGAAAGAGTTCTATATTATATATTTGGTGATGGAGATCGGCTTATTGGGCGTATTCATGTCGCTCAATCTGTTCCTGTTCTTTATCTTCTTTGAACTGGCACTGATCCCGATGTTTTTCCTCATTGCCATCTGGGGATTTATGGATCGGGAAAAAGCGGCCATCAAGTTTTTGATCTATAACGGTGTAGGATCGGGAATTATGCTGATCTCCTTCATCCTGCTGTTCATCATTACGATGACACTTAATATTCAGGAGATCGCATCACAGTTTACCGATCCGTTATCGCAACTGAATGCAAGTGATCAATATACGTTTGTGACGGAAAACATGCGAATGGGACTCTTCATTGCTTTATTGATCGCTTTTGGCATTAAAATGCCGATCGTTCCGTTCCATACCTGGATGTTAAAATCCTATCAAGAGTCGCCCTTTGCCATGATCATGATCTCTTCGGGAATTATGATTAAAATGGGGGCATACGGAATCATACGGCTCGGCGTCGGCTTTTTCCCGCAATGGGCTCTTGATCTGGCCCCGATGCTTGCCTTGCTGGGCTTGATTAATTTATTATACGGAGCGGTGCTGGCCCTTGTACAAAAAGATTTAAAAATGGTACTGGCCTATTCCAGTGTGAGTCATATGGGAATTGTTCTGCTTGGAATTGCCGCAATGAACGAAGTAGGATTCCAGGGAGCCATTTTTCAAATGGTGTCTCACGGTTTGATCGCCGCCCTGTTAATCTATATGATCGCTGTTATCTATGAACGTACGCAGACTACGACCCTCAGAGAATTGGGCGGACTCGCCGGACAGATGCCGTTCATCAGCGGGATTTTTCTGGCAGCTTCACTGGCTTCACTGGGGCTTCCGGGCATGTCCGGTTTTATCAGTGAATTCCAGTCATTCCTCGGGTTATTCAACAGCCTGCCGGTCTATGCGGCAATCGGTACACTGGGGATCATATTGACCGCTGTTTACATGCTGCGCGCTACGCTGCAAACGACTTTCGGACCGAAACAGGAACGCTTTCATGATGTTGTCGATGCCCGGCCGATTGAAGTCGTTCCCATGGCGGTATTGCTGGCACTGGTGATACTGATCGGAATCCATCCGGCTGTCCTGAGTGATGTGGTCCGGGCGACGCTGCAAAATCTCGTGCCGGGGATAGGAGGGTAAGCCGCTATGAATATACTACAATGGCAATGGAGTGCGATGACCCCGGAATTCATCATCCTGGGAACGGCAACACTCCTCTCACTGATCGACCTGATCATGAAAGATAAACTGGATCGCCGCGTACTGGGGTGGCTCGGTCTCGTCGGAATCTTCATCGCAGGATTTTTTGTGGTGCGAAACCTGGGACAGGATCCGGTACAAATCATGAATGATATGTTCCGGCTGGATTCCTTCGGTACGGCATTCAAACTGCTTTTCCTGTCCGGAGCTGCTCTGGTGTTTTTCATGTCGATTCAGCAACTGGACCAAAGGGAAATTCCGTACCACGGCGAGTTTTATTATCTGGTCCTGACCGGAGTACTCGGTGCCATGATCATGGCATCTTCGGCAGATTTTATCACGTTGTTTGTGGGGCTTGAAGTCCTTTCCATCTCATCATATATCCTGGTGGGAACCCGTAAAAAACATATTCAGAGTAATGAATCTGCTTTTAAATATGCGGTCTCCGGCGGGATTGCCAGTGCTGTGGCCCTGTATGGCATGAGTTTTATCTATGGATTGACGGGAAGTACCAATCTGTATATGATGGGGGAACGTCTTGCCCAGGCCTATCAAAGGGTAGAACCGTTTCAGTATAGTCCGATCATCTATCTCGGATTCTTCCTGTTGTTCGTAGGGCTCTCTTTTAAAATCGCCACGGTGCCTTATCATATGTGGGCTCCGGATGTATATCAGGGAGCACCTGTCCCGGTCACTGCTTTTTTGGCAGTGGTGTCCAAAACGGCCGGATTTGCCATTATCGTGCGTATTCTCCTGACCGGATTTAAAGATATCACAGAAATAACGGACGATAATCGATTAAGCTATGTCTTATTCGATGAACTGTCGCTCTATATCGGTGTAATCGCTGCTGTAACCATGATCATCGGGAATACCCTTGCATTGAGACAGACCAATGTCAAACGGATGATGGCGTATTCCAGTATTGCTCATGCCGGATATCTGCTGATTCCTCTGGCTGCATTTTATATCCCGTTATTTTTGCAGCAGATGTTATTCTACTTGCTTGCCTATCTCTTAATGACGCTGGGTGCATTTGCCGTCATTATGGTGGTGACGCGGGATCGTGGAACGGAGGATATCAAATCATTCGCCGGACTTTATCATCGTGCACCGTGGATGGCCTTTGCCATGACAATATTTTTGTTGTCGCTCGCGGGAATACCGGTTACTGCAGGATTCTTCGGTAAATTTTATATTTTCATGAGTTCACTGGCGCATGGCAAATACCTTCTGGCAGCAATCATGATCGCAACCAGTATTATCTCTTATGTTTACTATTTTGCGATTATCCGCCAGATGTATATGAGGCCCGGAGATACGGAAGCAAAAATGTTTATCCCGTCCACAATTACAATCGTGATCCTGATTACGGCGGTTGCAACCGTACTCATCGGTCTGTTCCCGGGAGTTGTGCTCGAGTTTATTGTGAACAATTTTAACTACGATTTATTGTATCGTCTCCAATGACATGAGAAGCGGCAATTTCTGCGGATGAATGATTGTGTCCAGGAGGAGGGGGACTTCGTACCCCTTACCAAAATCATAAAAAGAAACCGGAAAGCAGGATTAACTGTTTTCCGGTTTTTTTTTTCAAAAAAACCGGGACTTTTTTCCTACAAAATTGTTTTTGAAAAGGAAATGGAAGGAAAAAATAGTCCGAAAGGCTGATGACATCTTTGATATTGACAAATTATAATAGAAAATGACAGGAAGATGTAAAAAAATGTTGTTTTTCATATTCTTTCATGCGGCACAAGGGGGGATCGTTTGTGCAAGCAAAACTGAAGCCGGTTGGTGAAGGGGTATATTGGGTTTATCATCGTCGTTTTTTAGATGAGGAGCCTCAATTGATGCAAAACCTGCAAACGATCATTGATCCATTTGTCGAACAAAAACGAACCTTTTTTCTCGTTATCGATCTTAGCGGCATCCGGATATTGCTTCGCGAAGACCGCTTATTGATCGGCAAGGTCTCCATGTACTGTCAGGATCGCGGAATGAACAGACAATATTACATTGTCGATTCATGGAAAGTCAACAAGATGAAGATTCAGGCAAAACTTCACAACATGCCTTATCATGAAGCGTTTTATGGGAAAAATGATGATATCGAAGAAATGATCGGAACACAATGTTTACATTTACCATAAAAATGAACAAGGGATTCCATTATTTTTGTCGAAATCAAACATGAACCATTTTCACACTAATAAAAGGAGTACTTGCTTTTATGACTGACGTTTCCTTTGGAATTCAAGCATTAATCAGTATTACATTATCTATCGTTTTCATTGCGATCAGTTGGTATGCGTTGCAGGCCTTTAAATTTGACCTTTTTTTCTCAAGTCCGAACAGTGCCCGATCCAAAATTTTGATGATCCTTTTATCCATTGTGATCGGACATGGAACAGCGACGTTTTTCCTCGATTACCTAGGTTGGTCGCTGATGTTAAAGACACTTTTCGGCTAGGATTGCAACATATTTCGCTGGTATAAATCTCCTGCTCCCTGTTCACAATAAAAATGAACCTTCTTTAAGGGAGAGGAGAGGGAGCAATGAAAAAGAAACAGCTGATTACGGGGATTTTTTTATTTTTGGTTATGACCATTTATCTAATCTCCGGCACCGATGCCACACGCAGGAGTGCGGAAGATTATGAACAGATCATTGGTGCCGCCCGACAGACGGGAGCCCGGCCTGTCTTGATACAGTTTCATCAAAGTCAGGCATTACCTTCCGTCGAACATGCAGAAGCGATTTTTTCCATGGGAGATAAGTGGAAAAGGACCCTTAGTCGGGAATGGAATACCCCTGTTGCGGAAGACCGTGATCTTACCGAAAAACATCCCCATTATCAGATTGTATGGCAAAAAGGAGAAGCAAAATTTACTGTGAAGTGGACGGCAACGTTCGAAAGCGGTCGCTGGACCCCTTTTCTCATTACCCGGATTGAAGCTCCCATTGAGCAACTCGATCAGGCGATTATGTGGAAAGAACAATGGTCAAAATGGTTACAAAAGCAGCGAGTGCTGGTAAAGTTTAATACTTGTTTGGAATCCGTTTATGATGCTAAACTTAACCATGATCAGCAGAATGACAGGATTACACAGGTATTACATAGTCTTGAAGCACGTGTCGTTGAACAAATGGAAGATCATGTGGTGATAAGTACTTCTGCATATTCTCCCCACATATCTGATTATATCCTTACGAATGATATGAAAATGAATGTGCAGGCCGCCACACATGTGGATCATGAAAAAAGCCTAACTCGGTTGATTATAGGAACACCCATCATCACAACAACGTATTAATACAACATGGGTAGAATAAACACGACGCGGGGGGAATTCAACATTGGATAAAATGATCGTCCGCGGTGGAAATCGTCTTAAAGGGACAGTCAAAATACACGGTGCAAAAAACGCGGTTCTTCCCATAATAGCCGCATCCATACTGGGATCAGAAGGAAAGTCTGTGATATATGATGCACCTGAACTGGATGACGTATTCACCATCTGCCAGTTAATCAAACATTTAGATGTCGATGTTAAAATGGAAAATGGAAAATTGGAAATCGATGCCCGGCACCTGGAGGGGACTGAAGCCCCGTATGACCTCGTACGAAAAATGAGGGCGTCTTTTCTTGTTATGGGTCCGTTACTGGCGCGAAAAGGTCATGCCCGAATCGCCCTCCCGGGAGGGTGTGCGATCGGCACGCGCCCCATCGATCAACATCTTAAAGGATTTGAAGCCATGGGAGCGAAAATCGAGATCGGACAGGGATACATTGAGGCCCGTGTACCTGACCGTTTACAGGGTGCACGCATTTATCTCGATATCGTCAGCGTCGGTGCCACACAGAATATCATGATGGCTGCAACCATGGCCCGGGGAACAACGGTGATTGAGAACGCGGCTGAAGAACCGGAAATCGTCGATCTGGCCAACTATCTGAATAATATGGGGGCAAAAATCCGGGGAGCGGGAACCAGTTCCATCCGGATTGAAGGTGTTGATACTTTAAAGGGAACGGGACATTGCATCATCCCCGACAGAATTGCTGCCGGAACCTATATGGTGGCGGCGGCGATCACGCGCGGTCATGTAATGGTAGAGGGTGTTATTGTAGATCATATCAAACCGCTGATTGCCAAACTGTCGGAAATGGGTGTGGAACTTGAGGAAAAGGAAAACGGCATCCTTGTTACCGGCACGGATAAAATCAAGCCGGTGGATGTAAAAACCCTGCCTCACCCGGGATTTCCGACGGATATGCAGTCGCAGATGATGGCTTTGCTTCTGACAACCGGAGGCACCAGTATTGTGACGGAAACGGTTTTCGAAAATCGCTTTATGCATGTTGATGAATTTAAACGGATGGGCGCCCACATCATGATTGAAGGGCGAAGTGCCATCATCGAAGGCGGCCGTCCCCTTTCAGGAGCACGGGTAACCGCCACCGATCTGCGGGCCGGTGCTGCCCTTGTCCTTGCAGGACTGGTAGCCGAAGGAGAAACCCAGGTGTATGGATTACATCACATCGACCGCGGATACGTGGATTTTGCTGAAAACTTGAGGGCGCTCGGCGCCGATGTTAAACGGGTCAGAGAAGATGAAGAAAACCTGGATGACGATGTGGATCAACTGGATCTTCCGGCATCATACGCTTAAAACCATACCATAAATTTATGAACGGAACGCCAGCCGGACGGCAGGCGTTTTTTCACGTTCTGAACCTGCTTTTCCCCTCATACACATAAAAATAGAACGGGAGGGTTTGTCCCACTAACAACCCGTCGCATAACAGCAGGAGGGGAAAAAAGTTGAAAAAGATGCTGCTATTATTCACCACAATATTTTTTTTGATCGTCATTGTGATTCCGGTTGTGTTTGTGATGGCATTGCAGGGAGATGAGGAAAAACAGGCCGATGAACAGTCACCTTCACTGACTCAATCGGACAAGGTGATCGATCCGAAAGAGATCGAAGATCAGATTATGATCTCGGTATATCGCACCCAGATGAAGAAGGTTGAACAGATTCCGATCGAAGAGTACGTGGAAGGTGTAGTCGCCGCGGAAATGCCGGCGGATTTTGAGCAGGAAGCATTGAAAGCCCAGGCGATTGCCGCGAGAACATACATTATCAGACGATTGGCCGAAAAAGATTTTTCCGATGTTCCTGCAGAAGGGGTCGTCACGGATACCGTTCAGCATCAGGTCTTCCTCGATGATGCCCAGCGTCGCGAAAAATGGGGCGGGGATTATGAATGGAAGACTCGGAAAATACGGGAGGCGGTAGTGGCCACGACAGGACAGGTGATCACCTACAACGGAAAACCGATCAATGCCACCTTTTTTTCCACCAGCAACGGATACACGGAAAATTCGGAGGAATACTGGCAACAAGAAATTCCCTATCTGAGAAGTGTCGAGGTGCCATGGGACAGGGAATCTCCGTTATATCAGCAGGTGACCACTTTATCTGTCGAGACCTTCCGCAAAAAGTTGGGAGTCCCGTTAACGGTTGAAGCAAGCACCGGATCAGCATGGAGTCAGGTCCTCGACCGTTCAACGGGTAAGCGAATCGCACGCATCAAGGTGGGGGACCGGGTGTTTACAGGCAGAGAAATCCGTGAAAAATTAAATCTGCCTTCCAGTCACTTTTCCTGGAAAATCGAAAACGGGATGGTGATCATCACCACCTTCGGATACGGGCACGGTGTGGGGATGAGTCAGTGGGGAGCCAACGGAATGGCCAGGGATGGCAAAACGGTGGAGGAAATCATCAGCTATTTTTACCGGGGGGTAGAGATCGAAGATTACCATCAGTGGGTGAAACAGGTTGCCTATATTCCCAATCACACAAAAAATTATGCAAAAAATTAACCCCTGATTTGTTTAAAATTGCATTCACCTGGGCAAAATGGTTGCTGAGGTGATGTGCAAATGAGTGAAGAACAAAAGCAAAATCAAAAAAATGCAAAAGATAGCCAGTCTGAAAAAACTCAAGCGAAAGCTTCTTCAGGTTGGCGGGCGTTCTTCCGCAAAAAGTGGACATTTCCTGCCATTTACATGGGAGCGGCAGCACTTATCCTTGCGCTAATCTTGTGGTATCAGGGGTCCCTGGTTGATCAGTACAGTACACCTGATCAAGATCTGAACCCGGATATCACATATAATGACACCGGAGAAGGATTGGTGAATGAGGACGATTCCGGCCTCACTGCCGAAGACCCTGAAAGTGTTGCAGCCAGTAATCATCCGGAGCAAATGACGTGGCCGTTTAAAAGTGATGTCAAAGCAGATGTGATTATGAATTTTTATGATGAAAACGCAGATGATGACTTGAAAGCGGCAGCCCTCGTCAAATATGAAGATTCTTACTGGCCGCATCAGGGACTGGATTTTGCCCTGCAGGACGACAAAGAATTTGAAGTGGTGGCCGCTCTCAGCGGCAAAGTTGTCCGCGCAGAAAAAGATCCTCTGATGGGATTTGTCATTGAAGTGGAGAGCAAGGAAGGAGTTTCCGTTCTCTACCAGAGTCTTTCCGAGTCCACAGTCAATGTGGATGATGAAGTAAAGCAGGGACAGGTGCTCGGAATGGCAGGCAGAAGCCGTTTTGAAAAGGATGCGGGCGTTCACCTTCACTTTGAGGTCAGAAAGGACGGGGTCCCGGTATCGCCGGACACCTATCTGAGTACGTCCGAACTGGGTGATCGTTCAGACGAATCGGCCATGGCACAATAAGCCGATAACACGACCCCTTTCTCCTTCCCCAGAGGAGAAAGCTAATGATTCAAATTGAACATCCGTTGAAAAAGACGAGGGGCTGGTACCGTGC
>JAWLDF010000018.1:0-55550 GCA_041686735.1 Bacilli bacterium
CTTCTCAGGCCAGGTGTTCTTCTCCGGGTACCCGCTGGTAATCCGACGGATTGTGGTTGAATATTTGCACGCTTTGATTTTAAGAATGTAGAAAGTACTTCTAGCCTGGTATGGTTATTCACATTAAATCTCCCCTTGTCCATAACGATAGCCTAGTACTAATTATACTATGATAAACAACAACTTGTAATAGGATAATTCTCATGAAAAAATATAGAAAAAAAATAAGGGGGGAATCCATGTTGGAACGAGTCGTGATTACAGGGATGGGAGTTGTCTCACCTTTAGGTAACAACGTGGAAAAATTTTGGGGGAATCTGGTTGAAGGTATGTCTGGAATTTCTCCCATTGATACATTGGATGTGAGCAAGCATAAAACAAAAATTGCCGGCCTCGTTCGTGACTTTAATGCTGACGAAATTCTGGGCAAAAAAGATGCGCGGCGTATGGATCGGTTTTGTCAATTTGCCTTAGTGGCTGCAGAACAAGCATGGGCTGATTCTAAATTAAGCCTTGATCAAATTAATCCTGAACGTCTCGGTGTATATGTTGGTTCTGGAATCGGCGGGATTGAAACTTTAATTGAAAATGTTGACATACTTCGGGATAGAGGACCAAAAAGGGTAAGTCCAACACTGATACCTGCGATGATATCCAATGCGGCTTCAGCACAAATCAGTATTAAATGGGGTGCGTTGGGCCCTACGTTATCTCCTGTTTCCGCCTGTGCAATTGGGAATACAGCTATTGGTGAGTCATATAGACTTATTCGTTCCGGAGGAGCAGATATTGTATTTGCAGGGGGAACTGAAGCAGCCATAACGGACTTGTCTTTAGCCAGTTTTGGAAATGCTACAGCCCTGTCTACAAGAAATGAAGAGCCAGCAAAAGCCAGTCGTCCCTTTGATGTAAATCGCGATGGGTTTGTCATGTCAGAAGGTGCAGGAATTTTAATACTTGAATCATTGTCTCATGCGGTACGAAGAAATGCCCAAATCTATGCTGAAGTTATTGGTTACGGTGCTAGCTCAGATGCATATCATATGGTTTCACCACACCCGGAAGGTAAGGGAGCATATCTTGCCATGAAAATGGCTTTAAATGATGCTTCTGTTTCTACTAACGACGTGAATGTGATTAACGCCCATGCAACAAGTACAGAGGTTGGTGACATATCTGAAACTATGGCTATTAAGAAATTGTTTAGAGAACAGGCTTATCAAATACCTATAACAGCTAACAAATCCATGACAGGCCACCTCTTAGGTGCAGCGGGTGGGGTAGAAGCCATTTCATTGGCAAAAAGTCTTAAAAGTGGCATCATTCCTCCAACCATCAATATCGAAGAACCAGATCCGTTATGTGATTTAGATTATGTACCGAATGTGGCGCGTCAAACAAAACTAAATATAGGACTATCCAATTCATTTGGATTTGGTGGCCACAATGCAGTTATTGTTTTGAGAAAGTATGGGTAGTCAAATGTGGTTTTGAGTTTATTTCAGAGAAAGGTACCACTATCTTTTTCCCACTTCATAAGGCTTTAATTTAATCATAGAAATATCCCCAGAATAGGTCCAATACTCAAAACCGCAAACACCCATTCCCAGCCTATATATTTTTGCAAAAGGGGAATGAGATTAATAGAGAAGATGGTAATGAGAAATCCGACAGACATCTGAAAGGTTACTGCTGTTCCAACATATTCACTCTCTGAAAACTCTGTCACATCCGCTGAAAACTGGGCTGAATCAGCAATAACTGAAACTCCCCAGATTAATGAAATAATAAGCGTGATCCAGATTGAAAGTCCAAAGGTGAAGCCAATCAAAATAGATGAAACCGCACTGACTGCCATGGCAATAATCGTTAGGTTAGACCTGCCGATTTTGTCCGAAACATAGCCTCCCACAATACAACCAACAGCACCGGCAACACCAATAGAAAGAAAAGACACCAGTGCACTAAAGAACGCAACAATTATCCAATCTGAACAGATGCTGTTACCCATGCTTCCATGATAGAGTTAAGATTCCAAACCATTTTTAATTCCGGGACAATGGCTGAAGCGCTAAACCAGAGGCTTAGAGCAAATAATACCGATATAGAAATCAAGAATAAAGCAAGCCAGCGATTTGTTTTCACCTTAGCACACTCCTTTTAACCCTTTGAATAAGAAAAAGGATTTCATTATCTCATCAGGAATAAGAATGTATTAAGCATTCGAAAAAAAGTGAGGTGATAATATTATGATTAATGATGTAGATGAATTTGTAAAGTTTTTAGACGGATTACGAAAACGAACGATGCAATATGTTCATATTGTGCCTGACTCTATTTTAGAATGGAAACCTGTAAAAAATAAATTTACATCAGGAGACTTACTTAGGCATTTAGGATCGGCCCAGCTTATGTTTTTAAATGTTTTTGAGCATGGAAAATGGACCTATCCAGGGCATGGAAGAGATAAAGGAGAGAATATAGAGGAAATTACTCATTATCTTGAGAAATGTCATACATGGTTTGAAAAGGGACTAATTTCGTTGGGAAATGAATTGTTGAAGAAAAGAGTTCCAACCTTACATGGATATGAAGTTAGCTCCTGGAGAATCATGATGGCGATGGTGGAGCATGAAATACATCATCGCGGCCAATTATCCACCTACCTTCAGATGAATAAAATAGATCCACCGCAGATTTTTGGTCTTAAGATTGAACAGGTTGAACAAGAATAAAATATTTTTGCGATTTACTAGGAGGAGAAATCTATGAGTATAATAGCTAAAACCCCACAGCCCCCTTATTATGCGGTTGTTTTTACATCGGAGAGGACAGATGGTGATCGTGGATATGGACAAATGGGAGATAAAATGGTGGAGCTCGCTTCAAAACAACTAGGATTTTTAGGTGTAGAAAGCGTTCGGGATCAGGATGGTATAGGAATTACCGTTTCTTATTGGGAGTCATTAGATTCGATAAAGAATTGGAAGGATAACGTTGCACATAAGGTTGCACAGGAAAAGGTATAAACAATTTGCAGTCAGGGTTTGTAAGGTGGAGCGGGATAATTTTTTTGTGGTTTAATAAATATTTTTAAAATAATGGTATGATTTAAGAATTCAAAAATTAACGCACCAGAGAAGTTAATTTCTCGGTGCGTTTTAGTTGATTTAAGTTTATTTAAGTTGATTATAGTTTTTTTTACTTGATCATTTACTTACGCTCCTGAAAATACGTCCAGCCGTTTTCCTGATAGACTTTCTTTTCTTTCATCAGCTTTCCTAAGGCACGTTTAAAAGCAGCCTTGCTTATGCCAAAGATGGATTTAATATCCTCCGGGTGGGTCTTATCGGAATATGGCATGGCACCGCCCCGTCCCTCCATATACGTGTAAATTCTTTCTGCATCCTCCTCTAAGGCTTCCGGCTTCCTTAAAAGAAGGGACATGTTAACACTGCCATCCTCATTTATTTTCGTTACACGTCCGCTTACGAATTCCCCCATACGGGGCTCCCGTTTACGTTGGCTTTCATGAATGAAGGCGCGATATCCTTCTTCTGTAATCACCAAACTGCCTACTTTCAAATTCCGATAGACACGGCCTTCAATATTTTGATGTAACATATCCCGTGTTGCCGGCTTCATCATCTGTTGGATTGTATCCTCTGTTGCGGGGATGGCTAACAGACGCCCCTGATTATCCTGCTCTAAAGTAACCAAAAGCCGGTCCCCTTTTTCCGGCCAGATAAGCGGGTGGTTGGGAAGCTGATCTCTGGAAACGAGGATATCCTTTTGAATGCCTATATCAATAAAGACGCCTAAAGGCTTCTGAATATCCACAACCTCTGCCCAGCCATAGGTGCCCATTTGAATGTCCGGAATCGTCATCGTGGCTGCCAGTCGATTTTCTTTATCTCTGTATAGAAAAACCTGAATTTCTTCACCCAATTGAACAGAGCGCGTCATTTCATTTTTATGTAAAAGAACATCTTCTTCTCCATCTGATAGAAAAAAACCATATGGAGCATCTCTTTCTACAGTTAATGTTTCAACAGTTCCAGCTTCTAATGCTGTCATGCTTGGGCCTCCCAGCTTTACTGAAAATATGGTTAGAAAGTACATAGCTTAATGGATATAGTACCATAATTTATAAAAATTATGTTGGGATCTTCTCATGCTACAAATTAGTATTTTAGCCCCACTTTTGTAGGATCCTCTTTATAGCTGGCTGCTTTTATGGTTGATTTTTTGTAACCAAGGCATAACACGAGTTGAATCGATTGGACCTCCATGCCCTACATGGAGTATTTTTGGTTGAAAGGATAATATGTATTCCAACGTTTTCAGCGCCTCGGCAATATTGTCATGGAAAGGAGGAAACACAGGATTTTTAGAAAAAGGGTTTCTAGCGATAGCATCTGCGACAATAAATTCTTTATTAGACATAAGAACTGAAACAGACCCGGGCGTGTGTCCTGGTGTGTGTATTACCCTTCCATTAACTCCAAATTCTGTTAAATCAAGATCCTCATTAAAAATAATTTGAGGGTTAATAGGAGGAACGGATTGGTTAGGTAATGGTGTGAGTTTAAATAATCTACCAAATATACCTGTTGGTGTTAAAGTTGACTTTTCTCCATTAATAACTGGTTGTGCATCCTTCGCATGTATTGCCACAGGAGCGTTCACATGTTCTAATATTTCGTGTACACCTCCAACATGATCGACATGCCGGTGACTAAGTAAAATAAGAGAAATATCAGACGGCTGAATGTGATTACGTTTTAAATAATTGATAATTTTCTTTCCGTCACCTGGAGCTCCCGTATCAATAAGTATAGTTGATTTTCCTCTAATGATAAATGAATTTAATAAGTTATTGGGTAACAATGGTATGGTTAAGATTTGATTTTGCATTATTTACCTCCAGAATTAGAATTATTTAAGTTGATCTAACCATGAATGGATTCTGGTTGTCTCTTGTTCTAAAAATGTTGTGTCATCATAAACTTGAGCCACAACATTAATTCCCTGAGTTCGGCTTAGGAATTGCAGGGCAAGGTCCTCCGCATTATCTTCCAGATTCATCTGTAGAAACTGCTTTTTCAACCAATGACGAAGTAAATCAAAAAGCTCTCTTGTTTTTGTTTGCAGTTCACGTTGCGACTTCGCTAACTCAATATTCAATGAACCTACGGGACATCCGTAATGACGCACCTCTTCGCTGCTGTCAATTAGGTATTGTACAAATTTCTTGATCCTTTCAATGGGAACAGGGATAGTTTCCTCCCAATTTTTAAACATTTGATTAAAAGCTTTTAACTTCCAATCAATTACAGCAGACAGCAGTTCATCCTTTGTTCTGTAGTAATAGTAAATGTTTCCACGTGGTACCCCGGATTCATCAGCAATATCACTAAATGAAGTCTGATTGTATCCTTTATGATAAAAAAGCTTGTCGGCAGCATTTATAATATGAGATCGGTTATGTTCCCCTTTATCACGCATAAATACTTAATCTTCTCCTTTCCCTTCGCTTCTTAATTGATGGGACGAACCATTTTAACTAAGGAACCTTCTTTATTAAATTTATAGTTGGCTGATAATATAATGTTCTAGATTCTTTCGCATGTCCCCATAGTGAGGTCCATCCGTTTCATCAGGGCTTCCAAAATATGACTTCCAACAAATCCGGTAGCACCAGTGACTAATACTGTTTTCAACAATTTTCACCTTCTCGGATAAAATTAGACAGACGTCTGACTTTTAAAATGTATCATAACAACTATAGCATTGTCAAAAATATCAATGCTTTTACCGTCTCAATGTAGCCTGCAACCGGTGCGGTTTTAACAATAAATCCAGCCCATCCTCAATATTCACGACCACAATATCACTCGCCAGCATGGAAGGGAGCGCACATCCTTCCTTCCCGAGCACAGCGACGGCGAGGGCTGCAACACGAAACATCTCTTCGTCATTACTTCCATTTCCGATTGCCACGGTTCGTTCCGGACCCAGTTCCTCTACAAATCGCTTTTTCTCCCCGGCCTGATCTTCTTTTCCGATGACATGGACATTGACGGGAAACTGCCGGCACTCCTGATGGACACTGCCGTTCGTATCTGCGGTAATGACATGTATGTCCAGATAAGACCGGAGTTCATCCAACCTCTCCCGAATCCCGTTCACAATACGTCCATCCACCGCAATCGTTCCGTTAAAATCCAAGACCAGATGTTCAAAACCATACGTTTTAACTCCGGGTATATCAATCGTTAACATGAAATCCCCTCATTTTCTGATCAATGGTATGTCCGTTCAATATCCGTTTTATTTTTTCAATGTAAACAGGTTTTCCGGTGCATTGGTACAAATCACAATTTCCGGGTGGATTCCGATCACCATTTCCATCATCTGCGGCGGGTCCACCGTCCAGGCAACCAGCATCCGCCCCTGCGATACGATCCATTCGGCCAATTCTTTGGTGATATAGGGATACGCCATCGATAAAAATTCCGCTCCGGTGTGTTTCATCTGTTCTGCGATCAACGTCGGTTTTCCGGCAAAAAGCAGCCCGGTCGTCAGCGTCGCATCCCAATTTTTGATACGCAAAAGCGCATCATGATCGAAGGAGCTGATCACGACCCGGGAATGCATCCGATAGTTGTTGACCAGTTCCGCCACCTTTTCTTCCAACCCCGGATAGAGCTCCCCGGCCTGCTTCAACTCCAGATTCAACAAAATCGGGTTGTCGCCGCGGATATCTGCTACCGCCTGAAATACCTGTTCCAGGGTGGGGATGGACTCACCTGCGAATTCCTGCGAAAACCAGCTTCCCGCATCCAGTTGAGCCAACTGTTCATATGTATGATCCCTGACCATGCCCTTCCCTGTAGTTGTCCGATCGAGTATAAAATCGTGAATTACCACCGGAATCCCGTCTTTTGACAGTTGAACATCCAGTTCTATTGCGTCGATCTCCGGTTCCTCCAAAGCCAGCCGAAAGGCAGCCATCGTATTCTCCGGTGCGCGGCTTGACCACCCGCGATGCGCCATACATCTGGTCATGCCATGACCTCCTCTTTTTTATTCAGATTGTCCCAAATAGTTGATCGCAACCGAAGCTAGAATTTTGGCCGCCACCACCATCGAACGTTCATCAATATCAAAACGCGGATGGTGATGGGGATATTTTGCCCCTTTTTCTTCATTACGTGCGCCCGTAAAAAAGAAGGCTCCCGGTACTTCCCTCAAATAATAGGCAAAATCCTCCCCGCCCATCACCGGCTCCATCTCAAACATGCCCTCTGCCCCGACGATCGCTTCTGCACACTTCTTCACATATTCCGTCTCCTCCGGGTGATTCCACAGCGCCGGATACCCTCTTTCATAATGAACCACACCCGACGCTTCCGCTCCCTCGCATGTCGACGCCACAATGCGGCGTACACGGTTTTCCAGCAAATCCCGAACTTCATCTTTAAAGGAACGGGCCGTCCCGGACATACGCGTCTTTTCAGCTATTACATTAAAAGCAGTCCCTCCGTGAAATTCCCCGACCGTGACCACGGCGGAATCCACCGGGTTCACATTGCGACTGACGATCGTCTGCAATTGATTCAAAATCTGTGAAGCAGTCACGATGGAGTCGATGGTTTCATGGGGTGCGGCACCGTGCCCGCCCTTACCCGTGATTTCAATATCAAAACGGTCCATTGCCGCCATCAGATAGCCCCCACGGATTCCCACCTTTCCCAGCGGGAAATTGGACCAGAGATGGGTTCCAAAAATAGCATCCACTCCGTCGAGGCATCCGTCTTCTATCATCGGTTTTGCCCCGCCCGGTGGAACTTCTTCAGCGAATTGATGAATGAATACAATATCGCCGTTGATCTGTTGACGATGTTGACTGAGGACTCTCGCCAGTACCATTAACTGAGCCGTGTGGGCATCATGGCCACAGGCATGCATGACCCCCTCCACCTTCGACTTATATTCCACTTCTTTTTCATCCTGAATGGGCAATGCGTCAAAATCGGCCCTGAGTGCCACTGTTTTTCCGGGTGCTCCACCTTTCAATCTGGCGACGACTCCCCTACCACCGACACCGCTGCGAAACTCCAGCCCCAGTCTCTCATAATACTCGGCAATTTTTTGCGGCGTCCGCACTTCCTGAAACGACAATTCGGGATATTGATGAAAGTCCCGTCTGATTCGGACCATCTCATCAAAACCATTCTCTAAAGCTTTAAAAATTGCCTCCAGCATCCTTCCACCCCTCCCTTTTTCTCATTAAAAATATATGGAGCTCCCCGTCTATCATAAGTCATTTTTTACAAACAAAAATAAATTCTTTGCCGTCTTCCACCGGGGTGCCATCATACCAGCCATACTCTTCGAAAATGGTAAACCCGGCATCCCTGATCAATTGGCGCAGATCATCGCCGTAATAATAACGCAGACACAGATTATCTCGGACTTCTTCCACGGTCCCGTCCTCGTGGTAAACACGATAGATTAAATCGGTGTAGATTAATCGGCGGTCCGTATCTATTTTTCTGCGGATGGAGTGACGGGTCACTTTTTCTCCCGTATCCAACCCGGATTCAAAATCCAGTTGTTCCGTCATGTTCACCCAATTCTCATCCAGGTGGGCGTAGGGACGAAAAACATTGACAATAAACTCTCCGTCATCCGCAAGATGCCTTCTGACGCATTGCAGCGTGCGCCTCACCAGATCATCGTTTGATAGCGATTGAATACTGCGGAAGGGAATGTAAATGAGCTTAAATTTTTGCGGAGTTAATGAAAAATCGGTCATGTCTCCTTCGATAAGATGCAGTTTGGATTGAACTTGTTGCGGCAATGCGGCAGCCTTCCGTTTGCAAACCTCCAGCATTCGCCTTGAATAGTCGAGACCCCAGACCTCGCCTCGGTCCGCAGCCAATTCCTGCACCATCGGGATCAGGATCCGTCCTGTACCACAGGCCAGTTCGAGCACGTGACCATCTTTTTTCCTGCTAGCACGTTCTATGTAAAAAGGGATGTCGTCCTGGTAACCCGGACGATTATCCGTATCATATAGCCGGGCTGTATTTCGGTAAAGGTTGGTCATTTCAACACTCCTTTTCTGTAGCGGATCGATTGATCCAACACAACCTGATCGTGTGAAAAAACCGGGCGTATAACGCCCGGACACCGTTAATCGTCTCCATTTTTAAGGTTTTTAATAATATCATAACGTCCCGTTTGCAAGGCAACGTCAATCAGTAATTCTTCCGCCTGCAGTGAGTAGTCTTCCGTCGTTTCCGATTCGGATAGCGGGCGAATATCACTTTCTACCACCCAGTACTCTTTTTGGGTGGAAGGAACACGGATCATATATTGATAAGCGACATCCGCCCTGCGATTGTGCGCAATGATATAAGCCTCTTTCCCCACAGGCAGACCGAGATTTAATATATCAGAAAGTATGAGCACTCTCGTCATCAGTGGTAACATAAAAATTCCCCCTATTTTTTGCTTACCATACTTGGCGAGAATACGTCAAGGGGTGAAGTGCCCGTCAGCTGATAACAGGCCGTTTCACTTCATTTTTCCAGTCGATAATGAATGGTTTTTGCTTGTTATTCAGCGGGTGGGGCAGTGAATCCCTTGCAAAAAATCGATGTTCCCAGCTTTCCGCACCTTCCTGTTTGAGAATGCCGTGAAATTCATTGGAGTAGAAAACAATTTGAACACTGTAGGTTTTATCTCCATTGGGGTAAAGGGCAAAACAATTTTTGCCGGAGTAGATTCCGAAAAGCTGCGGATTCTTTACGATTAATCCCGTCTCCTCTTCGGTCTCGCGCAGCGCCGTCTCGATAAAAGTTTCACCGATCTCCATAATTCCACCGGGCAGGCACCAGGTATCTTCATCTTTTCTGCGCTGAAGCAGGATTCTTCCCCGGTCATCTTCAAGAATCATGCCGCATCCCACGGTAAACAATGTCTCATGTCCGATAATCTTCCGCATTGTTGCTATGTAATCGTTCATTGCGATCCTCCCATTTTTTCTCCTGTTAACGACCATATTTTACCATAAAATCCCCGGAGTGTATATGTAACCTTCGAAATTAAAGAAGACTTCCCCCGAAGCCGTAACTTTACCGGGGAAGCCTTGATTTCACATTGTTATTTAGATTTTCATATCCCATAGATTACGATAATATTCAACCCATTCCAGTGTTTCACCCTTTTGCTCACGAATCCAGGATAATTCCTCCGCAAGGGAAGGATAAAAACAGGAACTCTTCACCTGACTCTGCCATTCCTTCTCTTTTTCCTTCACCATCACGATCGTGTCGTAATCCTTCAGATCCTCATCGATGACAATCTCAAACCGGCCAGCCAGGTCCAGGATTTCCCGATCATTCGCCCTTCTTAAATCCTCAAATTTCATGCGTTTAAAGGTTAAAGCAAGAGCTCCGCTGACCGGTATGCTCAACAGCGCCAGATTGGTTTTCTCAAAGGGCCCTTTATTCATCAAAACCGGCATGGCCTGATATCCAGGCGGCACCTGTACTCTGATTCCTTCAACCTGTGACACATCGACATCCTCTAATCTTAACAACGCTTCGATCACCGATTGTACAAAGCTATTAACAGGATGGCGTTTCACACCGATTTCCATCACACTATACTTGCCTGACTCTTCCTGCAGGGGCAGAACATCCAGCATTTTCCCGAAGGAATGCTCCCCGCTCAAAAATCTGTCATTGTAAAAATGAAGTGTTTTCGCGATGCGACAGGCGATGCTTGCTGTGTGGGCTGCAACGCCAACCTGAATCGGCCATTCCTCGGTTCCGGCATGGAACGGAAAAGCGAAACCCGATGCGGAGGATGCAGCCACCGCCATCGCCTGTAATGCCGCTTCCTCCGATTCTTCCCTTAACCATGCCAGCGCGGCTGCTCCGGCCATGGCTCCCACCAGAGTCGTTGCGCGAAAACCCTTATCTGCAAGGGGTTTTCCGAAATGAAAGTTCAGCAGTTGTGCCATTTGCAAACCGACTGCAGCCGAGATGAGTAATCTGTCTGCAGCATACTTCTCTTTCTCCGATTCAGCCAGCAACAACGGAAAAATGACAGCTCCCGGGTGAGTCCCTTTTACAAAGTCTTCGCAAATGGATGCCGTAATCGCCATGGCGTTGTGTTGTACGGCCAGATCGAAAGAACTGCTTTTTTCTTTTCTTCCAAAAAGGGTATAACCCTCTTCCCCCAGCGCGTCTTCCTCATGATCCAGGATTCCGGTAACCCAGGGATGGCGGGCTGCCTCGGATCCCACCGCCACATCATGTAAAATTAAGGCCATTAACCGGTCCGCTTCTTGATCGTTTATCGGATGGGATTGCGCCTCTTGTATCAGTCCTTTTATCACATTTTCCAACATCTATGATTTCTCCTTTATATGTTTTACGGCCAGTTCATAATCATTTTTTGTATCTATATCAATAAAAAGGGAAGGATCATGAAACTCGACAAAAACTCCATGATATGGACTTTCCGCTTGAATCAGTTTTCTTGCTCCCGAATCTCCCTGCAACTTTTGCAGAACAGGGAACATACTTTCATTAAAAATAACAGGGGGACGCGGAATTTGTCCCGACCGTGCAGCCACAAAATCGGCCGTTCTCCAGTTCTGATGGTGTCGGATCAGGGTATTGATCATTGATTCCGTGATGAACGGCTGATCAGCAAGAAGGATCATCGCAGCACTTTCTCCTTTTCGCAAATGATTAAGTCCGCACTTGACCGATTCGGCCTGCCCCCGGTCGGATGCTTCACAAACCGCCACGTCATATTCCTTGTCGGGGTTACTTTCAATAATAAAGCGCAACCATGGTTCATCCATCGTTTTCACAACAATGATTATCCTTGACAGTTGTGACCTCATCGCTGTTCGTAGCGCACAACTCCCCAGCAATGTATCCTCAAAAGGAAGATTTAATTTGGACTCGCCCATTCTTCGACTTAACCCGGCTGCAAGATAAATACCGGCAACGTTATCGTTTCCACTCATCCCACAATGCCCCTTTTCCGACTCAGCTCAATCAGTTCGGCTACAATACTGACGGCAATTTGTTCCGGCCCTTCGGCTCCAATGTCGAGACCGACCGGAGAGTGAATTGACCCGGGCATCTCTTTACCCTCCAGTAAACGCAACGTCCGCTGGCGGGAACCCAGAATCCCCAGGTAATAGGGAGGGTTTTGCAATAATTCATTTAACAGTTCCTGATCCCTGTTAAAATTGTGCGTCATCATAATGACATAATCCCCGGATGTGATATTCACCCGTTCAAATGCCTCTCCTTTATGGGCCACAATCAACCGCTCGGCACGGGGGAAATTCCCCTCGTTACAATATGCCGGACGGGGATCGATTACGGTCACTTCAAATCCTGTCCGGGCAACCAGTTCAACTACCGGGATTGCATCGGGGCCGGCCCCGAATACAAACAGACGGTCTTTGGGCACGTATCGGTCGAGGAATACGGGGATATTATGATTGGCAAGCATCACCTTTTTCGGCTTTTCCCCGCTGTGAAGAAAGTCTTGACCCACAACTGCCGCCTCTTGATCCAATAAAGGATTCCCGAGGGTGCCATGCATTTCACGATCACCGGTGATCAAAAGGGTCGCAGTAAGGGAATCCCCTTCATCCAGTCGCCTGACCGCCGCCATACTTGCCCTTTGTTTTAACAGCCGGCCGATTACCGGCCATGCAGATTCTTGCATCAACGGAAATCCCCTGTTCCACTGAACCGGTTCCAGCAACACATCGATTTTCCCGTTGCAGCCCGATCCTGTACCCCAGCTTAAATCATCGTCAGAAGTCATATCATAAGTGAATATTTCCGCCCTGTCACGCTTGATCAGATCTTCCGCTCTAAACAACAAATCTTCTTCAAGGCAGCCGGCACTTAATGTGCCAAACTGTTTACCGGACGGGGTAAAGAGCATTTTGGCACCTTCCCGGCGATAAGCGGAACCTTCGACATGGACGATGGTAGCCAGTATCCCCTTTTCACGATCCAGTCGGCGAATATGGTCCACAAAATCTCGCATTGGAGGCAACTCCTTTTAGATTGAAGAATGTTTTTTTATCTGCTTCACAAAGGATGCAAAAAATTGATTGGTCACCAGTTTGGCCACGCTGGACAGAACGCGCTGACCGACTTTTGCCACTTTCCCGCCAACTTCAGCATCACCGTTGTAGATCATTTCCGTTGAATGATCATCGACCGCAACCAGTTCAATAAAAACCGTTGCATTCATGTGACCGAGGGCGCCTGAACCCTCCACTTTCAACCCGTATTTGTGGGGGGGCTGAGGGTCGATCACCGTGATTTCTCCGGAATACTGACCGACAATTGCAGCCACTTTCAGTTCAATCTCAAATTTATAGGTATCTTCATTTATTTTGTCCAAGGATTTGCAACCGGGAATGGAAGAACGTAACACTTCCGGATCTACAAGGGCCTTCCATACCGTTTCCTGTGCTGCATCAATCACTTTTTTTCCTTCTACTTGCATGCTGAAATCATTCCTTTCTTTCCCCTGAACGAGGCTTTCCATCTGAAATGTTAATGTTGGCGATATCCTGATAAAACGTACTGACAACGGAAAAATCCTTTTCCTTCAAATCGGAATTCATGAATTGACCATAAAGCTCGTGAATGAGATTACCGATAAACAAAGATGTTCCCAGTTCTTTGCCCATATCTCTTGCCAGTCCCACGTCTTTGTACATCAGTTTAAGGGCAAACCCGGCTTCATATTCGTTAATCATCACATTTTTCGGCATCCAGGTTTCTAATTGAAAATTGGCTCCCGTTGACTTGAGGATAATTTCCCTTAAAACTCGGGCATCCACCCCTGCTTTCACACCCATGGTCAGAACCTCTGAGTTGATGGCCATCAGGGTGGCGCCGATCATATTATTACATAATTTCGCCACCTGCCCGGTTCCCAATTCTCCGGTATGAAAAATGTTTGCCCCCAGCGTTTCCAGTATCTCTTTACTTCTGGCAAAAACCTGTTCGTCAGCCCCGGCCATAATCGACAGGGTTCCGTCGGCCGCCTTGACAGGACCGCCGCTTACGGGAGCATCACAGATGGAAATCCCGTAGGGGGCCAATTTTTCACCGAGTTCGCGAATGCCGGATGGTGATACGGTGCTCATGTTAATGAGCACAAGCCCCTCCTCCGCTCCATGCACAATCCCGTTTTCACCGAGGGTCACTTCCTCAATCTGCGGGAGGTTGGGAACCATCGTGATCACAAACTGAGCTCCCTTTGCAGCCTCTTCAGGTGACTGAACCACATTTGCTCCCTCCGCGGCCAATCGCTCTGCCGGTTCCTTGCGGCGGTGGGGAACGATGTTCACCTGATATCCCGCTTTTAATAAGACACGAACCATCGGTTCTCCCATATTTCCCAATCCGATAAATCCTACTGTTTCTTTGCTCATCTATTTTTTGCCTCCTTGTTCCTGATCAATGAACGAATATATCCCGGTGAAAGCGGTTGTTTCTCAACCTTCACACCGAACGGACTTAACGCATCATTTACTGCATTACAGACGGCTCCGATCGCTCCCATCACGCCGCCTTCGCTCATCCCTTTTAATCCGGCAGGTGTTTTGCGGTTCGGCGTATTGAAATGAACCAGTTCCAGGGTCGGGGCTTCACAGGCCGTCGGCAACAGGTAGTCCATCAGGGATCCCGTTAAATTCTGCCCGTTTTCATCATAAACGACTTCTTCCAGCATCACGCCTCCGATTCCCAGAATGGTCGCACCATGAACCTGTCCTTCCACCACCTGAGGGTTAATGACATTCCCGGCATCCTCGACAATCAGGTAACGGCCAAATTCCGTTTTTCCCGTTTCAATATCCACTTCCACTTCACAGAGGTGGACTGCGTTAGAGTAGGTCATCGGCGGGGGATCATAGGTTTTATGAATTTCAATGCCCGGCTCCATTCCCTCCGGCAATTCCATCGGATTGAGGTAGGCGGTTTTTGCTATATCCACCAGGGTAAGATCGGTTTGTACCCATTCATTTTCAATCCGTCTGAAAATGTTTCCACCTTCCATTTTTAACAATTGCGGATCATCCAACCCGAGGAGTTTGGCTGCGATTTGTAAAACCTTTTTCTGCGCTTCTCTTGCTGCCAGATAGGCTGTACCCGCTCCGGCAACAGCTCCCCTCGCTCCGCGGCTTCCCATGCCATAAGGGGCGAGCAGTGTATCGCCGAGATGAATAGAGACATCCTCCGGATTAACGCCCAGTCCTTCTGCCACGGCCTGAGCCACCGTGGTTTCATATCCCTGACCGGATCCCATGATTCCTGCGGATGCATTGACCACTCCCGTCGGTTCCACCCGTACCCATGCCGCTTCGTGACCGGTTCCGGGGATCCCCGCTTTTTTGTAAAATTCCGATCCGTACGTGGTCGATTCCACAACGACGCAAATACCAAGTCCCAGATAACGACCTTCTTTTCTCGCGGCTTCCTGTCGTTTTCTGAACTCCCCATACCCGAATTCTGCGATCCCTTTCTCCAGCGTTTCATAGGGAGTGATATCTTCATACAGTTCATTCGTTGCCGTCAAGTAAGGAAGATCCTCCTCACGGAGCATGTTGATTTGGCGGACGTGAACCGGATCTAAATTCAATTCCCGGGCAATGGCATCCATCGTGCCCTCCGTCACCCAACTGGTCACCGCCATCGGCGCCCGGAAAGGTCCGGCGGGACATTTATTCGTCAAAACCACTTTGACGTCATAAGCATAATCCTGAATTTTATAAGGGCCGGGCAGCAACATGGCAATGACCCGAGCCATATAGTTGGCCGGGAAAAATGAATAAGCACCGAAATCACTGATGATCTCCGCTTCCAACGCCAGAACTCTGCCATCCTTGGTTACAGCTGCCCTTGTTTTGACATAATCTTGGCGGGCATGGCTGGCAGCAAGCAAGTTTTCCATGCGATCTTCTCTCCAGCGGACGGGCCGCTTCAAATGGCGGGCCAGTGCCGCAATCGTTAATTCTTCACGATATAACGCAATTTTTTGCCCGAAGGCTCCGCCGATATCGGGGGAGATGACATTCACCTGGGTTTCCTTCAGACCCAGACGTCCTGCCAGTGAGGTCCTGAGCGGGTGAGGAACCTGCGTCCCCACATAAAAGGTGAGATGCTGGCGCCCTTCATCCCAGACAGCGGCACATCCCCGGGTTTCCATGGGTACGTGAGTCTGTCTGTGCTGAGAAAATGTCGCTTCAACGATGTGATCTGCCTGCGCAAAAATTTCTTTAGTGTTTCCATACTCATAGATTTGATGGGACACGAGATTGGTCGGAAGTTGATCATCCACCCTGGCCGCCTCTTCCTTCATTCCGTCAAACATATTGGTGACTGCCGGCAGAACTTCATATTCTACCTCGACCAGCTCTGCAGCATCCTCGGCAATATAGCGGTCGACCGCAACCACACAGGCCACCGGATCCCCGTCAAAACGCACTTTATCAATCGGCAGTGTGGTCATTTCCATCGGATACAGACCCTCGATGGGAGGAGCCATCACCGCAGACGTAGTCCATTCCGCAAGCTCCTTTCCGGTTACTACCGTGACAACACCGGGAAAAGATAAAGCTTTTTCCGTATTAATAGAAAGGATTCTGGCATGGGCATGGGGGCTGCGCACAAAACAGGCATGCAGCGCTTTCGGAATTTCCATATCATCGAGAAACTTAGCCGTACCCGTCAGTAACCGATAGTCCTCTTTTCGCGGAATCCGTTTGCCGATCACAGAAAAATCTTCACCTTTCTTCTTCATTTCTCTGGTCTGCTCTGTCATTGCCTGTCCTCCTCCCCGTTGAGATCACCCTTTGCATTTATTGCCTTTTGAATCGCTTTGACAATGTTTTGATATCCTGTGCAGCGGCAAAGATTACCGGATAAGACATCGCGAATCTCTTCTTCTGTAGGCGCTGGATTACTTTTTAAATAGGATTCAAACGTAAGGATAATCCCGGGCGTGCAATATCCGCATTGCAGTCCGTGTTCCTCATGAAAAGCTTTTTGCAGGGCGGAATACTTCCCGTCTTGAGCGATCGCCTCGATGGTCGTGATTTCTTCTCCCTCCATTTGCACGGCGAACAACAAACAGGATCTCATCGGCTTTCCATTCACCAGGACCGTACAGGCACCGCAAACCCCGTGTTCGCATCCCACATGGGTCCCGGTAAGTCCGACATCCTCCCGCAACACATCGGATAAGAGTTTTCTCGGTTCCACAAAAACATGATAGGTTTCCCCGTTCACCTTTAACTGAACTCCCACTTTATCCATGGACTCTGTCCCCCTTCTGCTCTGCCCGTTGAATGGCTTCTTTGACAGCCTTTGGAATTAATACATGCAGCAATTCGCGCCGGTCTTCTTCTGATGCATGGATATCACTGCCGGGTTCCAGCATGGAAACAGCTTCTTCCGCCAGGGATGTGAGCCATTCATCATCCGCCTTTTTTCCGATATAAGACTGCAGCATCTCCTGCAGGTTAAAGGGGATCGTTTCCGCTCCGCCGATAACCATGCGCATGTTTTCAACTTTTTCTTCCTGATCCAGTTTGACAGTAACCGCTACGGATACAATGGCAAAATCCCCCACCCGCCGGGTGAAATCCTGATAACTCCAGCCTTCATGCGGGTCCATTACCGGAAAATCAACGGCGGTCACGATCTCCGTCGGCATCAGATCGGTGGTATAAATGGTAATAAAAAATTCTGTAGCGGGTACCGTTCTTTGCTCTTCAGAAGAGGCGATATGAATGTTGGCATTAAATAACGATGCCAGTACAGGCAGTTCGGCTGACGGATCGGCATGTACCAGGCTTCCTCCCAGGGTTCCCCGCTGGCGAATGGAGTAATGTCCGATTTTTGTGACACCATGAGGGATAATGGGGCATTTCTCCTTTAATAATGGAGATTGTTCCAGATCACATTGTCTGGTCAAAGCACCGATGTGAATACGTCCGTTTTCTTCACGGATGTAGTCTAAACCTTTAACGTTATTGATATCGATTAAATAGGCGGGCCTGGCCAGCCGCATGTTCATCATGGGTACCAGACTTTGTCCGCCGGCAATGATTTTCGCCTCATCCATATGTTCTTCTAACAATTCAAAAACTTCCTCCAGAGATTCGGCTCGTTTATAAGTAAAAGATGCCGGTTTCATCATGCATTCCCCCAGAAATTTGATATTTTCTGCAGTTTGTGAATGGAAAAGGTTTATACCATCATCTAAGCGATCCCGAGATAGGTCTTCCTCACATACTCATGATCGAGAACTTCATCCGTCGGACCTTCAATTTTGATTTCCCCGTTTTCCAGAAAGTACACGCGTTCAGCAAAACCGGAAATCAGATCCATATTTTCATCAGACAAAATGATACTGGTTCCCATCCTGCCGATCTCGTTTAATTTTTCACCCATTTCCTCCACCAGCAAAGGTGACAAACCCAGTGTCGGCTCATCGAGAATCAAAATTTCCGGAGAAGACATCAAACCTCTGCCGACAGCCAGCATCCGTCTTTCTCCCCCGCTTAAACTGTTGCTTTTTTGCTTGCTCAAAATCTTTAGTTTCGGGAAAATGTGATAGACCCGTTCCAGATTCTCTTTTTTATCTTTACTTGCCCTTTTGGGATAAGCTCCAAGCAGCAGATTTTCAAGGACGGTCATATCCGGGAATAAATGTCCTCCCTCGGGGACATGAATAATCCCCAGCTCCACGATTTTTTGCGGACTTAACCCATGAATGGGTTTTCCCTTAAATTGGATCTTTCCCCTGGTCGGTGTATGAATCCCGGAAATGGTCTTCATAGTAGTGGATTTCCCGTGCCCATTGGGACCGATCAACCCGATTCTTTCCCCTTTGCCAACGGTCATGTTCACACCCCTGAGAATGTCCGTTTCACCCAGTCGAACGTGCAAATCGCTTACTTCCAGCATCAGAGGTCTACCCCCTTTTTCTTTTTCCTTCCCAGATACTTCTCAATCACCTGTTCGTTGTTATAGACATACTCGGGAGTTCCTTCACACATTTTGGATCCCTGGTCGATAATCATCACCCGATGCGAAATATTCATCAGAACCTGCATATTGTGCTCGATTAAAAGAACAGTCATACCCTGCTTATTGATTCTTTCGATTAACTGAATAATCTCTTTCGACTCAATCGTGGTCAACCCGGCACAGGGTTCATCGAGAATCAACAGTTTCGGCTTGGTGGCCAGAGCAATGGCGATCATCAGCTTTTTCTTTTCACTCACCAGCAGCTTGTCGGCAATCATCTCTTTCTTCCCATCCAGTCCGATAAACTTTAGGATTTGTTCCAGTTCATCTATCCTTGCCCGATCACCGCCTTTTTTCTTTCCGAAAGTAGCCCCGATCATCATGTTATCCATCACAGACAGTGTGGCGAATATCATCGGTTGCTGATACGTCCGGGCAATCCCGAGGTGACAGATGTCGTGTGCCTTAAAATTCTGAATGGGTTGACCGTTAAATATAATTTCACCTCTGCTGGGGGGAATAACCTGGGTGATGATGTTCATCAATGTGGTTTTTCCCGATCCATTGGGACCAGCCACACCGAGTATTTCATTTTCAAAAATTTGAAAGCTCAAATCATTGACCGCCGCATAACTGCCGAAGTAGCGGTATGCATTTTTCGTTTCCAAAATGACTTTCTTATCCTCCATATTTCATCCCTCACTTTCCCGGCTGAATTTAGGACCGCGCCTTTGCTTTCAATTTTTCTTTGATTTTGTTGAATTCAGTCACAATTCCGTTCGGAGCATAAATCAACATCAGGATGATTACCGCACCTACGATGATCGGACGATATTCTTCAAATGCATTGAATGTTTCCATAAAAAAGGTGATGATAAAACTTCCGATGATTGGTCCGAACAGTGTACCCATTCCTCCGATGACGATCATGCCCAGTCCGTTTACAATCATTGTAAAGGAAAAGATCTCCGGTCCGATGACCATTAAATAATTGGCGTAAAAAGAGCCTGCAATTCCGGTGATAAAGGCAGCCGTAACGAAGGTGATCAGTTTGTATTTATACGGATTGATCCCCGAACTGGCAGCAAGGACTTCAGAATCCCTCATGGCAACCAGTGCTTTTCCGATAAAAGATTTTTCAATAAAACGCGTTGCTACCAGTGAAATGACCAGCAAGAAGAGAGCAAAGTAAAAATAAAACAGAGTGCCGAATCCAAAGGACGGTACGACAATTCCCATACTCCCCCCTGTGTATTCCCTGGCGATGATCACCAACTCTTTAATCCCAAAATGAAAGGCAAAGGTTAACAGGATGAGGTAAATCCCTTTAACCCGCAATGAAGGGAGTCCGATCACGAGACTGAATAGTGCGGCCGTAAAACCGCCTATAAATAATCCCAGCCACGGTGAAATCCCAAAGCTGTCTGCGCTGATGGATGATGCATAACCACCGATGGCAAACAGGGTAAACTGAGCAATATGAAACATACCGCCGTATCCGAGTGTCAGGTTCCAGTTGGTGACTACAATTCCCCATACAAAAGTCATGATGATCAAATGAAGCAAATAATCATCGGTGACGACAAACGGAATCAAAAGAAAGACTCCCAGCAAAATGGCATATATGATTTTTATTCTATGAGTTGATCTTACAGACACAGCACAACCCTCCCAGATGATTGCATAAGGTTTGAAAAGTTTTATTCATCATGCTTTTCTCTCACTGACTCCGAATAATCCCTCGGGTTTAAAAATTAAAATCAATACCATCATGAGAAATAGAGATAACGGCGCCCATTCCACTCCGACAAACGAACCTACCATCACTTCCACCAGTGCTACGATAAAAGCGGCGGCGATGGTTCCCCGGAAACTTCCGATTCCACCGAGGATGACGATGACAAAAGCTTTAACCATGGGAAGTTCCCCCATATGGGGTTCAACATAAAGAATCGGTCCCAGGAGAGCACCGGCTATGCCTGCAAGGATTGTTGCCACACCCATTGTGATACTATAAACTCTTCTAGTGTTAATCCCGATCAATACCGAGCCCAGTTGATCTTGAGATACAGCTCTTATGGACAAACCAACTTTTGTTTTTGTTAATATCAACCACATCACCAGCAAAGTAACCAAAGAAACGATCAGAATAAAAAACTCGTGATAAGTGGCGCGCAGTGACCCCAATTGAACAATCCCGTCAAAAGCGGGGTCAATGTATTTCCCTCTTCCTCCAAAAAGGATAAAGTATGTTTGCGCCAGAATCGTCGACAACGCTACAGTTCCGATAAAAACGTTCACTTCATTTTTGCCGAAAAAAGGTCGTATGCTGATCCATTCAATAAAAACTCCAAGTAAAAACGTCATCAAAATCATGATGATAAAGGCACCGGTGTACCCCAAACCTCCGGCACTCAGGGCAACCCACATCACGTAAGCCCCAAAAGTAATACTTGCTCCGTGCGAAAAGTTAAGGTTTCTCAACACTCCCCATTGAAGGCTTAAGCCAATGGAGGCCAAAGTATAGATAGCACCTAAAATAATTGCTCGAAATAGTAACGATTCCACCCGGGTTACACCTCCACAATATAATCAAGCCGGAACATCTTTCATCTGTACAAAAAACAGCAAGCCGGCGGGGATGAGAAGTCTCTCATTTTATTTATTTTTGATCCCTCGCCGGACTTGCTTAGAAAGTTAATTCATTATTGTGAACCGTATTTTTTCAAAGCTTCTTCGTACCACGGCGGTAACTGGAATTCTTCCTGAGCCAGTTCAACCGGGTCTAATACAGTGTGCTCACCATTGCGTTCCTGATAAGTCACGAACGGGATGCCGCCTTCGCCGCTCAATGCGAGTCGGGTCTGCGGATCAAATTTATAGGTTCCAATGTATCCTTCATAGGAGAAATTGGGATCAAGCAGAACACTGTTTACTTTTTCGCGGTCAAACGGATCTCCCGATTTTTCCATGGCATCGGCAGCAAGCATCATCGCATCGTAGACAAATCCACCATAGGGATTGGGCTTTTCTCCCCAGCGTTCTTCATACTTGGCTACAAATTCGTCACGGTTTTCACCCAGTAAGGATGCTGCATAGTTCCAGATGACACCCTCCTGTTTTCCGGCCATGATTTCCTGGAATTCAGGATAAGAAGGGGTAGCCTGTAAGAAGACGAGTGAAGGTGTAGGATCTTGCAAGAAATTGGTCAAAAATGTGGCGGCATTGGCTGCAGTATGGTCTGTATAAATCACGACAGAAGGTTTTTCTGCTCTGATTTGAGATAAGATGGGTTCAAACTCCGTAAATCTTTCATACGGAATGGTTTCATCAACGACGACTTCCCATCCCATTTTTTCGAAGGTTTCTTGCATTCCCTCTCCGCAATACAGGGAGTATTCATTTTGCGATTTAATCACGGCGACTTTCTTGTTGATCGGTTCGAAATCTCCGTCATTGACAAGTCTCTCGACAAGTTCCGGAAAAGCGGTTTGATAACGGACATAAGAAGGAATGGCATTATGAATATAAGAATATTTTTCCGGATTTTGCGGAACGAGTCGCTCCTGGGCCATCGCATATCCGTACAGGATATAAGGCATTTTGTTTTGTTGCATTAAGTCCAGCTCAACCAGACTGGGGTTGGCTGCACCTGTCACCATGATGTCCACTTTATCCTTGGAGATCAGGCGGCGGACAACGGTTGTAACTGTACTGGGTTCCTGTCCTTCAACATCCCCTTTGACGAGCTCCAGTTGATGTCCGAGTACACCACCGTTTGCATTCAGTTCTTCGATGGCAAGGGTAATCCCGCGTTCCATGTCACTTCCCCAACCTGCGGAAGTTCCGCTTAACGGTGCCGGAAAACCGACCTTAATGACTCTGTCGCTGTTGGCATCGCCACCGCCTCCATTGCCGGAATTTCCGGAATTGGCATTGTCGCTTGAACAACCTACAGCCGAAAAGATTGCCAGAACAAGAACACTCATTAAAATAAGAACCTTTTTCATGTTAGACACATTAATCCCCCTTTTTTATCTTCAAACTTGAATTCGTGATGCCTGCAATTGTCGTGAGTATTCAGACATTAAATCAATCCCGAGACCCGGCCCGTCGGGAACTATCATTTGTCCATCGATGATGGATTCAAACGAATAATCCTGTTTTAGTACGTCCCGGCTGAATAGACTGGGTCCGACTAATTCACAGGCATGGCGGACGGATGGAGTCGAAGCGGCAAAATGTAATCCCGCAACACTTCCGATACCGTATTCCACCATGCTTCCCACCAGGCAGGTGATCCCTTCCGCCTCACATAACGCGGCAACTTTTTTAGAAGGATACAATCCTCCGGGTTTTAATATTTTAATGTTAAGCACGTCTGCGGCACGATGTTTAATGATATTCATGGCATCATGTAAAGTAAAAAGCGTCTCATCCGCTTCAATCGGCACGTCAACCGATGCGGTTACTCTCGCCATGCCCGACAAATTCCATTTTTTCACGGGCTGTTCCACCATTTCGATCTCGTATTTTTCCAGCTTGCGAATAGTACGAATCGCGGTTGAGACATCATAGCCCTGATTGGCGTCCACCCTGATCAATACATCCGGACCGACCGCCGCTCTCACTTCACGAACCATTTCAATGTCTTTTTGCGGTTGATTGCCGATTTTTAATTTAATTGTTTTAAAACCTTTATCTACATAATGTACAGCTTCTTCAATCATTTCCTCAATGGTACCTATTCCCACGACCCAGGCAATGTCTACCTTGTCCCGAACTTTTCCTCCCAGAAGTTGGTAGGCAGGGATGTTCAATTTCTTGCCCATCAGATCATACAGGGCAATATCGATTGCTGCCTTGGCAAAATAATGTTCGGGCAAAGCTTCATCCATCACCGCATGAATTTTTTCCAGATCAAAAGGGTCAAGGCCGACGACTGCTTTCCCCAGGTATTCAGTAAGGGCGTAATAGGAATCTGACTGCGTTTCTCCGGAATAGGTTGTCATTGGAGCAGATTCGCCATAACCTGTCAGACCTTCATCTGTTTCTACGGCTATGATGACATGTTCTCCCTCAACATTTGCTCCACCGGAAATCGTAAATGGTTTTCGATAGGGTATATTGACGCGAATACTTGAAATCCCTGTGATTTTCATGTTCTCATTAAAACTCCCTTCTCCGACCTGCCAGACCAACCAGCGTCACAACTTATCCAGATCTTGTTTAATCCTTTGACCTGTAGGTGTTGCTGCCAAACCTCCCAGGGCTGTTTCTTTCCATTCCCTCGGCATGGTATTACCGACCTCATACAGTGTCTGAATGACCTCATCTGCCGGGATGACACTCTTTATTCCCGCAAGAGCCATATCGGCAGCCGCCAGAGCCATCACTGCATGAACACCGTTTCGAACCACACAGGGTACTTCAACCAGACCGGCGATGGGGTCACAGATCAGGCCCAGCACATTTTTCAATGCAATTCCTACGGCCTGGGCAGCCTGATCAGGAGTTCCCCCTGCAAGTTCTACCGATGCGGCAGCCGCCATGGCGGTAGCTGAACCCACCTCCGCCTGACAACCTCCGCCTGCTCCGGAAATCGATGCATTATTGGCAATGACCAGCCCGACTGCAGAAGCGGTAAACAGACCCAGTACCAATTTTTCCTCATCCCAGTTGAATCGTTGTTGCAGTGAGAAAAGAACACCCGGTAAAATTCCCGCAGATCCGGCTGTCGGCGTTGCCACAATTCTGCCCAGACAGGCATTGGTTTCTGAAACGGCCAGAGCCATGCTGATTGCTGAATTCCCCTGTTGACCCAGTAAGGTTTTGTTTGACAGGTAATAATCCACAAGTCTTTTCGCATCACCTCCCGTAAGTTTCGTCGGTGAAGAAACAGTTTGAGTAAGCCCTTCTTCGACCGCATGTTTCATGATCGAAAGCTGTTTCTTCATGAAAGAAAAAATTTCTTCTCTTCCCTTCCCGGTTTCACTTATTTCTCTATGAATCATGACCTCGGAAATCGATGTGTATCGGCCGGTTGCCAGTTGAACCAGTTCCTTTATGTTGGAAAACATCACACGACCTCCAGCTGTCTGACCTGATAGATGAGCTCACTTTCACTGATTTGATCGAGCACGCTGTTGGGAACCAGTTGGTCCATTTCAATGACGGAAATGGCCGGCCCCCCACGAATTTGTCTGTCGACTTCCATGTGAGAGACATTGATTCCATGCCGGGCAATGATCATCCCGATCTGCCCGATCACCCCGACCCGGTCGATATGTTGCAAAATCAAGGTGGGATAATCACCGGAAAAGCGGATATTATATCCGTTTAACTCGATGATTTCAATACTTCCCCCGCCCAGGGAAATGCCGACAAGGTTAACCTCATTCTCCCCTTTGCCCAGTACGATGCGGACACTGTTGGGATGGATCCCTTCCAGCGACCCTTTTTTGAATTCAAAATGAATCCCTGATGCCTTTGCGATCTCTAGGGCATTTCGAATTCTTAAATCGTCCGTTTTCATCCCCATTAATCCTGCGATAATCGCCCGATCCGTCCCGTGACCCTTGTACGTTTCCGCAAAAGATCCGTATAAAGTCACGTTGATTTCGGCCGGAGTTTCCCCATAAATTTGAGCAGCCAGCTGCCCGATGCGATTGGCACCCGCAGTATGGGAGCTAGAAGGCCCCACCATGGACGGGCCGATGATATCAAATGCACTGCGATATCTCATTTTTGTCCCTCCCTTCACAAAGTCCGTAAATAGTCCGAAAAAATGTAAATTTATAGACTAAACACTTTTTAACTGTTCCAGGGTAGCTTCAATGATTAATGCAGAAGCCAGAGGCATCACGCTTTCATTCACTTTAAAATGCGGATCATGCCAGGCTTCAGTGATTCCTTTCCCTTCGTCACGAGTACCTACAAGAAAGTAACATCCGGGGACATACTCCTGGTAAATGGCAAAATCTTCAGCAGCCATGATTTGCTCAGCCTCTACTATTTTTTCTTCCGGTACCACGCGTGTTGCGGCCTGTTTGAATTGATCAACCAGGTCCGGATCATTGTTGACTGCCGGAGTCTGGGGAAGAATGTTCACTTCTGCTTTTGCCCCGTATCCTTCTGCAATCTGATGAATTATTCTGGGCACAATTTGATAAAGTTCCTGTCTCGTTTGTTCACTGAATGTGCGTATCGTGCCCCACAATTCCGCTAAATCGGAAATCACATTGTGACCCTGACCGGAATGTAACGAACCAATCGTAATCACTGCCGGTTGAAAGGGGTTCACATTCCTGCTCACCGCCGTTTGCAATCCCATGACTACGGCCGAAGCGGCTACGGTGGCGTCCGTAGTAAGATGGGGCAAAGCGGCGTGACCTTTTTTTCCAAAAATCTTGATGTGCAGCGTGTCTGCAGAAGCGAAGAAAGGACCTTTCCGAACCCCAATGGTCCCTGCCGGTAATTGGGGAGCATTGTGCAATCCAAAAATGGCTTTCTCTTTACCAGAAAGTGCCCCCTGTTCCATCATGTATTTGGCACCCTGCGTCGTTTCCTCGCCGGGTTGAAACAACAATTTCACTCTGCCGTTCCACTTGGCGGAGGTTTCTTTAAAATAAGCCGCTGCGGCCAACAGAACGGATGTGTGAAAATCATGGCCGCACATATGTGAGACGCCGTTTACTTCCGAACGAAATGGCAGGTTGCTTTGCTCCTGAATCGGGAGGGCATCGATGTCCGCTCTCAAAACAACCTCGGGACCCGGCTCATTTCCCTCAATGATTGCCAGCACACCGACTTCACCAGTGGAGTGGATAATCTCGATATCTATTTCACGGAGGATTTCCTTGATTTTTTGTGTTGTCTTAAATTCTTTCATGCTGAGTTCAGGATGCTTGTGAAAGGAGCGGTACCATGTCCGCTGTTTCTCGATTAACGAATCGTTCAGTTTAACGGATGATTGCATTGATTCCACCTCTGTATTTTATGTCCCTAAATAGACCGAAATTGGAAAAAATGAAAATGAGGAATGCAAGGCCTGCCGATGCGAAATCACATCATCAGCTTGTATACCTTCCTTGGTCTTCCTCTTAAAATCGGTTGTTCCCCTCCGACTATTCTGGCATATCCCCTGTCAGAGAGCGCTTTGAGTATCCGCCTTGCACTTCTCAACGTAATGTTCAACAAATCCGCCAGTTCCGCAGCCGTCAGATCATCTTTTCCAAGTGCATTCAACACGTATTTAATTTTTGAAAGGGTAGATACACTCAGATGGGTAGCCGATGCGACCTGCTGCAATGTTTGATCGTAAGTTCTGCTGTTATATTGAATGCGATTGATCTCATCCATTCCGTCGATGCGGATGACCGTGTTATGATCACCCACAATATAGAGACAATCACCTGATTCCTCCCTGCTTTTTAAATGGGCATGATGAGAACGATGCATCGCTTCCTTTGCCGTAACCCCCATGCCCACGCCCATCCAAATGGTTCCCGTAAACTTTTCCATAAACGGGGGCAATTGATGAAATCCATCGGTGAGGTTGTACAAAAGACCCTTTGTGGTATAGAAAAGGTAGGTATTCTCTTCGATCTGTTGACCTGAAGTCTGAAGGGTTTGCGAAATGACGTCAATCATTTTACTGATCCCTTCGTTACATTCAAAAGACAGCTGGCAGGCAGCAATCTGGTTATTATCAAAAAGTTTATTTTTCCCCCGCGCCAGTGCCATGTTTAAAGAATTTAAAATGGCGGAACGGGTAGGAATGACACAGTAAACCGGTATCCCCGATTGTTTGATTTGTTTGTAAACGGAATAAAGACAGGTAATCACCGCTGATACCCTTCCTTCATTCCATAATCTCCTGTGGTGTTCGATGATCTGCTCAGATGTCATAAAAGGATGATGTTCGAGAATCATGATGTCTTTGTGATCAATCTCCAATTCTTCAAAAGCCTCGATCACTTCCACTCTGTCCAGAAAATCAATGCTGACTTTGTTCCCGCATTGTTCCTGAATAAAACCGTCCCGGATCATTTGAAACAGAACACGATACAGCCCTGTCCCCCCGTAATTGATATACATGAGGGAATCATCCGGCAATTTCTCATGATTCCTGGCAATCATATAAGGTACGGGTCCGGTGTACAAAATGATGTCCACCTGATTGCTGATCGACAGTGAATGTTCCAGTGCCTTGTTTTCATTGGTGTAAGGAAGAGGAAACAGGGTTAACTCAGGCACCTGATCCCCCTGCTCGATCACGCGGGTCACAATTTCTTCCGGACCAATCACAGCAACTTTAACCATTAGCCAACAATCCCTTTTTTATGTCCTTAAATAGACCTTAATGCGATTATAGATGGTTCTGTTCTTTTTCGCAATAATTTTCTTAATTTTTTATTTTTTTAGCTTATTGACAATTGTATTGATTCTAAATTATCATTTTAATATAGTGAATTAAGTTCTCTATATTTATAAAAAATGCTACTACTCTCTTCTTACAACGGAGGTGAACGAATGAAAAAATACCTGGTTTTCATCGAGCGCAGGCCCCATTTTTCCGGAAATTCGATCCCGAAACATCGGGAATATTTGAATAGTTTAAGGGATCAACAATCCCTTGATCTTGCCGGCGGTTTTACGGACCAGACCGGAGGTGCCTATGTGCTTCGAGCCGACTCCTTAGAAGATGCAATCAATATCGTAAAAAATGATCCGATGTATATCGAAAATGAATGCACTTATCACGTAAAAGAATGGAATGTGTAATGACCAGAAAGGAGCCTGTTTATGAAACTAGTAAGCTACAGCCTAAGCGGCCAGACTCGTATCGGCTGCATTGATAATGACCGGGTGATCGACCTGAATTTTGCCTGCCGCTCACTGCTTGATTCCCGCGGACAATTGCGGGCGGAAAAGATTGCCGAAGCTTTTATTCCTGCAAATATGGTCGATTTTTTGCAGGGCGGCGAAGAAAGTATGCAACTTGCAAAAGAATCAGTCGAATACGTACTGCAAAACGAGACCACATGCCAGTATCCCCTGATCCATTCGGTATCTGACGTAAAGATCGAAGCCCCTGTATTAAATCCCGGAAAAATGATCTGCGTCGGCCATAACTATCGCGAACATATTTTGGAAATGGGTCGGGATCTCCCTTCACATCCGGTGGTCTTTGCCAAGTTTGCCAACACAGTCATCGGACCGCAGGACGATATTCCGCACTACCCGATCTCTGACCAACTGGACTACGAAGCTGAATTTGCTTTTGTTGTAGGAAAAAGAGCGCGCAATGTCTTACAGGAAAACGCCCTCGATTATGTAGCCGGCTATACCATTGCCAATGATGTTACTTACCGTGATCTGCAAAGACGAACCCTGCAATGGCTTCAAGGGAAATCAGCGGACGGAACGGCTCCGATGGGCCCCTGGTTGGTCACCGCCGATGAACTGAAGGATCCCTCCGGTCTGGAACTCGTGTTGACCGTAAACGGAGAAGAACGTCAGCGTTCCAATACAAAAAATCTGGTATTTACCGTGCAATATCTGGTTGAGTTTCTCTCCCACATCATGACCCTTGAACCCGGAGACATCATTCTTACCGGAACACCGGGAGGAGTCGGAGTAGCAAGAGATCCTCAGGTTTTCCTAAAAGACGGCGACGTCGTAAGAATTGAAATTGAAGGCATCGGATCACTGGAAAACCGCGTCAGAAAAATGGACAGGGAGGGTTAAACCATGAATCTTAATGAAGCCATTAGTTCCATCATTCAAACCACCGATCAAATCGTAGAGACCGCCGGAGCCTTATCGGAAGAAATGATTCGCTGGAAACCCGCGGAAGATGTTTGGTCCGTCATGGAAATTTTATGTCACGTTGAAGAAGTCACTCCGTACTGGTTGAACGAAATCCGGCAGATTCTAAAAAATCCCGCAGAAGAATGGGGACGCGGCCTTCAGAATGAAGCAAGATTGCAGGCCGTCGCACGGGCAGATGAACGCGATCTTAAGGACGTGTTAAACGGAATTGAACAATCAAAATCACTGGTTAGAGAAATTCTCGGTAGCCTCACGCAAGATGATTTAAAGATTGAGGCGACCAGCCGTAATCCCCGCTTCGGAACAAAACCCGTTTCTTTTGTTGTCCAACATCTCATGGTCGAACACCTTGCCAAACATTTGCAACAAATGAAGCGAAATATCGAAGCTTACCAATCCTGATGAAAAGAGGTGTCTCCCTTGGCAGAGAAAAATAATTTTTTTGAAAGTAAAATCGTGAAAGAATTTAATGCGGAAATTGAAAAATACCATCTCGGACCGCTCTGGAATGCGATCCCCGACCTTATGCACCATCACCCGACTCCACAGGCGGTTCCCTATCTTTGGAAAGCGGAAACCCTGCAGGCCAAGCTGATGGAAGCCCGTGAAATTTTTACACCGGATCGCGGAGGAGAAAGACGAGCGATCTACCTGCAAAACCCGGGTCTTAAAAATCGCGAACCCTGGGGCTGGGCATCCACCACCCAGACCTTATATGCAGCCGTGCAATTGTTATTGCCGGGTGAAGTGGCCCCGTCCCATCGCCATTCCCAGAATGCCCTGCGATTTATCACAAACGGAAGCGGCGCTTATACCATTGTCCAGGGACAGCGGATCTTTATGGAAGAAGGCGATTATCTCATCACACCCAATGGTCTCTGGCACGGTCATGAACATCTCGGAGACAAGCCGATGATCTGGATGGATTGCCTCGATATCCCGGTCAAGTTTGCCATCGGGGGAACCTTCTTTGAGCATCACCCCGACCATATCGAAAAACCCAGTGTTCCGGACAATTTTTCCGCTCAACGTTACGAAGGCGGGATGGTTCGTCCTATTTCCGATCGAAAACCTTCGATCGCTCCACTCGGTGCATACAAATGGTCCCAAACGGTGGCTGCCATTGAAGGGTTAAGCCGTTTTGAACCTGATCCTTATGACGGATATACCGTCGAATATATTAATCCATCCAGCGGAGAAACAGCCAACCCCACCATCGCCGCCTGGATGCAAATGCTTCCTGCCGGGTTCCGTTCAAAGGCCCATCGTCATACCAGCTCAACGATTTACCAAGTATTTAAAGGATCCGGTTATTCGGTGATCAACGGTGTCCGCTATGACTGGGAGGAAGGAGATTATTTCGTTATTCCCAACTGGGCATGGCATGAACACGCAGTCTCTAAGGATACTTATCTATTCTCCGTGAGCGATATGCCTATTATGGAAAAATTCAATGTACAACGTGAAGAAAGTTATGAAGCAAATAAAGGACATCAGGAAGTCACCGGTGAATTCACGCCGATTTTGCCTGAATAAGGCTGAAAAAAACTTAAAAATGATAAGGAGGAAAATATCAATGAGCGCAGTAAAAGAAACTCCATTTTTAGTAATTGGAGGAGGGATCGGTGGTCTTGCAGCAGCTTTGAGTGTTGCCGATACCGGACGCCCGGTCGTCGTCCTGGAACAGGCGTCTCAATTTGGAGAAGTAGGAGCCGGTTTGCAGCTCGGACCGAATGCGATGGCTGTACTGGACCGATTCGGATTGTTTGAAGCCATATCTGAATATGCTGTTTTTCCAAAACGACTGGTGTTAAAAGATGCGATTACTGGGGACGAACTCTCTGCTCTCGATCTTGGTGAAACCTTTCGGGAACGTTACGGCTATCCTTACGCCGTGATGCACCGGTCCGACTTACACACAGTATTGCTCGAAGCCTGCAGAGAAAACAATCTGATCACACTTGAAAACAATAAAGCCGTTGTACATGTTGAAAATCAGGGTGAACGGGTCCGTGCCGGCTGTGAAGACGGATCGACTTATCTGACCGATGCTGTTGTCGGCGCCGATGGATTATGGTCTAAAACCCGAAAACTTCTGATCGAGGATGAACCGGTCTGTTCCGAATATGTAGCCTACCGCGGAACTATTCCTACTTCGGAAGTGGAATCACTGGTCCGTCTCGATGATGTTGTCATGTGGATCGGACCCTATCTCCACCTGGTTCAGTATCCCGTTCGCAGAAAAGAACTTTTTAATCAGGTTGCAGTTTTTAAAAGCTTCAAATACAAACCGAATTCGGACGATTGGGGTACGCCGGAGGAGCTTGATGAAACCTTCAGCAAATGTCATCCCATGGTGCAAAATTCCATCACTTACATGAATCGTGGATTCCGCTGGCCGATGTACGACCGCAGTCCTATCGATAACTGGACAGACGGAAATCTGACACTGCTTGGCGATGCCGCCCACCCGATGCTGCAGTATCTTGCACAGGGAGCCTGCCAGGCGCTGGAAGACGCTGCCTGTCTTAACCTCAAACTTTACAAGTATGAGAACGATGTGAACAGGGCTTTTCTTGAGTATCAAGAAGAACGTATTCCGCGCACCGCAAAAGTTCAGACAAACGCTCGAATCTGGGGAGATTTTTTACACACGGAAGATCCCATCGCCCTCATCTTGCGTGAAAAAATCTTGACCGGCAGGAGTGCCACCGATTACAGCCATGTGGACTGGCTATATGAGCGACGCCAATGGCAGCCTGTAGACAATCGAACAGGTTCGGTCAGTTGATGAAATTATTTCAACGTGTCTAAATATTTATAATATTGACTTAAAGACACTATCATGATAGTTTTTTATTAAGGAACTTAATTCACTAAAAATATAAAATTGTCTGGAGAAGACGAACTGAGTAGGGGGTAAAGAATGAAAAAGTTTATGTTAAAAAGTTTCCTGTTAGTTCTTGCCTTTATTTTGGTGACCGCATGTAGTTCAGGTCAGGAAAATTCATCACCTGTTAACTCACAAACCGGAGAAACAAATGAAAGCAGTGCAAAAACGTACACATTTAAGTTATCTCACGTAACCCCTCCTTCACACGGATGGAATCAAACCGCGGAAAAGTTCAATGAAGAACTGCAAACACTTACAGAAGGACGCTTGAAAGTAGAAATCTTCCCGAACAGCCAACTTGGCACCGAACCGGACATGCTACAACAATTAGAAACGGGAGCCATCGATTTTGCTTTCATTACAAACGCTTACATGAGTACACGTGCACAAGAATTTAATGCTTGGTTTATGCCGTTCCTGTTCGAGGATCTTGCTGACGCAAGTGAGGCTAGAAAATCCGAACCGGCTAAACAGATGTTAAAGAACCTGGAAAGTCAGGGCCTGATCGGTTTAGATTTTAGTTTTGCCGGAAATCGCCACATCTTAATGAAGTCCGGTGCCGTCAGTTCTCCTGAAGATCTAAACGGGAAAAAATTACGCATTATCGGAAGTCCAGCCATGTCCGATTTTTGGTCCGGATTAGGGGTAGGACCGACGCCGATGCCGCTACCTGAAGTATATACGTCCCTGCAAACCGGTGTCATTGACGGAATCGATATTGACCTGGATGCACTTGTCAGCCTGAACCTGTATGAAATCGCTCAGGATTTAACCTTAACCAATCACATGGCTTTTCCCGCAGTCGTCGTCATGAGCCAGAAGACATATCATGAACTTTCTCAGGAAGACCAGCAGGCAGTTCTTGAGGCGATGGAAAAAGCGGTTGAATGGGGAATTAATGACGCGATCAATCGCGAAAAAGAAAATCTGAACTTCGTGCAGGAAAAAGGGTTAAACATTACGGATATGACAGATCATTCTTCATTCAGCGCCATCAAAGAACAACTCTATGAAAAGTATAGCGAAAACCCCATCATTAAAAACTTTATAGAAGTCAATCAAGGTCAATAATCTTTCACGATACGGAGGTTCACATGTGGATCGAAAAACTCAGTAACTTGGTTTACAAAATAGAAAAAGTCATCGTAATGATTCTACTAATCGCAATGTTTTCCTCCTTAACAGCGGGTGTCATTTTCCGCTACTATTTAGATCAACCTCTGATGTGGTCCGATGAACTGGCAATTTTTTCGCTGGTATGGCTCACTTTCATCGGGGGAAGCATGTCAATAAAACGGCAGCAATCTGCTGCCGTTACCCTTTTAACAGACAAATTAAAAGGAAATTGGCGAAAAGCGATCATAAGCCTGGGGTTTGCCGTCCTCGTGATGTTTGCCTTATATTTTGTCGTTATTTCTTTTCAATGGCTTTCTTCTGAAAATATCGCCATTCAAAAGTCAAGTTCCATGCAACTCCCGATGAGGTATGTGTATATCAGTGTACCGACTGGGTTGTTCTTTATGTTCATCCATTCACTTCATCTGTTTATTCAGAGCCTGAAATCTGCTGAAGAAACTTTGGAATAGAAAGGAAGCTGTTTCGATGGGGATCGCAGTCATCATTTTTATCGCCCTCTTACTGTTGCGTGTTCCGATCGCGATCGTTCTGGGCATTACCAGTATTGCTTATATCATACTTAGCGGAAATATTGTGATGCTTTCAACGACTCCGCAACGTTTATATTCGGGACTGGAAAGCTATGGACTTCTCGCCATTCCGCTTTTTATGCTGGCAGGGGAATTAATGAATTCTGGCGGAATCACCCGGCGCCTGATCCAGTTTGCAAAAGTGATGTTCGGTCACTACCGGGCAGGTCTGGCCTACGTGAATGTAGTGGCCAATATGTTTCTCGCGTCGATTATTGGGTCGGCAACCGCACAGATTGCCATGATGAGCCGCATTATGGTTCCTGCCATGGAGAAGGAAGGTTACAAACGCGAATTCGGGGCTGCAACTACCGCTTCGGCCGCACTTTTAGGACCGATTATTCCACCAAGTATGCTGTTCATTATCTACGGCGTCAGTTCCGGAGCTTCCATCGGTCACATGTTTATGGCGGGGATCCTTCCCGGAATTTTACTTGCTATATCCTTTATTGCAGTCATTATATTTATTGGATATAAACATCAGTTGCCCAAATCGGAGAAAGAACCTTTCAAAAATATGATTTCTGCCGCGGTCAATGTGTTACCAGCTTTATCGGTGCCCGGCATCATTATCTGGGGGATTCTGAGCGGTGTTTTTACACCGACCGAATCTGCCGCTATTGCCTGTTTAATCGGACTCATTGTTGGTTTTTTCATCTACCGTGATTTGAAGATAAATCAACTTCCACAAATTCTGGTGAACACTGCAATAACAACAGCCACCGTGACCATGTTGATTGCCATGGCCAATCTGTTTGGCTGGGTGCTTGCATTTGAACGGATCCCGCAGCAGGTTACGGAGTGGATGGTGACTTTAACGGAAAATCCATTGATCTTCTTACTTTTAACCAACCTATTATTGTTATTGGTTGGAACGGTCATTGACGGTATTGCTGCACTGGTCATTTTAGTTCCGATATTCATGCCGCTGATCGCAACTTACGGGATCGACCCGATTCACTTTGGCATCATCATTAGTATCAATTTGACGATCGGCCTGTTGACTCCGCCCGTCGGTGCAGGGTTGTTCATCGCCTCATCAATCGGCGAAGTTAAATTTGAAACCCTGTCAAAAGCGGTATGGCCGTTTTTGCTTGCAGCAATCATAGTATTGATGATTCTTACTGTCTGGGATGATCTGGTACTCTGGATTCCTTCACTGGTTTCCACTTCATAGATACGTTACCAATATCATATGATAAAATAGAATATGGAAAAATACATTTCATTGATTAAGGAATGATACGTTGATGAACAACGAAAAAAAAGCTCCCGTCATTCAATCTTTACAGGTGGGATTGAGTATCATAGATCTGGTTGCCAGATATGGACAACCGATGAAATTTAATGATATTCACCACGAATCACAGATTACCAAAAGTAACCTGTACAAATATCTTAACACGCTTACTCAACTGGGTCTTCTCTACCGCGATAAAGAGAGTGGTTTATATAGTCTGGGAAGCCGGTTAATCGAATATGGCATGATCGCACTAGATCGGGAAAATGTAATCGACCGGGTCACTCCTTATTTGCAGGATATTAACCGACATTGCGATGAAACCGTCCTCTTTGCCATGTGGACAGAAGACGGACCGATGATTACAAAAATGATTACAGGGAACCAGTTGATGAATATCGGAGCAAAAATCGGTACGTATCTCCCGGCCACCACAGCTTCCGGAAAGGTTTTTTGTGCGTTTATGGAGGAACAGGATATTAAAGAGTGGAAAGAACGGGAATTTGCAAAGTTATCAAAGACGAAGCAGACACAATTGGAAAAAGAAATTGAAAAGGTGAAAAAAGAAGGAATTTCCTTTGCCAGCGAACCCCTGGTACCCCAGGTCTCTTCCATCGCATTTCCCGTGCTCAACTTCAAAGAAGAACTGGTCGGTTCGGTCATTCTTGTCGGTTTCAATCATTCGATTCCTGATCAGCTTGATCACCCGACATCACAATATCTTCTTCAGATGAGCCGTGAAATCTCAGAAGTATTTGGGTACAGAGATGAATTGAAGGTTTAACCCGGTTCCACCTCTGCAAAAATCAAAAATCCACGGAGTACGATGACTTCCGTGGATTTTTTAATTCACTTCAAGCCAAACTTCTTTTCTTCGAGAAAACTGCGCAGGTGAGTTCTTCTCGGTTCACGGTACAATTGACCGGCCATCTCCGACCAAGTCGTGAATTTTTGACTGCCGCCGCGATTTTCATAATAGTCCTTCATCGTGCGATCATAGGATTCGATCCATTCTTGCTGATGTTTGTAGTTGTATGTTTCTTCATGAACAATCGCTTCAAAGGGCAGTCGCGGTTTCTGCTCCGGGATCTGTTCTTCATCGGGATAACCCAGCACCATGCCGAATAACGGAAAAACATAGTCCGGCAGCTGCAAAAGTTCGCTGACTTCGCGACTCCGGTTACGGATGCCCCCGATATACGTCCCGCCGATCCCGCAGGATTCAGCCGCAACCATCACATTCTGGGCCATCAACGCCGTATCCACCACCGCCACCAAAAGCGGCTCCACTGTATCCAGATTTTGCGGGACGTCATGCATGCATCCACTGATATGTATCCGGTTCAAATCGGCACAAAACACAAGATAAACAGGACAGTCCCTCACATGTTGCTGATCCCCGCACAGGCGGGCCAATTCATCCTTCTTCTCCCGGTCTTTGATGCGAATGACCGAGTAGGCCTGCAGATTATTTGATGTCGCCGCCCACTGCCCTGCTTCAAGAATCTGATCCATCACTTCTCCTGGGATTTCTTTATCGGCAAATTTTCGAATGGAACGATGATTTTTTAATAGATCGATAACTGGGTTCATGATAATCACATCCCTGGTCAAATTTTATACACATCTCCACGAGGTTTAATCCTGATAATAATAACTATTACTTTTTCATCTAATATCTCATATATTACTCTAAATTGTCCTATACGAAGACGATAAAACTCACCTTGATAACCCTTCAATTTTTTTGAACTCTTATGCTTTCGCGGTGAATTCTTGAGTGTCTCTATAGATTGAATAATTCGGATTGAAGTGTTTTTATCCAATCTTTTTAGTTGTTTTTTAGCCTCTCTTGAAAATACTATCTTATAAGTCAAACTCACGCTTCAAGTTCTCCAATGACGTAGTTTCACCATTTTTAAGATCTTTTCTTGCCCGTTCAATTGCCTGTATATCAGATGGAGTTAATGTGTCCTCGTCATCGCTTAATTGTGATTCTAATAGCCACATCAAAAAACTCTTAGCGGTTTCTTTATTTTTATCATTTAATTTTTTAATAAGTTGCTCCAGTTCTTCATTTGGTACACCCATCATTCTGTACCTCCTTAACATTTTCTTACTAAAAATATTATACCACACCTCCCCCGTCTCCCCCGTGCAAATAATCTTTGCATATGATGACACGGCCTGAGCAAACTAACTTTTAAGCTGGAATAAAAATACACATCAAGGAGTGTTTTCTTGTGCAGGCCATACTCGTTGCCATTATGGGATTAGGTGCTTTTGTCATCGGTTATTTTCTCTATTCAAAATTTGTCGCGGAAAAAATTTTCCGACTGGACCCGGCCTTTGTCACCCCCGCCCATGAATTAAACGACGGCGTCGATTATGTTCCCACCAACAGATTTATCCTGTGGGGACACCATTTCACCTCCGTGGCGGGAGCCGCTCCCATCGTCGGTCCGGCGATTGCCGTCATCTGGGGATGGCTGCCCGCGTTCCTGTGGGTCGTGCTGGGGACCATCTTTTTTGCCGGTGTCCATGACTTTGCCGCCCTTGTGATTTCCGCCCGTCATAAAGGGGAATCAATCGGTTCCATCACCAAAGTCATCCTCGGACCGAGAGCCAAAATTCTGTTTCTCTTTATCATTTTTCTGCTTCTACTTATGGTAAATGCCGTGTTCGCCGTGGTCATCACCGGACTCTTTTTAAATTTTCCGGGCAGCGTGTTACCGTGGCTGATCCAGATTCCACTGGCCGTTGCCATCGGCTTCATGGTTTACAGAGGAAAGGCCGGTATTGTACTTCCATCCCTCGTTTCACTGGTCATCCTCTATTTCTTCATCTACCTCGGCGTCTATTTCCCGATCGAATTGCCGCAAACATTATTCGGACTGGACCGAGCGGTGGTCTGGATCCTGCTGCTCTTCCTCTATGCCGCGATTGCTTCCGTTTTGCCGGTGTGGACACTGCTGCAACCGCGGGATTTCATCAATGCACTGCAACTGTTTGTCGCACTGGGGATCGGCTATCTCGGCATGCTCATCATCAATCCGACCATCGTTGCTCCCGCCTTTAATGACCCGCCTGCGGGAACGCCGCCCCTGATTCCGATCCTGTTCATTACCATCGCCTGCGGGGCCATATCGGGATTTCACGGGCTGGTCGCCTCCGGTACCACATCCAAACAGCTCAACAAAGAGCCTGACGCCCGTTTTGTCGGTTACTTCGGAGCGATCGGGGAGGGAACCCTGGCCCTGCTCTCCATTCTGGCGGCGACGGCCGGATTTGCCACACTGGCCGATTGGAATCAGTTTTATGCCGACTGGAGCGGGATTAACGGGCAAAACGCCTTTGTACAGGGAGTGGCCATTTTTGCTTCCGGTCTGGGAATTCCCGAACAATTCGCGATCATATTCGCATCGGTGATGATCGTCAACTTTGCAGCAACCACCATGGATACCGGCGTGCGTCTGCAACGTTATATTGTGGGTGAAATTGGCAAAACTTATAACATTCCCTTTTTGACGAAAAGTGTCTGGGCCACGCTGATTGCGGTCGGGGCCTGTCTATTACTCGCCTTTTCTGCCGAGGGAGGACGGGGCGGTATGCTGATCTGGCCCCTGTTCGGAACAACCAATCAGTTGACTGCCGGACTTACTCTCACCGTAGTTTCCCTTTACCTTAAAAAATTGGGGCGTCCCATCGTTTACACGGTGATCCCGATGATTTTTATTCTGGTGATGACCACGATCGGCATGCTCATGAACCTGGGTACCTATTTTTCGAAGCAGAATGTATTATTAAGTACCCTGGGGATTGTCATCCTCGGGCTGGCATTCTGGCTGATCATTGAAGCGATCGCCGCTTTCCGCCAGAATCAACCGAGGGGGATCGAAAGGTGATTGACCATAAAAGTGTCGTAAAAAAGGCCGGGCAAATTTTTGATGAGGTGTTTATAGATCGGTATCGCCGCTCCCTGCTGCGGGAACAGAGGAACCTTGAAGATTTCTTTGCCCTTCTCTGTTTTGCCGAGCTTCTCGGACTGCCCAATCCGATCAGCTATTACACGATCGAGTTATACCCGTATTTTTACGAGGACTTCCATGCCTGGCACAAGCGCATGGGGATGGAACATTCACCTCTCGCCGGTTTCCCCTGTTGTTGAGAATGAACAAAGGAGCCGTTGATATGAAGGAGTTGATCACAGGCAAAAAGATTCTGTTTCTCGGCGGAAAAGGGGGCGTGGGAAAATCGACCACCTCTGCTGTACTTGCCTATCAGGCGGCAGCGCAGTCGATCAATACGTTAATCGTATCGACGGACCCCGCCCATTCCACGATGGACATCTGGGGGAAGAGGATCCATGACCGCCCCAAAAAACTGCTTCCTTTTTTATCGGCGATGGATATTGATTCCCGCGAAGAAATGAAGCAGTACTTAAGAAGGGTACGGCAGCAGTTACTCGAAGTGGTGAAGCCCGATATGACGGGGGCGGTGGACCGTCATCTCAACATGGTAAAACATGCCCCCGGCAGTGAAGAGGCGGCCATTTTCGACAAGATGGTGCAGATCCTGCTTGAGTATCAGCATGAGTACGATCTGATCATCTTTGACACAGCTCCTACCGGACACACCCTGCGCTTGTTGTCAATGCCGTACATCCTCGAACCCTTCGTAAAAAATCTGGTCAGGCAGAGAACCCGGGTTCACCAGGCGCAAGGAGGAACCCGGGCTTTTGCAGGTCGGGATGATAATGACGGGGACAGGCGGCAGGATCCCGTATATGAACACTTGCTTCAGCGCCTCGAGCGAATTAAGCAGGTTGAAAAAATCTTTATGGATCGGGAGAAAACAGCGTTTATTCCTGTAACAGTAGCAGAGGCGTTACCGGTTCAAGAAACACTCAGACTGGTTGCGCAATTGAGCAAACAGGGATTTCCCATCGGCGGCGTGATTGTCAATCGGTTGCTCCCCGACCCGCCCGATGGCAATCGCTTCTGGATGTCGCGAAAAACAACGGAACAAAAGTGGCTTCAGGAACTGCAAATAAGGTTGAAGGGGAAATATCCGGTTTACGGGATGTCGCTACTGGAAGATGATGTTTGCGGGGTTGAGCGGGTCCGACAGGTGAGACCGCAAATCTTGTCTACTTAAGAGCATCATGACCCGGACTGAAAGCAGGGATGAAGGATGTGGAACGCAGCACTCTGGGGAGGAATCGCCAGTTCGGCCGTTTTTATCGGAGCATTGACAGGGATTTTCTTTACATTGCATAAAAGATGGGTTGCCGTGATCATGGCCTTCGCTACCGGTATCCTGCTGGGGGCCGCTTCCTTTGAGATGCTCGGCAGATCGGTTAATGACGGAGGAATGCTCCCCACCTCCGCAGGCTTTCTTGCCGGGGCAGTTGTCTTTACTTTTTTTGATATGCTGATTTCCAAAAAAGGGGGGCATGAACGAAAAAGATCGCGGGAAAACCCGGAAGGCCACTCCGGGCTGGCGATCCTGATCGGTACCCTGATCGATTCCATTCCTGAATCGGTGATCATCGGAGTCAATCTGCTTGAGCGACAAAGTGTCAGTTGGTTGCTGGTGGTGGCGGTATTCATCAGCAATTTGCCGGAAGGTCTTTCCAGCAGCATCGGTTTGAAAAAAGACGGCTATTCAAAGGGAAAAATTCTTTTGATGTGGATGATGGTTTTCCTGTTATCCACCTTCAGTTCCCTCGCCGGATATCTTTTAATGGAGGATGCATCGAATTTACTGATTGCAGGAATCGCAGCTTTTGCCGCGGGAGGCGTTGTGGCGATGGTATCCTCCACCATGATGCCCGAGGCATATGAAGAAGGCGGCCCGATCGTCGGTTTGATCACCGCGACCGGGCTGCTGTGCTCATTGATGTTAACTTTTTTTGAAACGTGATTACTTTACTCATCGATGACTACAGGAGCAGGTTCTGCCTCATAACCGGAAAATGGACTGTAACCGTAAATCATGACCGTACCGTCTTTTCCGATCAACACATGCCGGAATGAGCTCGGCCCCTCAATCGGATAATTGTATTGTGTGTAAATCGATTGGACATCTAGTGGTTCGGCCCCTTCCAACAAATTCGGCCAATTCCGTTCTTCAAGGGATGTTCTGTCATAGGGTGCCAGACCGGTTTCCAGAATGGTGTCGTCCGAGAGTTCAAATAAACCACCGTATATATGTTTGACGCCTTGCTGCAACAACACAAGGTTGAAATTTCTTTTAAAATCTTTTCCTCCAACGGGTTCAACTGTCATTTCAACACCGTATGCGTTCCCCTCGTCATCCAGGGCCCGCACCACATTCCCTTCAAAATCATAGTACGTATATTTCAGAGTTGACCATTCACGGATTGACGGTAAATCAGGGATCTTTTCCATTGTGATCCCTTCTTCCGTTTCACTTCGTTGATAATAGACTTCTCCCTCTTCCGTCAAGACCGTAAAAAACGGGTAGTCAAACAACTGCTTGATCCGCGGTGGTTGTTGATTTTCTGGAAAAATCACCGTTTGTACCGCGGCAATCGAATCATTCCTCAGTTCAATTTTATATAATTTCCCGGAATCGAGCTTTAAAATCCATCCACCATGGTAAGGTAAAACATCTCGAATGGGATCATCGTTGGATTGTACCTGATAACATTCACTTTGTTCCACATCTCCATCTATATCTGACCGGATAAATAACGTTCCATCCTCGGATAAGTATCCATCACGGGTTAATTTGACAATCCGACGCTCAAGCAAAACCGGTTCAACTTCCATATGATCGTTGATCCGCCAGACATTCCCTTTGTGTATAAACCGGATTCCGTCATGATATACAAGAACATCCTGTATCCCTGTTAATTTGCCGATCGGGGTGAATGTTTCAAAAAAATGGGGTTGACGTCCCAGTTGCCCGTACATATTGCTTCCCCAAGAGTACACGGTTCCGTCAGATGCCAGAGCAAGTGTATGATTAGAACCGGACTGTATGTCTGTGATATCGTGCAGACCGCTGATTTGAACAGGGCTATCACCCGGGTTGTTATATGTGAATTCACTCCAGACCGTACCATCCCTTTTTAAAAAGTAACGTTCGTGTTCAGTTGATGATATTTTTTCTACTTGTTCTATGGGAATGGATTCAAGGGTCAGATCGCGGTTAATTTTATATACGTTACCGCCGGTTGTGATTAAATAGTCCTCACTATAATAAGTGGTATCCACTTGCTTCACTTTTTCGCCCTCAGGTAATGGGATCTTTTTCGCTCCCCGAGATTCCCCGTACAGACCTGAATACCAGACGATTTCCTCTGCGTCGATCCAGTACATGCCGAAGATATCTCCATATACCGCTTTCACCTGTTGGGCCTGGTCGATTTTGCCTAATGTTCCTTTTGTCGGATCATTCCAGGCGGGCCGCCATGTCCACAATTGTCCATCTCCGGTTACGGCAGCCAGTACGTCCGTTTCTAACGTGGAAATAGACTGCACATCCGATAATTCACTGATTTCAAAAGGAGTTTCGATTCCGTTCATAAACCATACTTTTCCAGTCGGAGTTAACGCATATTCTCCCGCTACCTGTATGATCTCAGGTAATCCTTCTACCCGCACTGGATTTGCGAATCCCTCATGGTCCCAGGCACCGTAACGCTGCCCCCATGCATAGACTCTGCCCTCATTGTCCAGAGCAAAAGAACTACCAAAGCCGAATCCGTACCCTGCCTCATCAAATAATTTTCGCACGGAAATCTGCCGAATTCCCTTCAGCACCTGTTGATTTTGCTGAGGAAGCGCAAACGTTACATCAAGGGATTTTGTATCAGACTCCTGATCTGCAAATAATGGATCCTGACAGGTGTGGATTTCAAATACCGGTAATGCTGTGTGATCCTCCTGTGGCGATTGATTCTGATCATCTTCGCTGCCATCGGGGGCCGGCGTCTGTTGTTCGTCTTTTGCCTGGTTTTGCTGCTCTTCTTCATCCTCTAACGAATCGTTAGTCACTTGATCCATTTGATCCGTACACCCACTGACGATCATCATGAAAAACAGGAACACTGCAGCGATGATCTTCACTTTAGAGATCGAAAAGATTTTCACGCTCACTCCCCCCCTGATTCATCTTATACTCCATGACGTAAAACAAAGATCATTTGTTTCAATCATTAAAGGATTAATCCTGAACAAATCCCAGTTCATTACCGTCCAGGTCACGTATCGTGAACTTCCTTGTTCCGTATGGCGTATCAAATAACTCCTCAACAATTTCGACTTTATCCTTCAATGACTCCCAGAGGGCATCTGCATCTTCAACTCTAAAATTAAATCTGCCGTTCGAAGGAACCCTGGGGTCTTCCATGATCGAAAATGTGGCTCCATCCTCCGAATCGAAGTGAGCATAGTTCGGTTTTTCCGGCGGCCAGGTACCTGTCACCTTAAATCCAAGCACACGTTCATACCATTCAATAGCCCGATTCAAATCCGACACGTTGGCTCTCACATGAAGCAGTCTGGTTTTCATATGTATTTCCCTCCCATAACACATTGATGACGATTGTCATCATTACATGTACTCCATTATACAACAAATTTTACATTTATTTTTTACTAACTAACATTGAAATTGAAGAGGATTCCAGTTGCGGATTGACAAAAGAATTTATTTGAATTAAATTTATCACCACAGTTTCATAAAGCAAATTTTCTTATAATAATACTAGCTTTTTGGGGTAATAGTCAGGAAGACTTAATTTAAAAGGGGGGCATATTTATGAAAGTTCTCAGTGTTAAGGTTCCAATTTATACAAATGATTTTGAAAAAACAATTAATGATTATGAAATACTTTTAGGAGCAGAAACACAGAATAAATTCAAAATTCAATCAATAGGGATTTCGGTTGCGAGAATAAATGATATTCTGATTATAGGAGGAAATGATGAGGTCTTAAATTCTTTGCCCAAGATTAGTGCGACATTTACCGTTGATTCTATTGATGAATACTTTGATTATTTAAATAGTATTGGTGCAACTATTTTGCAACCACCTACAACGACTCCTACAGGTAAAAATATGGTTTCGAAAAATGTTGATGGAATTATATTTGAATATGTTGAGTTAAACGGTGATGATTAATTACGAAGGTGCGTTTTTCTATTTTGTCAAAATAAAGATTATTGAGTTCATTTTTCAGGAGGTACATATTTATGATCGGTTTCATCGGTCTCGGCATCATGGGAAGCAGAATGGCAAACAATCTTTTAAATAACGGACACACACTGTGCGTTTACAACCGAACCAGAGCAAAGGCAGAACCTCTTTTGCAAAAAGGGGCGCGCTGGTGTGAATCACCCGCTGAAGTCGGTCGAACCGCACAAATCATTATCACGATGCTATCGACACCTGATGTCGTCCGCGAAACAGCCCTCGGTGAAGATGGATTTTTATATCAAATGGCTGAGGGTTCGTTGTGGATCGACTGTAGCACAGTCAATCCCTCCTTTTCCCAGTCCATGGCCGGGAAAGCTGAAAAGAAAAATGTTCGTTTTATGGATGCACCCGTTGCCGGATCAAAAATTCCCGCTGAGAAAGGGGAATTGATTTTCCTTGCAGGGGGAAGTGCGGTCGATTTGGAGGAAAGTAAGCCGTTGCTTGAAATCATGGGAAAAAAGGTGCTCCACATTGGTGACCATGGTAAGGGAACGGCCATGAAAATGGTGATTAATTTGATGCTGGCTCAGTCGATGCTGGCATTCTCTGAAGCACTCAGCCTGGGAGAATCCCTCGGCATTCCACAGGAAACTCTGTTTGATACCTTGCTGGGAGGACCGACGGCTGCTCCTTTTCTGGCATTGAAACGGGATAAAATCGAAAGCGGTGATTATGACGCGGAGTTCCCTCTGCAGTGGATGCATAAGGATCTGCAACTGGTATCCGAAACAGCTTTTGAAAACGAGGTCGCTCTGCCGTCCATCCACACTGCAAAGGAAGTTTATGCTCTGGCCAAACAGTACGGCTTTGCGGACAAAGACTTTTCTGCGATTTATGCTTTTTTGAAGCAGGGGCGGGGCCGATGAGAAAATAGGGTTGAAGGATATTTAAATATTTGGGTGTATCCGAAATATTTTTACATGATATAGTTCCTCTGCCTTTTACGCACTTTTTGTTCTCTATTTATTCATAATCGCCGTATTCAGTGAAAATAGCGACCTTTTTTGTCGCAATTCCCCTCATATCCACCTGAATTTGAGCATGATTACCCATTTAACGAACTTTTTGTACCTTATTTTCTCATTTTTTTCCTAAAATGGGATAATAATGAACTTTTTGTCCGTTAAAACTTACCCGGCCCGAGAGAAACTCATCTCAATTAATCAACACCTGTTCCCTCTGCCACTGTCATTCAAAAATTCCGTATCCAATGTCCATTTTAATCGGCGAACCCATTCCTCCTGCACATTCGATGGGGCCTGCTTTAATCTGTTCAAAACTTTCCAGACTTTATATACAGCGTAAGATTTCAATTTTACATCAGACAAATCAATGGGATGATGAGCAATGTAATTTTCCAAAAATAGTTCGTTTAACGTCTCCGCATATTCAGGATAATGAAGTTTTGTAAACCAGCATACCCAGCTGACATCCGTTAAAGGATTGGCCCATTCAGCCCACTCCCAATCCAAGACGGTAAGCCCATGATCATCAGTTGCTAACACATTATGTAACCCATAATCCCCATGAGTCAAAACCCAATCCTCTTTACTGTCGTCAATTTTTTGCAAGACCTCTTTTGATTGATAAATCAGGCTCTCAGGAACAAAGTCCGAATCGAAGTTTAATTCATATAAATCACATGTTACTATCCCATGAGAAGAAAATTGATATTTAGTGGAATGGATGCTTGTAGCAAGGGTTTCCCCCAGACTTTTATACAACTCTTTTGCTCTTGCCGGATCTTTATCATCTAAAATGGACTGCCCGTTAACCCCTTTTCTGTACTCCATTACAGTCAATTGGAGTTCATTTGTCTCAATATACTTATAAATTTTCGGTACTCGTCCTGTTTGTTCGATCATCTTTAAACAATTTACTTCATTTTGAATGTCCCTGTTGTTTGATCGCGCAATCTTGACAACTAATGGCGGCTCCGTCCCCTCTAACAAATAAGTTTGATTGGTGTACCCGCCGGTTAATCGTACAGGTGTAAACTCCCCAAATTGATCAGCTAAATATTTTTCTAAAATTTGATTGATCAAAGTATCACTCCTATATAGCATTTAAAATTGATATCAATTTATTTCAGTTGATTCCAGTTGATTTTAATTATAAAATAGGAACCAACCGGAGGTGAACGATGATGACTGATCACAACAATCTGATCACCGCACAGGATCTGGCTGAAGCCCTCAATCTGTCCGTGGAAACAATCTGGAGATACACGCGGGAGAAAAAAATCCCTTATGTTGAACTGGGAAAAAGGCAATACCGTTATCAATTAGATGAAGTGATCAGTGCATTGACCAGCACATCCATCGTATGTGAAAAAGCTGATGAGAATTACGACCCCCAACCCTCCTCCAAAAAGCTGACCTATCAGGATTATCTGGAACTTCCCGAGGAACCGGGCTATCGTTATGAGATTCTCGATGGTATGCTGATCAAAGAACCCGCTCCCAATGTCATGCACCAGCGGGCTTCCCGCAGGATCCATCGTATCCTCGAAGACTATTTCTGGCAGGTGGATCCCGAAGGAGAAGTCTTTGCTGCCCCCTTAGATGTGACCCTTCTTGATACCAACGTAGTCCAACCGGACATTTTGTATGTATCAGGAGAACAAAAGGAAATCGTAAAAGAAAACCGCATAGACGGCCCGCCTGCACTGGTGATTGAAGTCCTGTCACCTTCCACCGGTCGCAAAGACCGTCTGCAAAAACTGGGCATCTATCAAAGCGTTCGAGTGCAGCATTACTGGCTGATTAACCCGGAGGAAAAAACGCTGGAATGTTTCTCGCTCAAGAATGGAGTCTATTGCCTGGTGGCAACCGGCATGGACGATGACGTTGTCGAACATCCCGATTTTAAAGGATTATCGATCTCGTTAAAAGAGCTGTGGTGCAATACTCCGATGACTTAGTCAAAGGTACGAATATCCTTTTTGTCAATCAGCACCATCAAGCTGAACAATATCAGAACTGACCCGCAAACCGTCAGAATCATGGGCACGGTTACTCCAACTGACATTACAACAGAAACCATCGCATAAGCCAAGGGAAGAATTCCGATCGACACCATGTTCAAAAGACCCATCACCCGGCCAAGCATCTCATGTTCAGTGTTCTCTTGAACATAACTGATGATCGGAATGCTGATCATTGATGCACAGGTTGCGACAAGCAGGATGAAAGCCAGATGTACCCATACGACCGAAATTTGAGCAAGAGCGATCATCACGACACCCTGAACAACGATCAGGTAAAGGGAACGTAAAAAACGATTTTTATGAAGATTAAAGAGAAGTGCATAAGCGGAACCTGTCAAAAGACCTGCCGCCCAGGCTCCCTGATAAAAGCTTAGCGTGAAAGCATCCTCATGTAAAATATCCTTTACAATCAGTGGAATGGATACCCCGATCGGCCCGACGAAAAACAGATTGGTCATCAACAAAATTAAGTAGAAATGCCAGAATTGTATGCTTATGTTTCACATAGACAAGACCATCCCTGACTTGTTTGAGAACAGACACGTTCTGTTTCGATATCATTGTTTCCCTGGTCCTGAGCGATAACAGAAACATAGAAGAGAGAAAAATGATTCCCGCGATGAATATCCGCGAAAAATTGGAAAACAGAATGATTTTCACATTACTGAACCGGTCCGTCAGCGCCCCTCCCATCAACATAAAGATCAATCGTGGAAAAGCGGTTGCCATCATAACAACGCCAAGCCATACAGAAGCATTCAATTCGTTGACGACATACCACTGTTCAGTAACGGCAAAGGCCGTAAAAACCAGTCCCTGCAACGTGTGAGCAAACATAAACCTGACGAATTTTTTATTCGATGATAATTTGTTCAAATCCATACGTAATTGACTTCTTGTGGCAATCTGCGTTTGTAAAATTAACACCCCTAATCAGCAGCCCGTCCGTTTCTCCCACGGATAAAATGATAGATTTATAAATTTCAATCGAGCAGATAAATCTCCAACTCCTTCAAAAGTTGAAGCGCCGCGGAACGCACTTCAAATTCCGACCGGGTTTTGGGAAGTTCCATCTGCTTATATTCCATTTCCAATTCACGCAAATTTTCCAGGATCCCATTCGTGTCCAATTCGCCTGATTGAAGTTGCTGAGAAAGTTGATGAAAAATTTCCGAAAGCATATGCGTCTGAATAAAAGTGGTGTTGATGCGGGACAGAGCCAGCATCATCCTCTGTATCACATCGAACCGCTTTTCTTCCCTGCGAAAATAGATATAGTACGGGTCCGTGTTTCGCAACAATTGATTTTCCATGGATACCAGCGATAAATCTTTTCCCTCTTTTAAAATAGCTTCAATCGTCAACAATTCTTTCCCGGTCCAGATATAATCTTTTTCCGTCAGATGACGATACATATGGGAGAAAACCTGTGACGTCTCTTGAATATGTCGTTGCCGAAGTTCTTCCAGCTTTTTGGTAGAGTCCGGCATGTAAAGAAGATTGACCACAAGGGAAACCCCAATCCCGATCATCAATATGTACAAAATTTGCATTTGCGGCCAGTTCACAACGGTCTGGGAATGATAGACCATCAAAATAATGACCAGACTGATGATGACACCCCGTTCGATACGGAGACGAACGAGTAGAGGAATGATGAGAAGAAGTAAAAGCCCTGTGATCCACAGGTGAAAGCCGAATAACCAGAAAACAAGTGTAGAAATAACCAGGCTGAGGACAGCAGCCGATAACATTTGCATTGAAATACGCACCGATTGCTGACGGGTGGTCTGCATCGACAGCGCGGCCAGTACCCCTGCATACGTATATCCTTCGAGATTAAGCCAGTATGCAATGTACAACGCTATCACAACCGCGATCACCGTTTTTATGACACGAAATCCGATCCTCATCCCCACAATCACCCTTAATCAATGTTTAAAAATCCTCTTCTTTATAATAACATTCTCTTCACAACTTTTTATATCACAGTATCTTATTTACTTCATTTCAGTTCCCATTTCGAATAATAACTCGCCTGATCCTCAATTGACCTCTTCCATTTGTAGCGATCAAATAGGCACCTATCCCTCTCTTTCGAAATAAGATGGTATTGATTTCAATAACACTTGAACGGAGGGAAATCGGTGCAGTTTTATTATGGAGATAAAATGCCACTCAGGATTTTGGACGAAGGGGAGTTCTGGAAAATGCAGGAGGCGGAGCATACGGTCGTCATTCGTGAACTGGTACCTGATCTGGAACCCGAGTTTGTCAATGAACTTCGCGAATGGGAACAGGCATTTTCTCAAACGCATGCGATGTTTGTCAGATATATCGAAACCGTGATCAGATCCGGTCATTATCCCAACCCGGCCATTTTTCAGGAGATCATGAATCTGGTCCATTTTTCGCTTAGGCAGAGCCGTAAATTCGTATCATTTTTAAACCGGCTGGCAGAGGAAAGCAACGCAATCAAAGGTAATCAAACGGCCATTGTGGTGCTTAACCACATTCGCCGGGAATCGGAATATTTCATCGGCATCTCTAAAGCGCTGATTGCAGGTTGAGAAAATCCCTTTCTAAGTTTAACGATTTAAGCTATGATAATCATGTAATTTTATGCTGAAAGGGAGTCTACAGATGAATTCCAGCACCCATGCTACCAAAATTTCTCCTTCCTTCGATCCGTGGGAAGCTTATTTAGATGTGGAACAATACGGAAAACTTCAATTGACGAATGTCGAGTTTACGACAACAACTCTTTGTAATATGAGGTGCGGCCACTGTGCAGTAGGATACACTCTGCAATCGAAAGACCCGCAGGCACTGCCACTCGATCTTTTGATCAAACGTTTGGATGAAATTCCCACGTTAAGATCCTTGAGCATCACCGGCGGCGAACCGATGCTTTCCATGAAATCGGTGAACGAATATGTTGTCCCGCTTTTAAAATATGCCCATGAACGCGGCGTCTACACCCAGATCAATTCCAACCTGACGCTGGATCTGGAACGTTATGAAAAAATCATTCCATATCTGGACGTTCTTCATATTTCGCACAACTGGGGAACGGAAGAAGAATTCGCCGAATTCGGCTTCGCACTGATGGACAAAAAACCGACCTATGAACAGCGCGCAAAATATTTTCAGCGCATGATCGAAAATGCAAAATATTTATCCGATGCCGGCGTTTTTGTGTCAGCCGAAACGATGTTAAACAGGAGAACTCTTCCATATATCGAGGAGATTCATCACCAGGTGGTGGTGGAAATGGGGTGTAAACGCCATGAGGTGCATCCCATGTACCCCAGCGATTTTGCAGGAAACATGGAAGTGCTGAATCTGGACGAAATTCGTGAAGCTATCCACCGTTTACTGGATGTTCGAAACAAAGAGGTATGGATGTTGTTCGGAACACTTCCTTTATATCACTGCAGTGACAGAGAGGAAGATCTGGCACTTTTAGCTCGTTTATCTCAAGAAAAAAACGTGACGGTCCGCAATGATCCCGACGGACGTTCACGTTTAAATGTAAATATTTTTAGCGGCGACATCATCGTGACCGATTTCGGCGACGAATACGAATCGTCGTTAGGCAATATTCGGACTTGCTCGCTGAATAAGGCCTATGAGAAATGGATGGATTCGCCGCTGGCCCGGAGTCTGACCTGCCATTGTCCTTCTGTAAGATGCCTGGGTCCGAACTTGCTTGTGAAAGACACTTATTATCCGGACAGGGAGTTTCAGAGCGGGATGGCGAAAAAAAGGGGGAGCAATTGAATGTGCTCCCCCTGTTAAAATATATCGTTTTTTGTCGGTGACAGGCACCTCCGGTTATGGCCCAGTACCAATTCCGTCGATCCGCCAGCCGCTTTTTTCTGCTTCCTTTTTTATTAGCACAAACCGAGGGGCAATTCCGTCATTTGAAGTTATCTGCTTTTTAAAATCAAAATCCACTTCCACCATATACTCCAGCATTCCCGGTTCGTTTTGAATCCCTTCCACTTCTTTTATCGATAATAATTTCGCATGCTTGATATTATAATCGGGTTTTCTGTCGATATTAAATAACTGCTCGCTGTCCATGTTCACAGATAATTCCCCGATCAGATTTTTTCTTGTTAAACAGGCACGAAGCATTGTAAGGTCCTGTTCATCGAGGGCCTTAAAATAAGCTGTGATGATCTCTTCGGGTTCCATCTCTGATAATTTTTTTTCCAGATCATCATCATAATCGATGTAATCTGTAATCCATTCGTCCCAGTTCTTACCGGTAATCTCCTGTAATCTTTTCCGATTCAGGGAACAGGCAAACGAATCATGACGTCCGGCATCGATGTATGTCCCAATCAATTCACCATGATATTTCAGGACAATTCCACGGGCGTTTCGTCTGGGCTTCAAAAAATCGGGCAAAGGCTCTCGCAATCTATATACCTCCACCTCTATTTCTTTACCGAGGTACGTGGAAAAATCGAGCCCGATCTCCTTTGAAAGTTCAAGATTATAGCCCCAGTATATTTTGACCGGGTATTCACCGGCTCTATGTTTAAGGTTCATCGGCAACGTTTCCGTTAATGTATTAATTTTGTAATCAACAGTCCAGTTGTACTTGTCGAATAACTCCTGTACCTGCCGGTCAATACGGGTATCCGGATTTTTATATGTTCCTAAATCATCGATATACCTGAAAAAGCTGTAGTCAGGAACATATCTTTTCTGATCGGTCTCCACATACCCCACTTCATAAAGCGTATCAAACACGAATGAAAACTCTTGAATCGGCTGATTTCCCCCGACCAAAACAAGTTTATGATTCGGATCTTTTGACATCTCTCGAATTTTGCTTATATCATACTCGTCTGTCAAAGGTTGACTCTCTTCGAGCATGGATATCATGTCGGAAATCATTTTTCGGTCTTCAATATTGTATGTGTTGTCATTAATGGTTACTTCGATAGCTTGAACATCGTTGAGATTTGTGAAATGAAACATACTGGCATCCTCAGTATTGGTTCGGTGGTCAACAATTTCAATTCCCGTTCCCCCACAACAAAGATCTGAATTATATTTAATTCTTACAAAAACGGAATCACCTTTTTCTCCCTGAGACAGTGTTGTCTTTAGCTCACCCTTTTTACTTCTTCCCCTATAAACAAAAGATACTTCCGCATCTTTGAATCCTTTAGCGTAATAATATTGGTAACCTTCCAGGCTGTATTCATAGATTCGTTCATCATTATTTTCTTTTGCTTCCAAGAGCCACTCATCTATTTTTTCTTTATGTTCTTTCTCAATAGAATTGTACGCATTAGAATTAAGGGCATATGTAAAAATAAAAGAATCGTCAGTTTTGTCTACGGGATTACAACCATTGACAAACAAAAAGATGAGTAAAATAACGAAAATTTTCTTCAACTCCACCCCTCCATATTTTATTCTTTATACTTCTCTATAAATTTCCGTAATCCGCAAATCAGGAGGATGGATGTTCCATTACCATATTCGGTTGCGCCTCCGTCTAATTAAATAACCCCATACGACCTCAACGTCAACAAACGATTCACCGTAATCCAGCCCCGCCACTCCAACTCGGTTCCGGGACTAAGCGGCGACCAGTTGATCGGCCATCCCCCATCATCTTTCTGTAGACGAACAAGGGCCTGTAAATGTTGCTGTATATCATCATCCGAAAGAAACCGGCGCGGATAGCTGTCCGGGTGAGGCGCCCAGTCGAGAACTTTTTGAACATATCCTTCAGCTTCCGGATTCCGTTCAATTGTTTCAGGACGTTTGAGCCATTCATTTACCACAGGCCAGTATACACTCGCTTTCTCTTGTTCCGGAGTATATTGCAGAAAAGTAATCCATTGAACACCGTCATGATAACCCTGCGGTTTTTCATGCTCGAATACACGCCATATGTACCGGACATTTTTCAAGAACCAGTCATCCTCAAAAAAATCTGTCCTTACCCTCTGTTTATACAACAGATTCAAGGGCATTACCGAAACCACCGTCCTCATTTTGATAAGAGCGAAGCGCGTCAATAACCGCATCTTGCGTACCACCCTCAAAAAAATATTCAAATCTTCTTCGATCGATGAGTCTTGCATTTTGATAAATAAACTTTTTGCCATTTTCTAAAGTTTGATTTTCCATTGGTCATTTCCTCACTTTGGTTTTTGAATAGCCTATGATCCGCGGACACGTATGCATTTTTTTAAATCTAGAATGGTCTGTAAATGCATGCCTTCATGAAAAATCGTCCGTATTAATACCTGTTCTATCGTATGCATTCCCATATCAATAGAAGGATACTCTTTTTCTAATCTGTCACCGTATCTTTCCTTTATTTGAGCCGGTTGTTTTTTCAGTAATATCTTTAATTCTTCAAATGAAGGTGTGTCATAGTCAAAATCAGATGGTGAGGTTCCGTACCCGAACCACATGTTAAATTGTTCAGGAACATCAACCTTTTCTTTCGTGATTGCCTGTAACCATAAAAATTGGTCCAGATAAATATGTCCCATATTCCAGCGGATATTATTGTTAAAGCCCTCCGGAATCATTTCTGCTTCCTCTTCAGTGACTTCCTCCAGGATACCCAAAATTTCACTTCGATAGGTTTCTAATTGATTAATCAATACTTCATGGCGTTTTATCATTGTATTCACTCCCTTTGAACTAATGTTAAACTAAATTATAAGAATATGGTATATTTTCTTTAGGCTTGAATCCTTTTCCCGATTTTTCCCCTGAAATAGAAAATAGCGAACTTTTTGTCCGCTAAAACGAGGCACATTCCTCGAAGATCATAGACTTAACTCTTTTCATCACGGATTATATGTTAAGGAGGTAAAAATCATGAAGCAAATCATTGCAATGGGTGGCGGCGGTTTTTCGATGGAGCCGGAGAATCCTTTATTAGACTTATATATTCTTAAGCAATCACAAAAAAATAAACCGAAGGTTTGTTTTATCCCGACCGCAAGCGGTGATGCAGAAGGATATATAGAAAAATTTTATCATTCCTTTAATCAGATGGAGAGTGAACCTTCGCATCTGTCCCTGTTTAAACCTCCGACAAATGACCTGGAAGATTACATTTTGAGTAAGGATATCATCTATGTTGGAGGAGGAAACACCCGAAATTTACTTGTTCTCTGGAAAGAATGGGGATTGGATAAAATTATGAAAAAAGCGTGGGAACAGGGAATCATCCTTTCGGGCATCAGTGCCGGATCGATTTGCTGGTTCGAGGAAGGCTTAACAGATTCCATTCCCGGTCGATTGACGAAGCTATCCTGCCTCGGATTTTTAAAAGGAAGCAATAGTCCGCATTACGATGGAGAGAAAGATAGAAGACCATCTTATCATCTATTGATTGGATCCGGAGAAATGATTGCCGGGTATGCAGCAGATGATGGAGTCGCCTTTCATTTTATTGACGATCAGCTTCATAAAGTGGTAAGTTCCAGACCCCACGCAAAAGGATACCGTGTATACAAGGAAGACGGTCAAGTAAAAGAATCGG
>JAWLDF010000018.1:55650-59444 GCA_041686735.1 Bacilli bacterium
TTCATTTTATTGACGATCAGCTTCATAAAGTGGTAAGTTCCAGACCCCACGCAAAAGGATACCGTGTATACAAGGAAGACGGTCAAGTAAAAGAATCGGTTCTGGAAACCATTTACCTAGGTGACTTGTAATCATTAAATCAATTTTAAGTAAAACAGGGCCGCCCATAAAGTCTAGCATGGAGCAGCCCTTTCTTAATTATCCGGATTAAGCTTCTTTTTTGAGCCGGTTGATTTCTAACCTGTTTTGAGCTATTTCTTGATAAATAAATTCGATATCCCTTTTTATATTTGATTCCAGTTCATCAAACCTTCTGTTTAAAGCTGCAACGTTTGTTATCAGTTGATAAATCATGTCACTGTTCCGTTTAACTTCCACTTTTAGAACATCAACATCGGTTTTTAGTATTCCGACATCTTCCTTCAGTACCTCAACATCATTCTTCAGTATTCCGACATCTTCTTTCAGCACCTCAACATCATTCTTCAATATTCCGACGTCTTCCGCGATCCCGTTTACTTTCTCTAAAATTTGTTTGAGGAGTGCTTCAGTCATAACTTGAACCTCCCTCCTTTCAATTGGTTATCATCGTCGACAAGTTGTATGAATACAATAGCAAACAAATTTTTCAGTTACAATATTTTTCAAAAATTTGCATAAGAAAATTGTTGAACCTGCTATAATTAAGTTGAATTGCAGATATACAAGGGCACACAGTATTGAGGAGGCATACATTATGAAAATCTTACATACATCCCAACTGGATCAATCACTGATCACAGATTTTTTGGTCACCCACTGGGTTAGTCCTCAAATGGTGACTTCGACAGGTGTTTTTGATTGTGACAAATTAGAAGGATTTGCAGTTTTAAAAAATGATAAGGTTATCGGCCTGCTTACATATGTGATAAATGATGATGAATGTGAAATTGTATCCCTGGACAGCGTGGAAGAAAGTCGAGGGATCGGCACTGCTCTTGTAAAAGAATTGGAGCAAATCGCCAAGGAAAATGGTTGCCGGATCATCCGGCTAATCACCACAAACGATAACTTAAATGCACTCAAATTTTATCAAAAACGTGGATACCGTTGCGTCAAAATTTTGCAAAACGCCGTTGATGAAGCGAGAAAAATAAAACCGGAAATCCCATTGATCGGCTACCATGGAATTCCGATTAAGGATGAGTTTCTGCTAGAAAAATTGATTTGAATCATATGCTTGCATACCCTACAAACCAATATTCCTTTTTAACCCCTGATAACTGCCGGACTCAGGGAATAACATAATATCAAACAAAACGGGTGCCAAATATCTGGCACCCATGCAATCACATTACTTCTTCAATTCCCAATAAAAAAGTGTTTCATCCTCGCTGACCTTCTGAAAGCCGGAACGTTCCAGCACTTTGATTGATCCGATGTTGGTTTTTAAACAGTCGGCTTTGACCACGGAAAGTCCCGCTTCGTGAAGCAACCATCTGGAAAAAACCGTTGCCATCTCGGTGGCATAACCCTTTTCACGATATTCGGGAACAATGCCGTACCCAATTTCCACACTGCCATCCACCGGCTTCCCTTTACAGCCCATTTCACCAATCAAACATTGATCTTCCTTATGGATAATGAGCCAGCTCCAGTTTTCCAGATCCGGATCTTCCTCATAAGTTTCCAGTATGAACGGCAAAATCTCAGCGTAATCGGCATTAGGCCACTGTTCAGACACCTTATACGGGATTAACTCTAAAAAACTTTTGCGATCACGCACGATCGCCTTTAAATAATCCAGTTTAAACGGAATCATCATTAATCTCTCACTCTGGAGTGTCGTCATGTCATCCTCCTGATTTTTTATTTTATCTATTGATTCCGGCTGGATTTGCAATCATAGGCTTCGCTCCTTATCATTAGTCTAGCAATATTATACAAGTTAAAAATTCCAGTATAAAGAACTTTTTATTCGAACCATGCCTGCGCAAGCAATCGAACCCCTTCCTCTATATCATCTTCTGAAATCCGGCCGAAACCCAGCATCACTATGGACGAATCTTCCTTTCCATTGGTGTACCAGAACCTTGAGAGCGAATGGACCTTCACCCCATACGCCTTCGCCCGCTCAATTAATTTTTCATCGTCATATCCGGGCACATTGAGTAATACATGCAGACCGGATTTTTCACCTATCACTTCAACTTGATCCCCCAGATACTTTTCAACAGCTTGAAGCAAGACTTTGCGCTTTCCGTGGTAGATCTTTCTCATCCTTCGGATGTGCCTTTCAAAATCACCATTTTTCATAAAAAGATATAAAGCTCTTTGCAGCATGGGGGATGTGGATTGATTATAATTGTGGAGCTTCCGCTGGTACAATTCCATAAGCTCAGGAGGCAAAACCAGATAGCTGACCCGTATCGACGGTAGCATGCATTTTGAGAAAGTTCCTAGATAAATCACTTTTTCCTTCTTATCCAGAGCTTTGAGGGATGGAATCGGCTTGCCCTGGTAACGAAACTCACTGTCATAGTCATCTTCGATGATGTAACCGTTGTTCTTCTCCGCCCAATTCAGCAACTGTAACCGTTTTTGCACCGGCATGATCATGCCGTAAGGAAGCTGATGGGAAGGGGTGACATAGACCAGTTCAGCAAAATCGCTTTGCAAGTGCTCTAGTGATATCCCGTCTTCATCCAGCGGAATTGGCCGAATGCGGCAGCCATGATGGATAAAAACGGACCTAACTCCATCATAACCGGGTTCTTCAAAGGCAACAGTCGAACCCCGCAGGGAAAGCAACTGGCACAACAGGCTGATTGCATGCTGGGTCCCTGAAGTCAACAAAATCTGTTCCGGGCTACAGCTGACTCCCCGGGACTGATACAAATATTTGCTTAATTCCCCCCTTAAACGGACATCCCCGAGCGGGTCCCCGTAAGCGAACAACTGCCCGTTGTCCTCCCCCAATGATTCTTGTAAATACTTCTTCCATACTTTGATCGGGAAATGATCCGGGTCAACTTCTCCATAAATAAAATCATAGTGCTGTTGCTGACTTTCAAAATCAGGCTTAAATCCCCCGTCCGACATTTTTCTTTCCTCATAGTATTTTTCACCGAAAGAACGAATCGTATCTTCGATCGGAAGTATTTTATATCCTACCCTCGCGATACTTTCAACGTAACCTTCCGCCAATAGCTGTTGATAGGCCCCCTCCACCGTATTTTTACTGATGTCTAAGTGTTGCGACACCTGTCTGATGGAAGGCAAAAATGCTCCCGCAGGAAAGTTCCCTTTTTCAATTTCAGATTTGATATAGTGGTATAACTGGACATACAGAGGTGTCCTGCTCCTTCCATCAAAGAACGGCGTGAATTCCATTTGACGTTTCCTCCTCCTGACCCCTGAATATTTAATAAAATTGTACCTTTTGATAAGGTCAGTGTCATCCTATAATGATGAAAAACACGATAAAGAATGTTTTGGGAGGGTGACACACATGTTTAAAATTCGCTATAAGAACAATGAATGTACAGATCAAGAAAAAATCAACCGGTTTTTAACGAAGACAAGAATCGGATTTTTGGGGCTGGCTTCACGCGATATGCCTTACGTCGTTCCGTTGAATTACGTTTGGTTCGATGGCAAAATTTATTTTCACGGCGCGGCAGAAGGCAGAAAAGTGGACATGATAAAGGAAAATAACGATGTTTGTTTTACCGTCTGTGAAGAATATGGTACGCTGGTATCACCGATTCCTGCCCATACCAGTACGGCCTATATGAGTGCCATGGTTTTCGGAA
>JAWLDF010000019.1:0-58824 GCA_041686735.1 Bacilli bacterium
TATCCGGACGGACGTGACAGACAAACAAAGTGTAGAGCAGGCGGTCGAACGAGTTTTACAGGAATTCGGGAGCATTGAAATACTTGTAAACAATGCGGGTGTCGCCGATACCTCGAAGTCGGAAGAGTTGCCCGATGAAGAGTGGAACAAAGTGATGGACGTCAACTTGAAAGGCACCCTTTATTTTTGCCAGACAGTAGGAAAACACATGATCGAACAACAATACGGCCGTATCGTCAACATTTCCTCCTACTGGGGACTGACCGGAAATCCGGCGGGACTGAGTTACAGTGTCTCCAAGGGCGGCGTCATCTCCCTGTCGAAGGTGCTGGCTGTGGAATGGGGAGAACACAACATTACCGTAAACGCCATTGCCCCCGGATACATCCATACCGATATGACCGAGTGGGTATGGGGCAATCCCAAAATTAACGATTACATTACCGATCGCATCCCGCTGCAGCATCGGCTCGGTACCCCGGAAGAAGTGGGCGGACTGGTGACGTTCCTTTCATCGCAGGCTTCCTCCTATGTCACTGGAACCCTGATTCCGATCGACGGAGGATTGCTGATACAGGCGGGAAAACGGGAATGGTTCGTTGATTAATTTTGAGTAACTGGGAGGATATTCAATTGCAAAAGAAGAATGAGTATATAATCATGGAAAATGTATCCAAATATTATACGACCGATACGGGGACCGTACATGCACTGGATAACTTTAACGAATCGATTAGAGAAGGAGAACTTGTTTGTCTTCTGGGGCCGAGCGGTTGCGGGAAATCCACGCTTTTATGGGGAATCGGCGGGTTAAAAGAAATGTCGGGCGGAACGATCAGGATCGACGGAAAAGTTGTCGACAAACCACAAGAAAACATCGGACTCGTCTTTCAGGAGCCCAATCTTCTACCCTGGAGAACGGTGATGGAAAATGTACTGCTCCCGTTTCAGATCAAAAAATTAGATCCCAATCAAAGCCCGTATAAAGAAACAATTGAATATCTTTTTGAGGTTACCAAGTTAAAAGGGTACGAAAATAAATATCCCCGCGAATTGTCGGGAGGGATGCAGCAACGAGCCGCTTTGATCCGCGCCCTCGCCTATAATCCTTCAGTACTCCTTTTGGATGAACCTTTTGCCGCTCTCGATGTGTTAACACGGGAAGCGATGAATATGTTGATCATGAAATTATGGGAAGACACGCAAAAAACGATTTGCTTCGTAACCCACAACATCGTGGAAGCGGTGCTTACGGCTGACCGGATTTTTGTGATGACACCAGGACCTGGACGACTACTGAAAACCTTCAAGATAGACCTGCCCAGACCGAGAACGTTGGATATGCAAACAGATCATAAATTTTTGAAGTACGTGGATGAAATCAAAGAATCCATCGGAAAGCAGGAGGTTGAAGCATGAGTAACCACAGTAGTGTACAACATCTCGGGCAGGCGGGAGAAGCACTCAAGAAAAACAGTATCGCCGGTCGCAAAAAGAAAGATCTCATGTTATTCGCTGCGTTTACCGTCATCGTCATCGCCATCGTCGAACTGGTGATTCGCGGGCTTAAAGTTCCGGTATGGATCATCCCGGCCCCCAGTAAGGTGGCAGTAGAAACGATCACCAATTTTCATCATATATTGCCCCATCTGGGTATCACGCTGATGGAGATCGTATTAGGATATATTCTCGGGGCAATCGTCGGAGTATCCCTCGCTGCCTTATTTTATCGTTATGAAATACTGGATAAGCTTTTGACTCCCTACATCCTGTTGATGGTGGCCACCCCGATGGTATCGCTGGTACCGCTGTTGATGCTGTGGCTCGGATTCAGTCCGTTGACCAAGATCATAGCGGTAGTGCTGGGATCGTTTCCAGTGATTTTGATTAACTCCGCTCTCGGATTTAAGAGTACCGATCCCAAAAGAATCGCCCTGGGCAAATCCTTGTGTGCCACGGAAGGTCAGATTTTCAGGATGATCATTTTTCCGGGTGCCCTGCCGGCTATTTTTACAGGTCTGATCATCGGCGGAATCTTCGCCATCATCACCGCGATTGGAGCCGAATTTGCCGGAGGCGGATCCGGATTGGGCAGTCGTATTTTATATTACTCGTCATTAATGCAAACACCGCTGGTATTTGGAATCATCATTATCCTCGCCTTGATGGGAGTGTCAATTTATCTTTTCATCTCCTGGCTGGCGCAGCGATATACCAGATGGTACGGCAATTAAATATTTTATAGAGATGGGAAGGAAGAGTGTATGAACGACAGAGGTCACAGAGTAACGGTTAAGGATGTCGCCAAAAGAGCGGGAGTATCTCAAACCACGGTTTCGCGGGTATTGAACAACTTTCCGGTGATCAAAGAGAGCACGAGGCAAAAAGTGCTGGATGCCATTCAGGAACTGGGTTTTAAGCCGGATCAAATCGCACGCAGTCTGGTCAAGCAGCAGACCAATATCATCGGTTTGATCGTCGGAGATATTTCTAACCCTTTTTATGCGGAAACCGCCAAAGTGATTATTGCCAGAGCACAGGAAATGGACTATGACATCATCCTGTGTGATACCAACTATGCCAATGATCATTTTGAAAAATCTATTAAGATGCTTCTCGACAAAAGAGTGGCAGGAATCATCGTGGCTTCTGTCAACCGGTTCGATGCCCGTATCAGGGAGTTGTGCGAACAGGACTTTCCCGTTGTGCTATACAACCGTAACGTCGATGATGAATGTGCCAATTATATTGTTCTCGACAATAAAAAAGGGGCGATGATGGCGGTGGAGCATCTGGTCAGCCTCGGACACCGGAAAATCGCTTATGTCTCCGGACCTGATAAATATTCCACCTTTCACCAGCGCTTGCTGGGCTATCAGGAAGCCCTGAAAAAATGCGGAATCCCCTATAATCCTGCATGGATCTATAACGGTGAATTTTCCTATGAAAAAGTGTTTCTGTTTGCGAAGGAACTGATGATGCAGGCTGACCGGCCCACCAGTTTTTTTGCAGCGACCGATCAAATGGCGATCGCGGTGATGGATGCGGCGGCAAACTGCCGGCTGTCCGTGCCGGAAGACGTCTCCATCATCGGATTCGATAACATCAACATGGCTTCCAACCCCTATATCGGGTTGACCACCATTTCGCAACAAAAGAAGAAGATGGCCATGCTCGCCTTGGAAAATTTGATCGATCTGATCAACGGCAGAAAGGAATCGAAACCGATTCACATGGTTCTGGAACCGGAATTGATCATACGAAAAACAACAGGGAAGAGCCCCCGGCAACAAATCAGTCTGGGAGGGTTGTAATCATTCAGATGAAAAATCTATTCGACTTATCAGGGAAAGTAGCTGTAATCACAGGCGGCAGTAAAGGAATCGGAAAAGATATTGCCGGCATGCTGGCAGAACATGGTGCGGATATCGTACTGATCGCACGCAGTGAGCAGGAATTGGAGCAGGCTGCCGAAGAAATCAGAGCAACTTCGGGAAGAAAGGTGTTACCTATCTCCAGTGACCTGACGGACGTGTCTTCCATCCCTCACGTGGTGGATCGGATTGTGGAGGAATTCGGGCAGATAAATATACTTGTCAACAATGCCGGCGTCAACATTCCCAAACCTGCTCTGGAAGTGACGGAACAGGACTGGGATACGGTCATGGATTTGAACCTGAAAAGTGTATTTTTCTTAAGCCAGGCCGTCGGACGGCATATGATCGAACGGCGCAGCGGAAAAATCATTAACATGTCTTCACAGATGGCTTTTGTCGGCTACTACAAAAGGAGTGCCTACTCATCGAGCAAGGGAGGGGTGACGCAATTGACAAAAGCACTGGCCATTGAATGGTCATCGTATCAGGTCAATGTAAACGCCGTTGCCCCCACCTTCATCGAAACGCCGATGACCCGTCCCATGCTTGAGGATGAGCAGTTTAAAAAAGATGTGCTCAGCAGAATTCCTCTGGGACGCCTGGCAAAAACGAAAGATCTGTTCGGAGCGGTGCTCTATCTTGCTTCCGGCGCATCTGATATGGTGACCGGACAGACGCTGGTAGTTGACGGTGGATGGACGGTCTGGTAGAGATGCAGAAAAGGGATCGAAGGTTGACGCATTTATTAACGATAATTTCATGCTGCTGTGAACAGTCTGGAAGGGGATAATAAAATGGATACGTTTAAAGATTTTCGCATGCCGTCAAACCTGCGTTTCGGCGTCGATGCGTTTCTTTCATTAAACCAGGAGATTCTCAAATTACACAGTCAAAAAATTGCCGTGATCAGTGATAAGGGGTTGGAGAAGGCAGGCCTCGTGCAAAAAGTGCTGGATTTGATCAGCGGTCCTCGGCTTCCGGTGGTGACATACACCGAGATCGAGGGCGAACCGACTTTTGATGTGGTGCGTAAAGCCACGGAATTCGTCCGCACCTCTTCCTGTGATCTGGTGATCGGCATCGGCGGAGGAAGCGCCCTCGATGTGGCAAAAACCGCGGCCGCCCTCGCCGACAAGGAGGATATCGAACCTTATCTGAGCGGAGAGGCCGTGATCAACAGCCGCGACGTAAGCTGTATTCTCCTGCCCACCACTTCGGGAACGGGTTCGGAAGTGACCATGAATGCCATTTTTGGCGACACGGAAAAACAGGTGAAGCGGGGCATCGTCAGTGAGCATCTTTTGCCCGACGTGGCCGTTCTCGATCCCGCCCTTACGCTCTCGTGCCCGCCGCGGGTCACGGCGGCCTCCGGTGTCGATGCCTTCACCCACGCCATCGAATCGTACATTTCGGTCCGCTCCACGCCGTTAACGCGCATGTATGCGGAAAAAGCGATGCGCTTGTTTGCCCCCAGCATTGTACGGGCGGTCCATCATGGAAGTGATCTCGAAGCACGCACACAGATGAGCTGGGTCAGTGTCCTCGCCGGGGTTTCGCTGGCCAACGCCGGCGTCGGGGCGGTTCATGCCCTCGCCTATCCGCTGGGCGGAACTTTTCACATCGAGCACGGCGTAGCCAATGCGCTGCTGATGCCTTATGTGTTTGAGATGATCGGAACCACCTGTATTCCGCAGATGGTGGAAGTAGCGCAGATGCTCAATCTGGGAGAATTTAATCATCATCCGGAGCAGGCACTGCCTGCCGTCACGGATTATCTGTTTTATCTGCTGGATGTGCTCGATCTGCCGATGTCCCTCAAGGAACTGGGCATCAAAGAAGAGGATCTGGCGCCGATGGCAGCCCAGGCCGCACAAATTGATCGCCTGTTGAAAAACACGCCCTACCGCTTAAACGAAGCAAAAATCTATGAGATTTATCATAAGAGTTTAATAGGTAAATAATTTTCACAGGTTAGGGTGAATGCAATGAATCGATTAGACGGACAGCAGTTGCAGGAATGGTTGGAAAAGCAGGATGTGGTCGCTTTCCTGAAGGAGTCGGTGCAAATAGACACCGTCAATCCTCCGGGAAATGAGATCCGGCTGGCCTACCGCATCCGCGAAGTCCTGCAAACATACGGAATTGAGTGCGAAATCTATGAACACGAAAAGGACCGCGTCAATCTGGTGGCGCGCCTATCGGGAAACCACCCGGGAAAAAGGCTGGTGTTCAGCGGTCACCTAGACTCCGTCCCGGTGGGCGATGTGCCATGGAACGTTCCTCCCTTTTCCGGTGAGGTCAAAGACGGGCGTCTCTACGGCCGTGGCTCCACGGATATGAAAAGCGGTCTGCTCGCCCTGTTGTACGCTTTTATATATGTAAAAGTTGCCCGGCTTCCCTTCGACGGCGAGCTGATTTTCGCCGCCACCTTCGGGGAAGAGACGGGAAGTGAAGGGGCGAAGGTGATGGTGGATAAACAGCAGATCCCACCTTTTGACGCAATGGTCATCGGGGAACCCACCGATAACCGGATTTTTGTCGCCCATAAAGGGGTGTTGTGGGTCGAGGTGACAAGCACGGGCAAAACCGCCCACGGCTCCATGCCGGACCAGGGGATCAATGCGATTATGCACCTGAACCGGTTCATCAACGGTTTGGAGGAGATTCGCTTTGAATATGCGAAGCATCCTCTGTTGACGGACCCGACGATGAGTGTCACCACCATCAAAGGGGGAATGAAGACGAATGTCATTCCCGACCGCTGCACGCTCACGCTGGATATCCGTACGTTGCCGGATCAAAAGCACGAGGACATTTTGCAACAGTTACAGGATGTGGCGGATCGGGTCATAGCTGAAGATCCGTTAGCATCGATTGAAGTGAAGCCGATTCTCGACCTGCCCGGTATCGGCACCGATCCCCAGACGGAGATCGTACGCGCCGCCTGTACGGTGATGAACCAGACCAGCACCGATGTGCGCGGGGTCAATTATTTTACCGACGGCTCAGTTTTCCGTTCATACGGAAAGAGCGAAGGTGGAGGGTCAGGCGACATCATCATACTGGGGCCGGGCATCCCGGAACTGGCCCACCAGCCCGATGAATATGTCGAAGTGGATCAGTATAAAAAGGCGATTGAGATTTATTACGGGATTGTCGGGGAGTATTTGGGAAGGTGATATGGCGGGGAATTCCGGATGTCGCCAAGAAGTACTGGAAAGCAGGGCGCTTAGGCTGCATTCCATTTTGGCACGGGTGAAGCTGTAAACATCAAAAAAAAGGAAGGCAAGTGGGGAAAAAACATTTCTCCGCTTGCCTTTTTTATATTTTATTTCTATAAGGTAATTTCTTAATCTATACCAGGATAGTAGCTGATTGTTGATCTTTAGTTTCTTTATCAACCAATGAAATTTCAAGATCCAGGTAGTTACAAAGGGTTAAAAGCGTTCTAAGATTAGGGATGTCTTTTCCATTTTCGATTCTGGAAATTGTTTTTTGTGGAATTCCACTTATTCTTGACAATTCGCGTTGTGACCATCCTTTACGATCACGAGCGGCCAAGATCTTTCCGACAATCTCCATTTTAAAAAATTCATCCGGGTTCCTTTTTTTGAGTTCAGTACGGAGATCATCAAATGTTTTCATATTTTTACCCCTTTCCATTTATTATATTTTATTTTGTTCAATCGAGGATTCCGCAAGTATAACGGCCATAAAGGCCGCCATGGTTACCATCACTGTTTGCGTCTAATCCAGATTTCTTTTCGTCTTTCTGCGCGCTTTATTTCGTTCGGGGGAGTAGAATTTGATTTCTTTTTAAAATGGTTTGTGAACACTATTTTATCTTCTTCAAAGAAAAAAAATAGCAGTCTATTTTCATTTATTCTAAGTTGCCAAATACCATTTGTTTTTTTAAGTCTTTTAATGTCATTTCGATTACTCTTACCGGATCGAACTAAATCCCCATTCTCCTCCAATAAAGTAAGAAGGTAAATTGTTTTTCTGAATGTTTCTGGATCTTCTTTTTCTATAGATTTTATCCAGTCGTAAACAGGCTGGTGTCCACGGCTATCAGAATAAAAATAGATCTTCATCTACGCGGATCCCCCTAGTATTTTATTAAGTTTTATTTCAAAATGATACCATAATGTTATCATCGTGTCAATCTTGTGCTTTTTAAAAACCAATACGCCAACCAGAGTTACACCTATGTGGTGGATATGGATTTAGAGAAATTCTTCGACACGGTGAACCAATCGAAGATGAGATCAATTAATGTTCAGCCTCCTACCCGATTTTTAAAAATTACAAACTGATATGTACCAAATAGATTTTTTACGGAATTATCTTCCATATTTACAAATGAAGCGTTACAATAATATTATATTTGTCGATTACTGTAAGGAATCGAATCTGATTCGGAGGTTTCTACTGGGATCTGGTTTTACCGTATCTATAGAAAGGAATAGTAAAATGAATCCCGACAAGCATCTCGTTCTTATAAAAGGTGAAGATCAAACGAAAAACATACAACGTCTATCTCACACAAATGGGAAATGGAACGTTCAATTTCAGAATGGGAAAACCTATAGATATAATGATCATAATGTACAGTGGTTCCGTAATCCCGAAGTCTTCAATCCAGAAGAAACAGTTGTTTATGCAAACCGTCAACCATTATCCCGAATAACAAAAATTCAAATGTTTAAAAATCATGTGCGAGTATTTTTTTATAATGGATTTCACCAAGTTTATCCGAAAAGTGCAGTCGACTTTAAAGAAAATGTTATTAAAAATCCCGATATTCAGCAACGTTTTGAATATTTAAAAAGGCTGGCAGACAAGGTAAGCGTCAAAGACGAACAAGATGCAAGTTTCTTAAGCAAACAATACAGCAAGATCACATCCATTCTTCCTGACAGTGTTTTGGCCTACTACCTCAATCCAAACAAAAAACCTGAAATCCATCAGCATTCCCGGACGCCGATCTTTCCATTCGGATTTAACTTAAGTCAAAAAACCGCTGTAGAGAAAGCGTTATCTCATCAGATCAGTGTCATTGAGGGACCGCCTGGCACCGGGAAAACTCAAACCATTCTAAATATTATCGCGAACGTAGTAATTCAGGGGAAAACGGTCGCTGTTGTATCCAATAATAATACTGCAACGGCAAATGTTCTGGAGAAACTTCAGAAATCAGAAGTTGACTTTATAGCAGCATATCTTGGAAACAATGACAACAAAAAAGCTTTTTTTGAGAAACAAACCGGAACATACCCGGATATGAGTACGTGGAAATTAGATACGAATGAAATGAAAGCACTTGAAAATAATCTGCAGTACAGCGGGAAAAAACTGAATGAGATGCTTGAAATAAAGAACAAGTTGGCACAACTAAAACAACAACTTTCAGCGTTAAAATTGGAAATGGAGTACTTCAAACAATATGATCAAACAGAAAGCATCCCCGATTACCGTTCCTTGTATCGGCATGGTTCAAACAAGGTGTTGTCATTATGGTTTGATATTCAACAACTGATAAAGGAATATTCGTGTGTACCTTTGCGATACAGATGGAGAAATTTATTGCGATATGGCATCACAAGCTTCTCTTTTTATCAAAACACAATTGAAAATATCATTACATACCTACAAAAAAAATACTATCTTTTGAAGCAGCAAGAATTGGAAAATCAGATACAATACTTCAACCAAAAACTTAAAAATTACCATTTTGATGAGGAAATAAAAAAATACAGTGAAAATTCTATGAAGCTGTTCAAGGAGAAATTTGCTGGGAGATTTCATCAACAAAAAAGACGCGATGTTTTTAATCAAGACGCATTATGGACCGATATGTTTGTTTCTTTTGTGAAAGAATATCCTGTCATTTTAAGTACAACCCATTCCTTACGAAATTGTATGGCTGAAAATTATTTGTTTGATTACGTGATTATGGATGAGGCATCACAGGTAGATATTGTCTCCGGCAGTCTGGCCCTTTCATGTGCGAAAAATGCAGTTATTGTTGGAGATCTCATGCAACTTCCGAATGTGGTGACAGATCAGTTGGCGCAAGAAACCGATATCATATTCAGTCAATATCAATTGGACCCTGCATACAGGTATGCAGACAACAGTATGCTTTCATCCATAAAAAAACTCTACGAGAACATTCGCGGTACTTTGTTAAAAGAACACTATCGTTGCCATCCTAAAATCATTGGTTTTTGTAATCAAAAATTTTATCGTAATCAGTTGATTATCATGACAGAGGAAAGTCATGAGGAGGCTTTGACACTATATAAATTGAGTAAGGGAAACCACGCGAGAGGCCGCTACAACCAGCGGGAAATTGATGTGATAAAGAAAGAAGTTTACCCTCAACAAGGTTTAGAAGAAAGCGACATGAGCATCGGGATTATATCGCCTTACCGATTGCAAGTTGAGAAATTGAGAGAATCCTTTGGTAAGTCAAACATTGAAATTGATACCGTCCATAAATATCAGGGAAGGGAGAAAGATGTCATCATTTTATCTACGGTTGTCAATGAAGTCAATGATTTTGTGGACAATCCCAATTTGATCAATGTTGCCATTTCCCGCGCAGTAAAGAAACTCATCGTGCTTGTATCTGAGAATGAGAAGAATAAATACAGTCTTTTGGGAGAATTGGAGAGATACATCCAGTACAACAATTTTTCAATTATTCAAAGTCAAATCTACTCTGTTTTTGATTTGCTTTACAGCAGTTATTCGGAACATCTAAAAGAAGTGCTGAAAAAGTTAAAGCATGTTTCGAAATCCAAGTTCAAATCAGAAAATTTGATCGTCATCGTCATCGAAAACGTGTTGAAATCATACCCCAATCTTGATTATGTCATGCATCAGCCATTACGAATGCTTATTAAGGATCCAAAGAAATTAAATGATGAGGAATATCGATTTGCCATGAATATTTTGACGCATACTGATTTTCTGATTTTTAACAAAATAGATAAGCAACCGGTGCTTGCTGTGGAAGTAGACAGTTATGACCTTCATGACAATAACCCTGAACAGTCTGCTAGAGATAAGATGAAGGATGCAATTCTGAAAAAATACGATATCCCTGTCGAAAGGTTGAAAACAAACGGAAGTGAAGAAGAATTGAAATTACGTTCCAAACTTTCATCCATATTGGATTAATCACCCTTATTATCGTATAGTATGTTTATAAATTAAGAGTTTTGGTGATGATGCATGTTATCATATGAAGTTTTCTTTATTATTATCCTGGCAAGCATTTTGGGACCCTCAATCGGAATCCTGATATTAATATTTTATCATTTGCTGGAAAAAGAAGTTTATTTGTTGGAGATGGAAAATCGTCAAATTAATTTACAGAGAGAATTGGATAAAAGCGAGTATTTGCAATTGACCCAGCAAATTCATCCCCATTTTTTATTTAATACGCTCAATTCATTACTCAGTCTGGCACGTTTAAGAAAGACAGAACAATTAATTCGTTCCTTTGAGCACTTAGTCCTTTATTATCGTTATAAATACCAGCCCAAAAAACAACTTCATCCTCTGAATGAAGAGATTGAACATACCCGTCATTACCTTGCCATTCAAAAAATGCGCTATGGTGAACGTTTTGGGGTGCAATGGGATATCGACCCCGAATTGACGCGCGCCGTAATACCTCCGTATCTGCTGCAGACCCTAGTAGAGAATGCTTTTAAACATGGACTGGAAGAAAAAGAAGATCATATATTTATTCACATTCAACTGCAAAAATTACACATCAATCATATGCCCTATGTTCAGCTTACGGTATCAGATAATGGGCCGGGATTTAGATTTAATCCATTGTTACAGAACAATGATCATCATGTTGAAGGAATCGGATTACAGAATATTTACAAGAGATTAAAGTTATTATTTGATGATCAAGTCCGCATAGATATTCCAGTGGATCATAAGCAGGATGGGGGAATGGTACAGATTGCCTGGCCGCTTATTTATCAAGAAAACTACAACGATGAGAGGCATGGTGATGAAAAATGAATGTACTTTTATTGGATGATGAACCGCTCGAATTAGAACAACTTCACCTGCTCATATCCAATCATTATCCGGGATGGAACATCAACAAATCAATGAACTATTCTGAATCCGTGAGATTATTAAAGGATATGTATAACAAGCAGGAAACCATTCATCTGGCATTCATCGACATCAAATTGCCCGGAAAGACGGGTTTGGAAGCTGCAAAAACTTTCAAGGAATATAATCCCGATATGGATGTCATCATTGTGTCTGCTTATCAGGATTTTACATATGCAAGGTCCTCCATTCAGTTAGGAGTCGTTGATTACCTTGTGAAACCGGTGATAGAGGAAGAATTTATCCGTGTTTTAAATCGTTATGTCAAAGAACACCCCGAATTTGAAGTTCAATCAGATTTGATTCAACAGGTAATTAACCAGGTTCAACATCGATATTTTGAACAGATACGCCTTAGCGACATCGCAAAAGAATTGCATATGAATACTTCTTACTTAAGCAGGAGATTCAGTGAGGAACTGGGGACTTCATTTTCGGATTATCTTTTAAACTATCGCATTGAAGTTGCGAAAAAACTATTAAAAGAAAAGGATTGGAGTATTCAGCGAGTGGCGGAAGAAACAGGGTTTAATAGCCAGCACTACTTCAGTACAGTTTTTAAAAGGCATACCAGGATGTCGCCGAAAAACTTTCGTAATTTCAATCGATAAATAAAGGACTGAGTTTTATGCATGAAGAAAAACCGATCAGTATTGTATTGCTTATGTCAGGACTATTGTCCGCCAGTATGATATTAGCCGCCGGAGAAGCCATTTTGCGATACGGTGCTTTCGGCGGACTTTTTTTATCGATGACTGTACCGATTGCTTATGTGTTCATTGTTCTGATTACACGAAACATAAATGAGAACCAATTGTTTGAACGTATCCAGTATCTGCTTACTTCCGGGCACAGGATATGGTTTGTCTGGTTCATCTACCTGGTATGGATTGAATTCATGATTACTCAGGCGATGACTGCGGGATTTATATTAAAGACGTTGTTTTCAACGTCTTTCACAACTTCAACGTTAATGATATTTGCCGTTTATTTTTTGCTGAGTTTCATATTGAAACTTCTGAATCGGACAGTTCAACCGGGATTTGTAAAAATTTTTCTCCTGTTCTCGCTGGCCATTTTTTTGCCCAACTATATTTATTTACAAAAAGGACTTGAGACCGTTTACCATAATCTGATTCATTATCATCCCCGAGTTATACATCTGGAACAACCGGGCATTTTTATTTTCTTTGTAGCCGGTGTAATTATCATGTTTACCAAATTGCTAATTTATATCGTTTTTTTGGGAAAAGGCTTATCTCACAGGAAGAAAAACGGTCTGAGGAAGATCGGCCTGGTCAGTATCAGCTGGTCCACAGTAGTAATGGCATTTTCCACAATGACAATCGTGGCTATCACGGAAAAAATCCGCGGTCAATATGTAAATGAGCAAATGGTACTGTTAATTGAACAAGTTTCTTCCTCTGTAATATTTATTGTCGTCAGTGTGATCTGGTTGATCATCAGTTTTGTCACATTTTTTCATGCATTTCAAAACATCGGAATCCTTTGGGATAAGTATCCCGTGTCTTTACGAATAAAAAGCTGGGTAGTCCAATTGACGGAATCCGTTTTGGCAATGGGTTTGTTAATGTTCATTTTAAAATTTGAACTCAGTGTTCTGGAAATATTATTCTTATTCGGTGTTTTGTACGGTCCGGTCGGGATTCTTTTATCTTATATCTATCGCAGAGGATATGAATCTTCCGCAATATGGCTCTTTCTCCTTGCGGGAGTAGGTATATCCGTGGGATATGCCATAAATCAACCGCAGACTTCACTGCCTTTGGTTGTAATTATAGCCAGTCTCGCTACACTACTTTTTCATTCTCTATTCAAAATCGTAAAAAAACTATAAAAAGTAATAATAATAATTAAAAAAATTTTCAGACAACTAATCTAAAATAGTAAACAGGGCAGTAGATTTTATCAAAAGGGGGATTTTCTAAGTGAAAAAGATTTTGATGTTGGCGATGGCGATGATGCTGGTGTTAACTGTGTTTACCGGCTGTACATCTTCAGATCCGTCAACCGGAACCAACAGCGGTGGTGGAGAGAACCAGCAGGGTAACAAGGTGATTGTTGTAGGTCTGCAGGCAGAACCTACCTCACTCGATGCTCACCAGATTTCAGACTACAACTCAAGTCGTGCAGCTATGGAAATTTATGATCAACTTGTTCAATTCAAGGATGAAAGTACTGAATTAGAACCGGATCTGGCTGAAAAATGGGATGTTTCAGATGACGGACTTGAGTACACATTTTATCTGAAACAGGGAATTACATTTCATGATGGCACCACGTTCAATGCCGAAGCTGTCAAATTCAGCATTGACAGACAAATTGATCCCGAGCATCCTTATCATGATACGGGACAATTTGCATATGCCGATTTCACTTTTGGGCCTGTAGATCATGTAGAAGTAGCAGATGAATATACAGTTAAAATATATTTAAAAGAGCCTTTCGCTCCGTTTTTGAGCAATATGGCAATGCATGCTGCCAGTATTGTCAGCCCGGCAGCAGTTGAAAAGTATGGAAAAGATTTTTCCAGAAATCCAGTGGGAACCGGACCTTACAAGTTAAACCACTGGTCTCCGGGAGTTGAAGTAGTGCTGGATAAAAATCCGGATTACTTCAAAGGAGTGCCAAAAATTGATCAAATAATTTTCAAACCGATAGTAGATGATCAGACTCGTCTGGCTGAACTGGAAGCAGGAAATTTAGACCTGATTGTAAATGTTATGCCTGATGATTTACAGCGTCTTAAGGATGGAGGCGCTTATCAAATTATTGAACAGGCAGGAATGCATGTATGGTGGACTGCACTGAATAATCAAAAAGAACCGTTTAACAACAAAAAGGTCAGACAGGCCATTAATTATGCAATAAACAAAGAAGCAATCGTAAATGAAATTCTCAAAGGAACAGGTGAACTTGCCAATTCGCCACTTCCGCCGACTGTTTGGGGTCATAATCCCAAGGTTAAAAATTACGAATATAATCCTGAAAAAGCGAAGCAACTTCTGGCGGAAGCAGGATATCCCGACGGATTTGAAGCGACTTACTGGGTACCGGAATCGGGATCGGGTATGCAACAACCGACGATTATGGCCGCAGCAATACAAGCTGATCTCGCAAAAGTGGGCATTCAGCTAAAAATTCAGACACTGGAGTGGGGTTCTTACCTCGATAAGGTTTTTGTTCCTCCGGCAGAAAATGATATGGATATGCACCAGATGTCCTGGATTGGCGATAATGGCGATCCCGACAACTTCCTCTATATTTTGTTAAGCGGTGAGCAATGGCCGACTGCTGGTTTTAACGATGCTTATTATAAAAATGATCGTGTCGATCAGTTGTTGAAAGAGGCAAGGGTTACTTCGGACAAAGCCAGACGAGTGCAATTATATGAAGAAGCACAGGAACTTATTATGGACGACGCTCCATGGATCGTGCTTGACCATGAAAAACAGGTTGTTGTAGCACAAAATCGTGTAAGTAACTTTAAACTCCATCCAACAGGCGTCTTCCGTTTTTCCGATGTGGATATAAAGTAAAAAAGAGGGGACTCCCCTCTTTTTTACAAACTGATGAAAGGGGGAGGGGAAGACAACGTGCTGTTATATGTCTTGAAACGACTGATTGCATTAATTCCGGTACTGTTAGGAGTAACGATATTAGTTTTTTCTATTATGCATTTATCACCCGGAGATCCTGCCAAAATTATTCTTGGTCCTAAAGCAACGGAAGAGTCGCTCATGCAATTGAGAGCAGATCTGGGACTGGATCTTCCCGTATACAAACAATATATCAATTGGATCAGCAATGTGTTGGTGGGAGACTGGGGACGATCGATTCAGTTGAAAATGGAAGTCCTTCCGCTCATTATCGACCGATTCGGAGCGACGCTCATTTTAACAGCTGCCAGTATTCTGCTTGCGGGAGTATTTGGAATTGTATTCGGAGTCATAGCTGCTGCCTACAGGTATACATTCATTGACCGTTTACTTATGATTTTGATTCTTATTGGATTTTGTATTCCTGTGTTCTGGCTGGGGATTTTATTGCAGATTGAGTTTGGACTTAAACGCGAATGGTTGCCGATCTCCGGTATGTATCCGCCAGGACAGACAGGGATGCTGGAGTTAATCAAACACCTGATCCTGCCGGCGATCAGTCTGTCGATGGGTTCAGGGGCCGTGATTGCCCGCATGACCCGTTCAAGCATGCTGGAAGTATTGGAGCAGGATTATATCCGAACAGCATATGCAAAAGGGATACGGGAGAAAAAGGTTATATTTAAGCATTCGCTTAAAAATGCATTTATTCCAGTCATTACTGTACTCGGTATGCAAATAGGGTTTCTGCTGGCCGGAGCTGTTCTGGTAGAAATCGTGTTTTCCTGGCCGGGAATAGGCACCTTGATGATCAATGGAATTCTCGCCCGTGATTTCCCGCTGGTGCAGGGAATTATATTATTTGTAGCCACTGCTTATGTACTGGTTAACCTTATAGTCGATATAATCTATGCATTTTTGGATCCGCGAATCTCTTATGAGTAGGGGGTAACTATGGGGAATATTAACCGCGATCTGGCGAAAAATGAATTACTTGACTCACGGGAAACGTCTTCGCTGGAGATGAAAAACGATTCCCTTTCACAAAAGGTTAAAAAAGATGGGCCCTGGCGTGTTGCTGCGAAGAAAATGATGCGGGATAAGGCAGCAGTTACAGGGTTAATCCTGTTGACAATTATCATTTTATTGTCTGTTCTGGCACCGGTACTTCCGTTGCAGGACCCGGAAGAAACTGATTTAGTCAATCGTTTGAAACCGCCGGGAACGGAAGGGCATATCCTCGGGACCGACGAATTGGGAAGGGATTTGTTAAGCCGGTTGATCTGGGGCGGAAGAATCTCCATTTTCGTGGGTTTTGTTGCCGTGGGTATTGCTCTACTATTTGGAACGATACTGGGATTGATCGCCGGATATTTTAAAAGATTTTTTGATACCGTCATTATGCGGATAATCGATGTCCTCATGGCTTTTCCGTATGTACTTTTGGCGATAGCAATCATCGCTGCACTCGGTCCGGGTCTGATGAATACGATGATCGCCATTAGTGTAGTCGGAATACCGTATTACGCCAGGATTGTCCGCGGCAGCACGCTGACCTTTCGTGAAATGGAATTTGTTATGGCTGAAAGAGCAATGGGAGCCAACCATTTTCACATTATTTTTCATCATATCCTGCCGAACTGCTTACCTCCGCTGATTGTGGCAGCCAGCTTAGATGTCGGGTGGATGATTTTGGCTGCTTCCGGCATGAGTTTTCTCGGGTTGGGAGCTCAACCGCCTCTGGCTGAGTGGGGCGTTATGTTAAGTGAGGGAAGGAAGTTTATCAGGGTAGCTCCGCACGTCAGTCTGTTTCCGGGATTAGCCATATTTTTGGTGGTCCTGTCACTGAATCTGATCGGTGACGGTTTGCGGGATGTACTTGATCCAAGAACGAAATAAACGTTATGGGAGGGAGAAAGGATGTCAAAGTCAAAGAAACGGGTTCCAAGAGATTATGTCAATACTTTTTCGATTGTGGGTTACGACCCCAATACGGGAGAATTAGGCGTTGCGGTGGCATCAAAATTTTTAGCTGCGGGGGCACTGGTTCCATGGGCTAAGGCCGGGGTAGGGGCAATTGCTACCCAGTCATGGGTAAATACTGCATACGGCACCAGAGGATTGGAATTACTCTCTCAAGGATATACCGCTCAAGAAGTACTTAATAATCTTGTAGAAGAAGATGAGGGAAGGGATGTCCGCCAGGTCGGCATTGTCGATACCAGAGGAAATGGCGCTACTTATACGGGAAAAGAATGTTATGAATGGGCCGGGGGAATCACCGGACCTCATTTTGCCTGTCAGGGGAATATTCTCGTTGACGAAAAGACAGTGGTCTCCATGGCAGAAACATTTCAAAAAGAAAGTGGTGATTTATCCGACCGTCTGTTGAAAGCGTTACTCGCGGGCGAAGAGGCGGGCGGTGACAGCAGGGGGAAACAGTCAGCAGGCATACTGGTGGTAAAAGAAGGCGGGGGTTACGGCGGTTTCGATGATAGATATATGGACCTGAGGGTCGATGATCATCATGACCCTGTTCGTGAATTAATGAGGATTCACGAACTGCACAAACTTTATTTCAGAAAATCGGATGCCGGGGATATTCTGGAGATTAAAGACGGGTTAAGAGAGCAGTTGATAGACTATCTTTACTGTCTTGAGTATTTAAAAGATAAAGAGGTATCGGATGGCACCCTGTTCGAGGCTTTAAAATCGTTCCATCTGATTGAAAACTTTGATGAGCGAATTCAGGAAGACGGACTTGTTGACCGAAAAGTAGTAGAATTTCTGGAACAGTTATGTCGCAAGAAGGTGTGATGTGAAGGTGTCTGCTTTACTCGAAGTCAAGAATTTGCAAATATCGTTTCGCAAAGACAAAACATATGTGTCTACGGTAGAAAGGGTCCATTTTCACGTCAACCCCGGCGAAACAGTGGGACTTGTTGGGGAATCCGGCTGCGGAAAAAGTGTAACATCTTTATCTGTCATGGGATTATTGCCTCGGGGAAACAGCAAGATTCACGGTGAGATTCTATACAATGGCCTGAATCTGGTCGGGTTGAATCAGGAAGAATACCGAAAAATCCGGGGAAAAGAAATTAGCATGATTTTTCAAGAGCCGATGACATCCTTAAATCCGGTGTTCAAAATCGGGGACCAGCTCATGGAAGTGGTATTGGAACATACATCTATGAAAAAAAAGCAGGCATTCCTACATTGTGTTGACATGCTGAAAAAAGTAGGGATTCCGCGCTCCGAAGAGATCATGCATGAATATCCCCATCAATTGTCGGGAGGAATGAGACAGCGTGTCATGATAGCCATGGCACTGTTGCTTAATCCGAAGCTATTAATTGCAGATGAACCGACAACGGCACTTGATGTGACGATACAGGCACAAATTCTTGAATTAATGCAAAAGATCAAAGAGGATTTTGATACTTCGATCATTATGATAACCCATGATCTCGGCGTTGTAGCTGAAGTTTGTGATCGGGTAGTGGTCATGTATGCAGGTAAAGTGGTGGAATCCGGGGGAGTGAAAGATATATTTAAAAATCCGAAACATCCTTACACGGTGGGATTATTGCAATCCATCCCAAGTTTGACGGAAGAGAGAGAAAAATTGTATTCCATTCGCGGTTCTGTCCCCCTTCCTGACGATATGCCGACAGGCTGCAGGTTTGCGGCGAGATGCGATCATGCCAGACCGGAATGTTTCGAAAAGGAACCCTCTGAAATCGAAATCACAAAAGACCATTCAACCAGTTGTTGGTTATATGTATAGAAGAAAGGAGGGGCGATGATGTTTGAACCACTTCTCGAAGTGCGAAACTTGAAAAAATATTTTCCGGTTAAAAAGGGATTGATTGGGCGCACACGCGGATTTGTGAAGGCCGTCGATGATGTGAGCTTTTATATAGAGGAAGGAGAAACCCTCGGACTTGTAGGGGAAAGCGGATGTGGTAAATCAACTACGGGAAGGACCATTCTTCAACTGATAAAACCGACGTCGGGACAGGTGCTATATAAAGGAGTCGATCTGACGACGCTCAATTTCAACCAGATTCGCCCTTATCGGCGTGAGTTGCAGATGATTTTTCAGGATCCTTATTCGTCATTAAATTCTCGAATGACAATCCGAAACATACTGCTGGAACCGATGAAAATTCACGGTCTTTATACAGCGGAGGAAAGACAGAAAAGGGTCGATGAATTACTTGAATTGGTGGGTCTGAACAGGTCTTATGCCGATCGTTATCCCCATGAGTTCAGTGGTGGTCAACGTCAGCGAATCGGCATTGCGCGGGCGCTTACTTTTCAACCCAGACTGATTATAGCGGACGAGCCTGTTTCTGCTCTGGATGTATCGGTGCAGGCACAGGTGCTCAATTTAATGCAGGATTTGCAACAAAAATTTAAACTGACCTACCTTTTTATTGCTCACGACCTGAGTGTTGTCAAACATTTTAGTACGCGGGTGGGTGTGATGTATCTTGGCAGAATGGTGGAGCTGGCGGAGAAAAATAGCCTCTATCAATCTCCCAAACATCCATATACACAGGCTTTGCTGTCTGCAGTTCCAATCCCCGACCCTGAAGTAAAAAAGGAAAGAATAATTTTGCCGGGAGATGTTCCCAATCCCGAGAACCCTCCCGGTGGATGTGCATTTCATACACGCTGTCCGGAATGTATGGAGATGTGCAGGGAGGAACGACCGCAGCTAAAAGAGGTGAAACCTGGGCATATGGTTGCCTGCCATCTTTACTAAGCTAACTTCCTTGTTGATTTACAAAGGTTTACGGGTTCTGAATACCTGCCAACCCAGGCGTCATTTGGGTTTGCAGGTATTTTTCTTGCCATGAGCTGTCGAACTCGGGCATTATGGTCTGGATTGGAAACAAATCGGGAGTGACAAAAAACTTGTCCCATCGCTGGGGGTGAACACTATAATTTTATAAAAGCTATTTCTTTACCATTATGATTTTCTTGAAGAACTCTAAAACCATTTACAGAATAAAAATGTTTTAGTTGAGGAATTGGATCATATTCAACGCATACTATCCTTAAACCAATAGTCTCATGGACTATGTTACATTTTTTTAATGCTAAATCTAAAATGTGACTCCCTTTAACGACATCTTTGTAAGAATCATCTCTACCAATTTGAGCAATTAACATAGTATTAAAATGGGTTGCATTTTTATCATTAGCAATTTTTTGCCTATTAGTTTTTGATGCATTTGTAAACATAAAAATTTTTACCATCAATGTAAAAAAGCCAACAATGGAGTCATCTTCATCGTTTATTACTAAACTAGTTTTAGTAAATTCTCGTTTTTCATTTATTACTGCTTGATTATGTAAAAAAATTCGACATCTTTATTTTTAGAACAACGGAAAGAGGAGAGATATTCTTGAATTAATCCCTCCTCAGTTTGTGCTTCTATAAAACTTGATAAACTAACAACTTTTAATTTCATTTTTTCTTCCATTTTTTTGATTTTAAAATATTAGCTGCTTGAGATATCCTTTGATTTTTTGACATAAAAATGTCACTTGGTACTTTTGTTTGTTTTATTTTTTTTGGCGGAGTAGATATTATAATATTAGCTTCTTCTTCATTCAATGTATACTTTTTGGCTAATTCATGAACTGCCATATCTTCCTTACCCTCCTTTTCCTTCATAAATAGCACCTCCTTGGTAAACATTTCTTACCAATGGATATGCTATGTAAACCTAAAAAATTAATAGACTAAATGCATGAATGTATACTATCTTGTTCAGATTGTAACACAAGTTTACATTATTTTCTACTGTCTCTTGAATTATTTAGAATTTTAAATTGCAATATCTACGTCCAAAAAAACCAATTGCATTTATTCCCAAATCTCACTATAATAAAAACATGAAATTTTAATATATTAAAAAAATTCATCAAAATTTATAGCAAAGTGAAAAGCAGGTGTGAACAGTGAAAGTCATTGATCTGCATTCCGACATCGTAACCGATATTGCTTTTCGGCGAGAGAGGGGGGAGAAAAACGTTTTCGAAAGAGTTCACCTGCCGCAATTGAAGAAAGCAGGTGTCATCGGGCTGATCTGCACCCTGTGGGTTGAACCCATTTTTAAAGGGCGGGACTATAAACGATTTCACACCATTCTCACCCACGCCCTAGACGACTTCCATGAAAGCACAGAAGTGAAGCTGATTACAACGAGAGAAGAAATCCACTCAGCTGAACAAAATAATCAATTTTTTGTTTTGCTGGGATTGGAGGGGCTTACATTTATGGAAGACTGGCGGGGAGACAGTCCGGAGGAAAAAGTCGGACATGCCGTGTCCGATCTGACAGAACTCCATATATCACATGCCATTTTCGCCTGGAATGAAAGAAACTTTATCGCCTCCGGAACGGGAGCAGTCACAACCGCAACCACAGCCGAATCCGCATCACTTGCAGCGTCATACACAGCATCCCACCCACCCGCCCCGGCCGCACGAGGTTTGAGCCGAACAGGTCAGGTCTTGATCCGTAAAATGGAAAAACAGCGCTGGATCATCGACCTTTCCCATCTCGACGAATCATCATTCTGGGACGTCGTAAAAGTCAGCCATACACCGCTAATGGCTTCCCACAGCAACGCCAGGAAATTGTGTGATGTGGAACGCAACCTGACAGACGAACAGATCAAAGCCATCGCTCAATCGGGCGGCATCATCGGTGTCAACGCATACGGTTCCTTCGTCAAGAAAACAAATCCGACCATTGATCATGTCATTGACCATATCGAATACATAGCATCGCTCGCTGGCATCGATCACGTCGGTTTTGGCTTCGATTTCGTCCACTACCTGGAGCCGTACGATCTCGGGAAACCTTTTAGAGACTATACCGGGGGACTGGAGGATCCGTCGAAGATCCCCGACCTGATTGACAGAATGATCTCGCGGGGCTTTTCGTGGCAGGACATCGAAAAAGTTTGTTATCGTAACGCTTTATCTTTTTTGACCAATACCAATATAAATTTCAAACATGAACAGGGGGATTTTGCATGAAAAACATGAAAAAGAAGTTGTTTCTCACCATTTTTCTTGTATTCACCTTGATCGTCACTGCATGTTCTTCACAAACGGGATCACAGGACAACCAGACCAATGATCAGGCAACTACCGGCAACTCTTCCTCTTCTTCCGCAGCAAACCAAAGATTGATCATCTCGATTCCGGCGGAAGCGGGTACACTTGATCCCGGGGTATCCATGGACAATGCCGCGTGGAGAATCACGTATCCCGCCTATGAAAGACTTGTCGCCTACGACGGAAGTTCAACCAACGTTGTGCCCAGTCTGGCGAAAGAGTGGAAAATTTCCGATGACGGCAAAACCTACGTATTTTTCTTAAATGAAGGCCACAAATTTGCCGACGGAACAGAAGTGACGGCCGACGCCGTGAAATTCTCCTTTGAAAGAACATTATCCATCGGAAAAGGGCCGTCCGGTCTCTACGAAATCATTGACAACATCACCGTCCGCGACCCGTACACTGTCGTTTTTGAACTAAAAAATGAATTTCCGCCGTTCCTCTCCACGTTGGCGGCCAACTATGGTTCCATCGTCAATCCGAAAGTGATGGAACAGGAAAAAGATGGCGATCTCGCCCAGGGATATCTTTCTGCAAACACCATGGGAAGCGGGCCCTATCAACTGGAGGAGTATAACAAGGGTCAATATTACAAGTTGACGGCCAATCCCCATGCGGCTGTACAGCCCAAAATCCCGAGCGTTTACTTTCGCATTTCCTCCGATGTGTCCGAGGCGCGCATCAGTCTGGAAAAAGGGGAAGTTGACATCGCTGACGGCATTCCCGTGGACCAACTGGAAAAAGTGGGAGCCGCGGATGGCGTCACTGTAGTCACAGAACCTTCACTGCTGGTCGACTATGTGTACATGAACATCGGCAAAGGGGCGGAGGCGCTGAAAAGCAAAGAATTCCGTCAGGGCATCAGTCATGCCATTGACTATCAGAGCATCCTCGACCATTCCCTGCAGGGATATGCATCCCGTTTTGTCGGACCGGTCCCCGAGGGGCTGTGGGGACACGATCCCAATGGGAAAGTCTATGATTATGACCAGGAAAAAGCTAAACAGTTGATCGCCCAATCCGGTTTTGAAGGGGCCGAACTTGAGTTGCTTTATTCCGACAACAAAACGTACTGGGAAGAGTTCGCTCTCGCGATCCAGGACAACCTTGATAAAGTCGGGGTAAAAGTGAAGTTGAACAAAGTGGCATACCCGACCATGCGTGAAAAAATCGACGCCGGTGAGTTTGATCTCTGTCTCGGTGTATGGAGCCCTGACTACGGCGATCCCTACATGTTCATGAACTACTGGTTCGACTCCGATAACTGGGGACTGGCCGGAAACCGCTCTTTCTATAAAAATGATCAGGTGGACAAACTCATTCGCGAGGCTGCTTCCATCAGTGACCAGGCACAGCGCGAGCAGTTGTACAAGCAGGCACAGGAGATCATCAATGAGGATGCCGTCTACATCTATATTGCACAGCGCCAGTTTACGTTACCGATGAGAGAAGAAGTGAAAGGTTTTATTTACAACCCGATGCTTGAAGGAATGTACAATCTGGCTGATATGAGCAAATAATCGACAAAAATAAGGTGGTAATGGTTTCGATGTGGACCATTGTAAAACAAAGATTGATCATGTTAGTGTTCGTGATCTTTGGCGTCAGCCTCATAACTTTTTTAATGACGAACGTGATTCCGGGCGATCCCGCCCGGATGATCGTTGGTCCCCGCGGCAGCGAGGAAACTTACCAGAGAATTCGCGAACAGTTGGGATTAAACGACCCGTTACTGGTACAATATTTCAATTATATGAAAGGCATCTTTTCCGGCGACCTTGGCACCTCGGTGCGCACGCAGCAACCGGTGCTCGATGATTTGATCGCTTTTTTTCCGGCTACCCTTGAACTGGTCATATTCGCTTTTATCTTTGCGATTATCCTCGGCACCTTCATCGGTGTTCTGACCGCAGTGAAAAACAACACGAAATGGGATTATATCGGCCGGTTCTTCTCCATTACCGGGGTTTCGCTACCCGTCTTTTTGAGCGGATTAATCGCAATCATTATTTTCTATGGAAAATTGGGATGGTTACCGGGATCGGGCCGGCTGGATTTCTTCATCGACCCGCCCCGTCAGATCACCGGGATGTATACGATTGACAGTCTGCTGACGGGCAATATGGAAGCGTTCAAAAACAGTCTGTTGCATTTGATCATGCCGGCATTGATTCTGGGATATGTCCAATTATCCACCATCACTAGGCAGGTCCGTTCATCCATGCTTGATGTATTGAATCAGGAGTACATCCGCACAGCCAAAGCCAACGGGCTCTCATACTGGTATTTAATCATCCGTTATGCCCTGCGCAATGCGTTAATCCCCATGATTACTGTTGTCGGAGTATCTTTTGGGATGTTGCTCGGCGGCGCGGTTGTCACGGAAATTGTCTTTAACTGGCCGGGAATGGGCAAATATGTGGTCGATTCGATTTCGTTCCTTGACTTTCCCGCCATCATGGGCTTTACACTCCTGATTTCCATCGGTTATGTCTTGATTAATTTAATTGTGGATTTATTGTATATCGTATTAGATCCTCGAGTCCGGGAATAGGAGGATAGTTTGATGCAGGCAGAAACACAGTTGACACAGATGCAATCCCCGACGGTAAAGCCGCTGTCCCGGAACAAAATCCGCTGGCTGCGGTTCAAAAGAAATCCGCTGACGTTAGTGGGAGCCGGCATTTTATTGATCATCATGGTTCTTTCCATTATTGCTCCGATTGTAACTCCCTATGATCCGGCAGAAGTGAACATGGGGGAGCGTCTGCTTCCGCCGGGCGCGTCGCACTGGTTCGGAACCGATGAAGTGGGGCGCGATATATTAACACGAATTTTATACGGAGCACGCCTGTCCCTGGGAATGGGGATCTCGGTGGTGGTTATCGCCGGTTTGATCGGCACGGTGATAGGTGCTGCCGCCGGATATCTTGGAAAAATGACCGGGCAGATCACCATGAGAATCATGGACATCATGCTGGCTTTTCCGCCTCTGGTGCTGGCGATGGCGCTGACGGCTTCGCTCGGTCCCAGTCTGTTTAACGCCATGCTGGCGATCGTGATCGTCAAAGTTCCCGTTTATGTCCGATTGGCCCGCAGCGAAACCATCGTCGTGCGGGAGCAGTTATACGTGAAGGCGGCGGAAACATTCGGTTTATCAAAGGCGTGGATTATCGCGCGGCATATTGTTCCCAACGTGATTACACCCATCATTATACAGGTCACAATCGATCTGGGAGAAGCGATTTTGCTCATCGCCACCCTGGGATTTTTGGGACTGGGCGCCCAGCCTCCTGCTCCGGAATGGGGGGCGATGATCAATACCGGTTGGGAATATTTCATCGATCACTGGTGGTATCCCACATTTCCCGGTCTGGCCATCTTTCTTGCCACCCTCAGCTTCAATCTGCTGGGAGACGGCCTTAGAGATTTGCTGGATCCGAAGGCAACGAAGTAGAACAAAGTAGGAGAGGATCACATGTTACTTGAAATCAACGATCTGTCCGTTTCATTTTCAAGTATTCACGGCACTTTTCACGTACTCGATCAAGTGTCGATGCATATCGGACCCGGGGAAATTATCGGCGTTGTGGGGGAATCCGGATCGGGAAAATCTGTGACCGCTCTGACGATTTTACGTCTTTTGCAGGATAATGCGTCCATTGACAGCGGCAAGATCCTTTTTCAGAATCAGAGCCTGCTGGATTTGACGGAAAAAGAAGTGCAGACCCTGCGTGGCAAGAAAATCGGGATGGTGTTCCAAGAGCCGATGACCGCCCTCAACCCCACTATGAAGATCGGCAGGCAGCTGGCCAATGTAATCAGAAAACACCGCGGCGTCTCCAAAAAAGAAGCAGCAGAGTTGGCCGTCAGAGCACTCGAAGATGTAAAGATCAAGGATCCGGAAAAAGTGGCGCAAAAGTATCCCTTTCAGTTAAGCGGAGGCATGAGACAGCGAGTGGTCATCGCCCTTGCCATGTCGGCCCCGCCGCAACTGTTGATCGCGGACGAACCGACCACGGCCCTCGACGTCACGGTTCAAAGCGAGATATTGAAGCTGATGAAAGAACTTTCGCAAAAAAAGGGTACGAGTATCATGTTCATCACCCATGACCTGGCGGTCGTATCCGATTTTTGCGACAGGGTTTATGTCATGTATCAGGGAAAAATTGTGGAGTCGGGCCAAACGGGGGAAGTGCTCAGCCAACCGCAACACCCTTATACGCGCGCGTTAATTGAATCTTTACCGGAAGGCAAAAAGAAGGATGAACCGCTCAAGGTGCTGGAAGGGGAACCGTTTAATCTCGCGGAACGACCGGCCGGATGTGTATTTTTTGAACGCTGTCCTTTGCGTGCAGAGCGATGTCGGTCCACCCTGCCCGTCGTTTCGAAGGGAAAGCATCACCGGGTGGCCTGCTGGGAGGCGGATCATGACCATGTTTGAGATGAAGGATCTGGTAAAGCAGTTTGACGATGTGACGGCCTGTGATCATGTTACTTTTCATATTAAAAAAGGGGAAACCTATGGCCTTGTCGGAGAATCCGGTTCCGGGAAAAGTACGATCGCCGGCATGATCATCGGATTACTGGAGCCGACCTCCGGTTCGATCCGGATGAACGGCGAATCGCTGTGGCAAAACGGAAACTATAAAAGGAATAAAGATGGGGCCATTCAGATTGTGTTTCAGGATCCCCAGTCATCACTTGACCCCCGCATGACTGTGCGTCAGATCATTACGGAACCGCTCAGGGTTCTGCCGAAAGCGGTTCGCCGCGAGCGGTCGGATGACAGATATCTGGCGAATTTATTAAAAAGGGTGGGGTTAAACGAAGGTCACCTCGACCGTCATCCCCATGAATTTTCCGGGGGACAGCGTCAGCGCATCGCGATTGCACGGGCGGTGATCACGGACCCGCAGTTTATCATACTGGACGAGCCGACCTCGGCACTGGATGTATCGGTGCAGGCGCAAATTTTGAATCTGTTAAATTCACTGCAACAGGAAAGACAGTTAACGTATTTGTTCATCTCGCACGATATGTCTGTCATACGTTATATGTGTGATCGTGTGGGGGTGTTATACCACGGCAAAATGGTGGAAGAAGACGAAACCGATTCGTTGTTTAAGGCACCCCGTCATGAATATACGAGGAAGTTGCTATCTTCTCTACCACAACTAAAGAGTGAGGAAGATCAATATGTTTGACGTAACGAAAATACGTAAACTACGAAAAGAGAGAAACCTTTCGCTGCAGGAGTTATCGGATAAGTCGGGCGTCAGTCTGGCCATGATCAGCCAGATCGAGCGCGGTAAAGCAGACCCGACGATTACGACTCTCTACAAACTGTGTAAAGGTCTCGATATCACCATCGGTTCACTGGTGATGGATGAACCGGAACCGCAGCGCATTGTTCGCCGCGATCATCGAAAAACCATTTTTCTTCCCAATTCAAAGGCGAAGTATCAGTTGCTGACTTCCAGCCTGAGAACCAATCTGGAGATGATCATGGTGGAGTTGGAACCCAATCAGCAGGATCGCCAGCTCATCAGCCACACAGGCGAAGAGTGCGGTTTTGTACTCAAGGGGGAGTTAACCGTCGTTCTGGACGATGAAGAGTTTGTGTTAAATGAAGGCGACAGCATTACTTTTAACAGTTCCATTCCGCACCGTTTTATCAATCAGGGGAATGAAACGTGTATTTCTATCTGGGCGATGACCCCTCCAAGTTTTTGATGTCGGTGCCTGTCACCTACAAAAATCGATTAAATCCGGAGGTTATGAAAATGAAGATCGGCATACCAAAAGAAATTAAAAACAATGAAAACAGGGTTGCGATTACACCATCGGGAGTCCATATGCTGGTTCAACACGGTCATCAGGTGTTCATTGAGAGTGACGCCGGAGAAGGCAGCGGCTTTACGGATGCCGACTATGAAGCAGCGGGCGCGATTATCCTCGGCAGAGCGGATTATGTGTGGAATGAAGCGGAGATGGTAGTCAAAGTAAAAGAGCCGCTGCCATCGGAGTATTCCTATTTTCGCCGTGATCTGGTGTTGTTTACTTATCTCCATCTGGCGGCCGAGGCGGAGTTGACCAGTGCCCTCGCAGACAGTGGTGTGACGGCGATTGCCTATGAAACGGTACAAAAGAACAATACGTTGCCGCTGTTAAAACCGATGAGTGAAATCGCCGGTAAAATGGCGACGCAAATCGGCGCGCAGTTTCTGGAAAAAAGCAAGGGCGGCAAAGGTGTCCTGCTCGGTGGAATCCCCGGTGTCAAAAAAGGTAAGGTGACCGTCATCGGCGGGGGCGTTGTGGGCACGAATGCCGCCAAAATCGCCGCGGGCATGGGTGCACAGGTCACGATCATGGATATTAATCCGGCGAGATTGGAGGAACTTGAGGACTTATTCGGCAACACGGTGGAGACGATTATTTCGAGCCCATTAAATATTGCGGAAGAAGTGACGCAAAGCGACCTCGTCATCGGAGCGGTGCTCATTCCGGGAGCAAAGGCCCCCAAACTGGTTGCGGAGGAAGTGGTAAAGCAGATGAAAGCAGGTTCCGTTATCGTGGACGTTGCTATTGATCAGGGAGGTATCTTTGAAACGGTCGATCGTATCACGACTCACCATGATCCTACATATGAAAAATTCGGCGTTCTTCACTATGCCGTTCCCAATATGCCGGGTGCCGTTCCCCAGACCTCAACCATCGGCTTAACCAATGTCACCATGCCCTATTGCGTGGAACTGGCGAATAAAGGAGTGATCGAAGCACTGCGCGCAAATGAAAGTCTGCGGCACGGGTTGAATGTATTTGAAGGAAACGTCACCAACAGGGGCGTTGCCGAATCCCTCGGATATGAATACACACCGGCAACAGTGGCACTTTCGCTACCGGCGTGATGATGTCGGTGCCTGTCACCCGGCGAAAAATTGACGAGAAGGGGATTGATGTAGATTCCCCTTCTTTTTTATGTGTTTTTACATTAAAATTTTAGTCATTGGTCTTTTGCAATTCCCCCTAACTTTCGATAGGTTTTGTAGTAATTCCTTCACAAATGTAAAGTTATATGACATAATTAATTAAATTAAGTCGTATTGTAACAAAAAATAACATACGACGTACGGTTTATAGGGGGAAGGGATAGATGGAAGGCATTCTGCAAACATTGCAACAAAACATTAATTTTATCTGGTTGTTTGTATGTGCTGCACTCGTGTTTTTTATGCAGGCAGGTTTTACGCTGGTTGAGGCGGGATTAACCCGTGCCAAACATTCAATCAATGTAGCCATGAAAAACGTGGCTGATATTATGATCGCAACGATGGTATTTTCACTAATTGGATTTCCGCTCATGTTTGGCAATTCATTTAACGGCTGGTTTGGAACCGAAGGCTTTTTCTTATCCGGTTTAGGAAATGATCCATGGACGTGGGCCTTCTTGTTTTTTCAAATTGCGTTTGCTGGTACGGCGGCGACAATTGTGTCGGGAGCTATCGCGGAGAGAGCGAGGTTTGCGGCATATTTAATCGGTACGGTAGCGATTACGTTATTGATATATCCAATTATGGGCCACTGGGCCTGGGGGAGTCTGCTTTACGAAGATCAGAGTGGATGGTTAGAGAAACTCGGTTTTATGGATTTTGCGGGCTCAACTGTGGTTCATTCCGTCGGCGGGTGGGTAGCGCTAGCTGCGGCGATCGTGATTGGCCCCAGATATGGCAAATATGACGAAAAAACAGGAAAAAGCAATAAATTTCCTTCCTCCAATTTAATTATGGCTGCTCTCGGTGTTTTTATATTATGGTTCGGCTGGTTTGGATTTAACGCGGGTTCGACGACCGTCGGGAATCCGGACATTGCGCTAATTGCTCTCAATACAATGCTGGCGGGTTCAACCGGCGGTTTTTTCGGGATGGTTTCCAGCTGGTATTTGGATCGTTTGCCTCGTGGTGAAGATATGTTGAATGGTATTATTGCCGGATTAGTGTCAATTACCGCATCATGTAATGTTGTTTCTCCTTTGAGCGCACTACTCATTGGGGCGGTGGGCGGTGTAATTGTGGTCTTCGCGGCGCGTTTCTTTGACGGCGTATTAAAAGTGGATGATGCGGTCGGAGCGATATCTGCCCATGGCGTCAGTGGAGCCTGGGGAACGCTTTCCGTTGGTATATTCGGATATGCAGATATGTTGTCTGCCGGATCCCGAATGGAACAAATAGGAGTACAGGCTTTAGGGGTAGGAATTGCTTTTTTGTGGGCTTTTGGTTTAGGGTATGTTATTTACCTGGGATTGAAGAAGTTTATGAAATTGAGGGTCGACAGAGAAGATGAGAAAGTAGGTTTAAACATTTCAGAACATGGTGCACGCACATCCCTGCTTGATACGATAAGAACAATGAATGAAATTGCATCCGAAAAAATTGATTTGACTCGAAAGCTCAGTATTGAACCAGGAGAAGATACAGCCGAACTTAATGAGTCATTTAACTATTTGTTGGAACGCATTCATCACTTGGTAGAACAAGTAAAAAAACAAACACATTTTGTTTATGACAGTTCTGATCAAATGCGTTCCATCAGTGAAAACCTGAGCCAAAATTCAGAAGGACAATTTACTTTTGTCAGGCAAACATATGAATATTTTGGGCATGTGCAGGATCGAATGAAAGGAGAAATGGATACAGATCAAAAAACCATTGATACATTCCATACTTCAATTGATAAACTTCATCGTCTTTCAAATGAAATTCAATCGACCCATTCCACAATGAATGATATGGCAAACAGAGTCCGGGTTCTGGAGCAATTGTTGGAACAAGTGCAGGGGTCAACGGCATCCTTATTAAGTAGTATTTCTGACATCTCCGAATATTCATCCGACAGTGCTGATGTTGTACGAACGATTACGGATATTTCCGAAGAGATTAATTTGTTATCACTGAATGCCCGCATTGAAGCTGCGAGGGCGGGAGAATACGGTAAGGGATTTGCAGTCGTAGCTCAGGAAATCAAAGAACTGGCAGCGCAGTCCAAAGTATCGTCTCAAAACATTAAGTCTATGCTGGACAAAATGATTCAATCCATCGATGATGGACAAAAAAGTGCAAAACATTTCGGATCAATTTTTTATGATTTAAATCAAGAGTTGATTAAAGTACCTGAACAAATCAAGCAGATGTCATCTATGATTCATATGATGAATGAGGAAATGCTCCGTTTTGTAGAGGATATCCGTCAACTTGAAGAAGGAATATCGGCAATGAAAAAAACACGTTTGCGTCAGCAGGACGAATTGGATGAAATGATGACTCGTATTCAAAATGTATTGACCCAATTTGAGCAAAACTCTGCATTCACTACTGAAATTAATGATAAAGTAGGAGAGTTAAAAACGGGAAGCAACTTTTTGGGTCAACTTGTGATGAAGTTTAAAACCCAGCACTAAGGAGAAAAAAAGGATACCGATTCTCTATAATAAATTGCTCATCATTCAATATGATGGGCTTTTTTCATCTTAACGATTATTTAATAAATCATTTACTTGAAATTAATAGTTGATCGATAAGATGTAAGTAGATGAATTACAGCTTAGAAAAGGTGAGCCATGAATTTTCAAAAAATTTTAGAAAATAACCGTGTGATCGCGGCAACAGAACAGCAAAATTTACAACAGGCAATGAAATCTAAAGCTTCAGCCATCATTGTTATGCATGGAAAAATCAGTGAATTAATGGAACTATCAAAAGAAAGAAATGATACAAACAAGCCCGTCTTTTTACACACTGACCTGTTAAAAGGGCTCTCAAATGATAAAGAGGCGGCAATATATTTGGGGAAACATATTCGACCGGCAGGAATTGTTTCTACCAAAAGTCCTTTTATACGTGCTGCTAAAAAAGAAGGACTGGCCACAATTCAGAGATTGTTTCTGATAGATACAGGTTCTCTCAGAACTGCCATTCAAAATGTGAGAGAAAATCAGCCCGATGCTATAGAGGTAATGCCTGGCATTGCTCCCTCAATTGTCCATGTATTAGGAGAACAACTGGATCAACCTATCATTCTGGGAGGATTGATCTGGAACAAAGAGCAGATAGATGCTGCCATTCACGCAGGTGCTGATGCTGTTTCGTTGAGCGAGCCCTCATTGTGGAATTATGAAATTCTTTGATTCACGATAAATTAAAATAAAAATGGAACGTTCTGGGTGGAGACTGGAGAAAACCCATAGTTCCCCTGATGATGATTTACAAAATAAGGGGGGAAGTATGGGTTTTTTTGTCCCCGCCTTTTTTGTGAAAAAACAAACTTTGAAAGGGGTGAAAGCGCGGGCCCACATCTATTTGTTTTTCATTAAGGTGCAAGGTGCAAATCCAATCCACATCCAAAACAATATGGAGGGAAAAAGCAAATGAAAAAACTGGTAGGCATAATAATGATAATGGTTTTGACAATCAGTCTGGCGGCGTGTGGAAGCAATTCCTCCGGTAACAACCCCGGTTCAACATCTTCAACAGCTTCATCTTCTCAAAAATCGGATTCGGAATATGTCGCCATCGCTTATAACAATCCGCCGCAGTGGGCCAACTGGGAAGCTGTTCAATCTGCTTTTAAAGAAAAGACAGGAATTAAAGTTCCCGCAGATAATAAAAACAGCGGACAGACCCTGACTGCATTAATTGCTGAAAAAAATAACCCCATCGCTGATGTGGCTTACTATGGCATTGTGTTCGGACCGAAAGCAGTTGAAAATGATGTGGTGCAGCCGTACAAATCAAAATATTTTGATGAGATTCCCGAAAAATTAAAAGATCCGGACGGGAAGTGGATGACGATTCATTACGGTGCCATCGCTTTCATCGTAAACACACAGGCTCTGGGTGATGTTCCTGTGCCGAAATCCTGGGCGGATCTATTAAGACCTGAATATAAAGGAAAAGTAGGGTTCCTTGATCCTACATCAGCAGCTGTAGGTTATAGCGTCGCTACGGCGGTCAACCTCGCCATGGGAGGATCAATGGATGACTGGGAACCCGGTTTTGAATATTTGAGAAAACTGGAACAGAATCAAGTGATTCACCCCAAGACCACAGCCACCGCCAAGGTCATCAAAGGGGAAATTCCGATCCTGATTGATGCCGATTTTAACGGATATAAAGCAAAATATAATGACAACGCACCTGTTGAAGTCGTCATACCGCAAGAAGGGACGATCAAGGTTCCGTATATTGTATCTCTTGTAAAAAACGCTCCCCATGAACAGGAGGGGAAAGAGTATATCGACTTTATTTTGTCTGACGAAGGACAGGTATTATTTGCAAACGGATTTGTTCGTCCGATCAGAGACATTGATATCCCAAAAGAAACGGAAGAAAAGTTCCTTCCGGCCGAAGATTATGAACGAGCAAAAGACGTTGATATCAGCAAAATGAACGAGGTTGAAGCAGACTTCATTAATCGATGGAAGGCCGAGGTTATTTCACAGTAAGAGGGATGACAATGATAAAACGAAGCACACCCATCTTCATGATGCCGATTATGATTATCTTTAGTTACTTTTTTCTGTATCCGCTGGTGGTATTGATGATCAGCAGTCTGTATGATGATCACGGATTCACAACAAAGCATTATTCACAGATGATTACAAATCCCTACTATGTAAAAGGGTTAATAAACAGTATCGGGTTATCGGTATCGGTGACACTGGTGGCACTTGTTGTCTCCGGTGTCCTCGCCTTTTTTCTTGCCCGGCATGATTTTCCCGGGAAGGCTCTCTATTTTACACTGATCACTTTTCCGATCTCCTTTCCCGGTGTAGTGGTCGGGTTTATGATCATTATTCTTTTTGGAACGACGGGATTGGTTCCTATTCTGACGCAAAAATTGACCGGACAGCCTTCCATGGTTTTTGCCTACACCATATTCGGTATTTTTTTGGCGTATCTTTATTTTTCAATCCCCCGCACGGTGATGATGTTATTTGGAGCGATCAAAGAATTTGATTATACGCTGGAGGAAGCCGCCCGTACACTGGGAGCAAATTCAAGCCAGGCGGTTGTTCATGTTATTCTTCCGGCTGTACTGCCTATTTTCGCCTCAGCAGGAACCCTGACTTTTTCAACGGCAATGAGTGCTTTTGGCACAGCTTTTACTCTGACCGATCAGTTTAATATCCTGCCGATTTTAATGTATAACGAATTCACTTTAAATTTTAATATTGAAGTGGCCAGCGCGATTGCCGTCGTCATAGGTGTGATTTGCGTTGTAATGAACTTCGGTTACCAGACGTTTTTAAAAAGGGGGAGTTACTGATGCAGATGGTCGGCAAAGTGTTAAACTATTTTCTCGTCGTAATCGTGAGTGTATTTTTAATTCTCCCCATTATCATTACGATATTTGGTTCCTTTTCAGTTTACTGGGGGACGGACATGTTTTCTTCAGGCACAACACTTAACTGGTATAAAGAGGTTTTTTACTATTACGGGAACACCATTTTGTTTACACTTGCGATTTCCTTATCTACCGTAGTGATCAACGTGATACTGGGTACCTTGACGGCTTACGTCTTTTCAAAATCGGATCACAGATGGATGAACTTGATCGAAGAAATTTTATCCTTACCGATGGCGATTCCGGGCGTTGCCATCGCGCTTGCTTTGATTCAAACCCATTCTATGATCAGAGGATCGGGACTCTTGATTCTGGCAGGTCATGTCATATTTACATTCCCGCTTCTTTTTCGCACCGTGCTTGGAACCCTCAGAACGAAAGATTTTAAAATTTTAGATGAATGTGCCGCCAGTCTTGGAGCCACTCCTTTTTATCGGTTTTTTCACGTGATTATGCCGGCTGTCAAATCAGCAGTACTTTCCGGTGCGATCATGGTTTTTCTGTTATCCCTCGGGGAATTTAACATTACTTTTTTCCTGTATACCCCTTTTACCATGACGCTGCCCGTAGGGCTCTTTGACTCATATTCCACATTAAGAATCGAGATTGGAAGTGCATTTACAGTTGTATTTCTGTTGCTTGCCATTCCACTGATGTTTACATTGCACAAACTGAATCAATCCTCTACGTTTACACGAAACGGCGGTGTATAGTATGAACAAAACATCCATTCAAATAGATGCCATCGAAAAATCTTTTAAAGACGGAACCCGGGCATTACAGCCTATCCAATTGGAGATAGAGCCGGGGGAAGTTGTTGTTTTGCTGGGACCGTCCGGTTGCGGCAAGAGTACGTTACTTCGGATTGTAGCGGGGCTGGAACAACCGACAAGAGGGAAAGTGTTGTTTAACCATACCGATGTGACCGGGTTACCGCCTGAAAAGAGAGACGTCGGTTTTGTTTTTCAGCAATATGCCCTTTTTCCGACAATGACGGTAGCGGAAAACATTTGTTTTGGAATGAAAATAAAAAAATTTAGTAAATCGCAACAGCATAAGAAGTTGGAGGAACTGCTAACGCTTTTAAATATTGAAGAATTAAGAGATCGTAGGCCCAACCAGCTTTCAGGCGGACAGCAGCAACGGGTGGCCATTGCTCGTGCCATAGCAACAGAACCGAAAATATTGCTGATGGATGAGCCGTTAACGGCACTGGATGCCAAGTTAAAAGAACATCTTCGCCTTGAACTGGCTCAACTTTTCCGCAAATTAAACATTACGACACTTTATGTTACCCATGACCAGGTGGAAGCGATGGCCATCGCCGATCGAATCGCTGTGATGAACAAAGGAAGGATTGAGCAAATCGATTCACCCAGAGAGATTTATCGTCATCCCAAATCGCCTTTTGTTGCACAGTTTGTCGGTCAGGTGAACCGGATGCAGGGCAAATTGATAGAAAGGGATCAACATAAATTCATAGATTTTGGTTTTGTTGAGATTGCTTATGACGATGACCTTGTGGGAGGTATGGAGGATAAGGATACCATGGGAGTGGAAGCATTTATCCGTCCGGAAGACATTCACATAGGTCATGATCATGGAATAGAAATGGAGATTACGGAGGTCATGTTTTTAGGAGAAAGAATTCGATTAATCGGCTCTTGCAACGGGCATAAATTAATGGTCGATGTAGCAAACGAGACGATGGTTGAGCGTGGGGACATGATTTATCTCTATGTCAATCAAGAAAAAATTATATTCGGATAGGTGATTGTATATGAAAAAAGGGATTTGTTATTCTGATTTAATTTTACTGACAGGGGATATAGAGAGAAATATCGAGCAGCTTATTTCTTTTGGAGCGGACAAAGTGGAACTTCTGAGGGAAGGAAAAGAGTTTATTCTGGAAAAATTATCGCGATCAGGCGGAATTTGATGATGTCGGATATGCTACGAAGGTTTGATGCTTTCTGTTTTGATCTTGACGGCACAATTTATGTTGGAGATGAACTTCTTCCTTATGTTACTGAAACTATTGAACGATTAAGGGAGCATAACAAAAAAATTCTTTTTTTATCCAATACGTCGATTCAAACGAGGGAACAATGCCGGGAACGTCTTGAGAAGATGGGGATTTCATCTGTAACCGAAGAAATTATTACTTCGCCTTATGTATCAGGGATGTTTTTTTCTGAACATTTCCCGAATTCCAGGGTTTTAGTTATTGGAGAAAAAGTGATTGAGGAAGAGTTAAAACATTTTTCTATTCAATTAACGGATGATCCCGCAGAAACCAGCCATGTCATCGTGGGTCTGGATCGGTTGTTCACTTATGAAAAATTGATTCTGGCCATGAATGCTGTTCGAAGGGGGGCACATTTAGTTGCCACCAACCCTGATCCTGTCTGTCCCGTAACGGATGGATATATTCCGGATACCCTTGCATTAATTCATGCAATTGAGACGTCTTCCGGAAAAAAGGTGAGCTATATCACCGGCAAACCATCAAAATACTACGGGCAAAAAGTGCTTGATATTTTACAAATGGATGGACAGCGTTGTTTAATGATCGGAGATCGTCTGGAAACCGATATTCAACTAGGGAAAAACACAGGATTGCAAACGGCTCTCGTTTTAACCGGTGTTTCTAACAAAGAAGACATCCAAACGACAGGGATCAAACCCGATTATGTTTTTAAAACGCTTGGGGATTTATTTTCTAATATTTGATTGAAAGAATGGTTGATGAAAAGGGGGACTGATGTAGATTCCCCTTCTTTTTTGTATTTCCCGGGGAATTTTTTGTCACACTGCACCCTCCAAATTTCGACAGATTATATAAATTCGAACTGATATGATAGATAAGGTATTTTATTCTATGGATAAAATCAAATCTATCAAATTGATCGGAGGAATTTCGAGGGAATGGTAAGATACAGGGTCTGGGTCATATTATTAGGTGTTGTGTTTGTGTTGATGGCATTGTTGCCCGGTGTTTATGCTTAGGAAAAACTATTAACTGTATAACTTATCAGAGCGAGATCATAGGAGGGGACAAGATAGCCTCTCCTTTTTTCTTGATTTTTATCGAAAAACAAATTGAATATATTGAAAAAAGTTGATATTCTAAAAATTAGTTATACACCGTTCGACAATAACCGAGTTTTCACTGGAGGTCAGTATGGAATCGAGCGACGTTATGGAAATAGATTTAAGAGACATCTTTCAGATTGTTCGAAAACGGATTTGGATTATCGTCATCGTGACATTGATCACTTCATTGACTGCAGCAATCATCAGTTTTTTTTATATCACCCCAATCTATGAATCCTCAACACAGCTACTGGTGAACAAGTCGCAAAGGGATACGGACAATATCTATAATCTCAGCGATATTAATACAAACTTGAAACTGGTGGATACATACAGCGTCATTATTAAAAGTCCGCGAATTATGGAATTGGTGATTAGGGATTTGGGATTGGAATTGAATGCTCATCAGTTAACGAGCAAAGTAAAAGTCAGCCCCGTTAGAAATTCACAGGTAATATCGATCACTGTTCAGGACAGAGATCAACATGTGGCAGCAGCCATTGCTAACGGAATCGCCAATATCTTCAAAACGGAAATTATAAATATCATGAATGTGGATAACGTTCAAATATTAACTGAGGCCAGGGCGGAGACCGACCCTGTACCCGTAAAACCTAAACCACAGTTAAATATCATGATCGCGTTCGTCGCAGGCTTAATGTTGAGTCTGGGGATCGTTTTTCTTATCGAATTTTTTGATCAGTCGATTCATACAGAAAAAGATGTTGAGCGGTTATTGAATTTACCGGTTTTAGGAAGCATTCCCGGGATCGAAGAAAGCACCCGTAACCTACCGAAAATATCCTATATGTCTTCTTCATCAACTCAGGGGGGGACTAAGATCGTTCCATCAGTATCAGCGGCGGGAAGTGAATTGAATGAGAAAAAGTAAAAGACAAAAAGATCGTGCGCGAACACTGGTAACCATTCGTGATCCAAAATCGAGTGCTTCCGAAGCCTATCGCACCCTGCGTACCAATTTACAGTTTTCCAGTATCGACAGGGAATTAAAATCGCTCATAGTCACGAGCTCCGGACCGGGGGAAGGCAAATCGACGACGATTACCAATCTGGCAGTCGTCATTGCACAGTCCGGAAAAAGTGTGTTGTTAATTGATGCGGATATGAGAAAACCGACCGTTCACCACTATTTTCGTCTTCCCAACATGAGAGGTTTAAGCAATATGTTGGCTAACGGAGATCAATTGGAAGAAGTGGCATTGGAAACGGGGATAGGGGGATTAAGTGTCATCACTTCCGGTCCCGTTCCGCCTAATCCGGCTGAAATACTGGCATCAAAAAAAATGACTGATTTCCTGCATAGTGTAATCTCCCGTTATGACTATGTTCTGATTGACGCACCTCCTGTGGTGGCGGTTACGGATGCGCAAATTTTGTCAAGACATGTGGACGGCGTATTACTTGTGATTCATTCAGGAAAAGCCAACAGAGAAATGGTCATAAAAGCAAAAAATCTGTTAGAAAATGTACAAGCCCGGATCCTGGGTACAGTTTTGAATAACAGGAAATTGGATCGGAAAAGGTATGACTACTATTATTACGGACAGGAATAAATATGAAAAAGATCAGTCCCATGGGGACTGTTTTTTTTATTCAACAAACAACAAAATTTTTCAATTAGTGCTATTTTACTACTGGAAGTTTTATAGTAAAATATACCTAAGAAAATTGTCATATGATAATTGTCACAATGAGATGGGGTGTTAAAATGATTGATATACATTGTCACATATTGCCGCGAATCGACGATGGTTCAAAGGATATGGAGCAGTCTGTTCGTATGGCAGAGGTAGCTGCAAAAGATGGGATATCAGCCGTTATCGCTACACCTCATTTCAATGATAAATATCCCACTGATCCATTCATTATCAAGGAAAAAGTGATCCAACTCAATCAAAAACTTGAGGAAAAAGGAATTTCTCTTCAGGTACTTCCGGGTATGGAATCCCATTTTAGCTATGAATATATAGAACTTTTACAGAAGGGTAAACTTCTTACGCTGGGAACAAACAGTAAATTTGTTTTTCTTGAATTACCATTTCAACAAATTCCGCACCGTCTTGATCACTTGGTCTATCAAATTAAGATGGCCGGATATTCACCGATTATTCCTCATCCGGAACGAACTCTTATTTTTCATGAACGTCCGCACAAATTGTATGAGTTAGTTAAAAACGGAGTGATTACACAGGTGAACGCAGGCAGCGTACTTGGATTTTTCGGGAATAAAGTCAGAAAATTCACAAAAGAAATGTTTGAACACGGTTTACTTCATATACTGGCGTCTGATGCACATGATGATAAAAAACGCCCGCCACGGTTGTCGGAAGGTTATATTGAAATTGCTGAGCTAGTGGGAAAGTCATATGTTAACATGATGAAAGAAAATGCAAAAAATATAGCTTACGGAAAGGATTTTTGGGTCGAAGAACCAATAAGACCGCACAAAAAGAAATTCTGGTTATTCGGATAATCAAGTCTGCAGATATGGTGGGGAGCTATCTCTCCATCTTTTTTTTGTAATAAAATATTTGATAGGGTTATCATCTTTCAGTCTGGTAAAATTTATGATAAAATATTTGTTGGATTTGGCAAGGATTTTTAAAGATTTTGTCGAAAAGGTATATTGCCAGTCATTACAGTAAAATAGAAGCTGAGATTATAGACAGAAGCAGATGGAGGAACAACATGGAAGAAGAAATCACGCTACGGGAACTTATCGAGATCTTATGGAAAGGAAAATGGCTGATCATACTGATTACATCTATTGCGATATTCGCAAGCGGTATTGTCAGCTTTTTTGTTTTGGATCCGCAGTATGAAGCGAAATCGACCTTGATGGTACAACAGACCAATCAACGTCCGACACCGCAGGGCAACAGTTTGGAAGATATTCTTTCTTCACTTTCTCAATATCCTAGTTTAACGATCGATACATATAAAACACAGATCACCAGTAACACGATCATGCGCAGAGTCGTCAATGAACTGGATTTGGAAAACAAATACGGGATCAACGCCCGTCAATTAAAATCGATGGTATCGATCAATGTCCCGAATAACACCAACTTAATGGAAATTAAGGTGCAGCATGCCGACCCGCAACTGGCAGCTGATATCGTCAATGCGGTGGCCCGTCAATTTACGGAGTTTGTCAATGAACAGAGCAATAAGCAGATTCAAAAATCTGTGGTTTATATTGAGCAACAATTGCAAGAAGAAGAACGCCATTATAAAGAAGTGGAAAAAGAATGGAAAGTTTTCTTGCAGCAACCCAACGGGGTGGATGAATTACAAAAAGAAATCGATGCCAAGTTAAATCAATTAACGTCATTTAAGACCAGGTTATTGGAAAACCAGGTGGAAATCGAAAGCAATAAAGCTGCTTATGAAAAAGCTGTCCAACAACTGGCACAAACGGACGAAACCGTAGTTACCAACAGTTCGCTGGCAAACAGTCCGTTATTTAATGAAGCAGCAAAATCAGGTGAGGATTTGAAGGTGTTGTCTGAGTTGCAATTAGCCGAAGAGCAGTTAAACCCGGTATATACTCTTTTGCAAAAACAAAAAGAATCTTTAGCAATAGATTTACAACGTTTACGAGCAAATCAGAATAGCATTGAAAAACAGATCAGTTCTTTACAAAAAAATCTGGAGGAACTACAGGTGCAACTGGTCGAGAAACAACTTGAACATGATCGTTTGAGCCAGAAATTCAACAGTGCCCGCGAGAGTTACAAGGCATTTCTGGATAAATTGAATGAAGTACGACTGGCCACTTCTGTTAATGTCGGGGAAAAGAACGTGATGGTGGTGAATGAAGCCATCGCTCCGGAAGAACCGGTTGGGCCAAATAAGGTGTTGAATGTGTTGATTGCGGCAGTGGTTGGTGGGATGTTGTCGGTGTTTTTAGTATTCGTTAGAGAATACTGGAAGAATTCAGGTATTAATTCAAGAGAACAACATATAGAATTGTAACAGACAATGGAAGGGAAGTCCTGAGTATGAAGGATAAAATATTCCTTTCATCACCCCACATGAGTGATGAAGGCTATGAGATGCAATATGTTAAGGAAGCATTTGATACAAACTGGATTGCCCCACTTGGGAAAAATGTGGATGAGTTTGAGAAAGAAATGGCTGCCAGGGTGGGTTCAAAAGCTGCAGCAGCTTTAAGTTCTGGTACTGCAGCTATCCACCTCGCTTTAAAGGCTGCAGGAGTTGGTGAAGGGGATATTGTTTTTTGCCCAACCCTTACATTTGCCGCGACAGCAAACCCCATTATTTATCAAAATGCTGTTCCTGTTTTTATAGATAGTGATTTTGAAACATGGAATATGTGTCCTGAAGCCTTAGAGGAAGCTTTTGAAAAATACCCTGATGTCAAGGCTTTCATTGTTGTGCATCTATATGGATTGTCTGCTGATTTGGACAGGATAGTAGACATTTGTAGGAAACATAATGTTGTGTTAATAGAAGATGCTGCGGAATCTCTTGGAACCTATTATAAAGGTAAACATACAGGTACTTTTGGAGATTATGGCATCTTTTCTTTTAATGGGAATAAAATCATTACTACATCCGGTGGTGGAATGGTTGTTTCTGAACATGAAGAAAAAATCGGGAAGATAAAATTTTGGGCCACTCAGTCAAGAGACCCGGCAAGGCATTATCAACATAGCGAATTAGGATTTAATTATCGTATGAGTAATGTTCTTGCTGGTATTGGCCGGGGACAACTTAAAATTTTAGAACAGCGAGTGGAGAAGAAGAAATACATCTTTGAATTTTATAAGAATGCTCTTAGTGAACTCGATGGGGTTGAGTTCATGCCGGTAAATGAATGGAATGAACCGAACTATTGGTTAAGTTGTATGACACTAAATGGTAAGGTTAGACCAATTGATGTTATGGAAGTGCTTGGAAATGATAACATAGAGTCAAGACCCATTTGGAAACCGATGCATTTGCAACCGTTCTTTAAGAAATATGATTTTATTGGAACAGGGATATCTGAGAAATTATTTGAAAATGGTGTATGTTTACCCAGTGATACGAAGATGGTGGATGAAGATTTAAACAGAGTTGTAAATATAATTAAAAGTTTGTGGTGAAAGAAATGCGGATAGAAAATAAGTCTAAACGCTCTTTATATCAACGATACATTAAAAGATTAATGGACATAATTCTATCATTTCTGGCTATTATTTTTTTAAGTCCTGTTCTATTAATTATAGCCATACTCGTAAAGATAAAACTTGGTAGTCCAATTATTTTCAAACAAAACAGACCGGGGCTTAATGAAAAAATATTTACTTTATATAAATTTAGGACTATGACCGATGAGAGGGATGAGAAAGGACAATTATTGCCTGATCATGTTAGGTTGACAAGGTTTGGTAAATTTTTAAGATCTACATCATTAGATGAATTGCCGGAACTTTTTAATATCCTCAAAGGTAATATGTCAATCATAGGTCCTAGACCATTATTAATAGAATATTTACCCCTATATAATGAACATCAGAAACGTCGACATAAGGTTAGGCCTGGATTGTCTGGTTTGGCTCAGGTAAACGGTAGAAATGCTATCAGTTGGGAAGAGAAATTTAATCTTGATGTGGAATATGTTGATAATGTTAGTTTCATTGTTGACTTTAAGATTATTTTTTTAACTGTAAAAAAAGTACTCGTAAGAGAAGGCATTAATTCAAATAACTCAGTTACGATGGAACCTTTCGAAGGTAATCATAAGAAAAGAGTGAAGTTATGAAAAATAAACTACTCATTATCGGTGCCAGTGGTCACGGGAAAGTTGTTGCTGATATTGCTATGAAAACAAATATATGGGATGAAATAGCTTTTTTAGATGATAATGAAAATATTAATAGTTCAATGGGGATTGCGGTGATTGGTAAATCATCTGAAGCTTATAATTATATAGACTCATACGCAATCTTTGTTGGGATAGGTAACAATAACATTAGAGAAACATTTGTAGAAAAACTTTTAGCGAAAGGCGCAAGCATTCCTGTGTTAGTTCATCCTGACGCTGTTATAGGAACATCCGTTGAAATTGGGGTTGGTAGTGTTGTCATGGCAGGAGTAGTGATTAATTGTTTTTCGAAGATAGGTCAAGGATGTATTATCAACACCGGGGCTACTATAGATCATGATAGTATAATTGAAGATTATGTACATATATCCCCGGGGGTAAACTTAGCTGGTTCAACAAAAATCGGTAAAGGCACATGGGTAGGAATCGGCAGCTCTGTAAGTAATAATATAAATATTACAAAAAATTGTATAATTGGTGCAGGTGCTGTAGTCGTTAAGGATATAACTGAAACTGGAACTTATGTTGGGGTTCCTGCAAGGAAGATAAATAAAATATGATTGGTCTAACTGAGGTGTACTCAAGTTGAAAAAAAACATATGGCTATGGAATCACTATGCAACTGATATGTATTCTAATCGTGGTGGACGACATTATTGGTTTGCAAAGTATCTTATAAAACATGGTTACAATGTGACTATATTTTGTGCAAACACTTATCATAATAAAACTGAATACATTAATACAGGTGATCAAAAATATTCAACTGATACAGTTGATAATATCCCCTTTGTTTTTGTTAAGACTACTACTGCAACAGGAAATGGTATTGATAGAGTTAAAAATATGAGCTTGTTTTATTTTAATTTGTTTACAGTGGCAAAGGAATATGCAAAGTTGAATGGTAAACCTGATGTAATTCTTGCTTCTAGTGTACATCCTTTAACTATGGTTGCAGGGATTCAGATAGCTAAGAAATTTAGAGTCCCTTGTATATGTGAAGTACGTGATTTATGGCCAGAAGCAATTTTCTCATTTAATAAAGTAAAAGAAAAAAGTGTTTTAGGTAAATTACTTACAACAGGCGAACATTGGATTTATAAAAAGGCAGATGCATTAATCTTTACTAAAGAAGGAGACACCGATTACATCAAAGAAAAGAAATGGGACATAGAACAGGGTGGTAAAATAGATCTTAGAAAGTGTCATTACATTAATAACGGTGTGGACCTAGAAGAATTCCATAAATTAATATACGAAAATACTATTGAGGATGATGAATTAAATGCCAAAAAATTTAATGTCGTTTATGTTGGCGCTATACGGCCAGTAAATAATGTAGGGAATATATTGAATGTAGCTAAGATATTAAAAAACGAATCTGATATTCAATTTTTGATTTATGGTGATGGAAACCAGAAAAAAATGTTAGAAAAAAGAGTGATCGATGAAGGTTTTACAAATGTAAAAATGAAAGGTTATGTTAATAAACAATATATACCTTATATTTTAAGCAAATCATCAGTCAATATTCTAAATTATTCACAGACACAATATAATTGGGCCAGAGGGAACAGTTCAAATAAATTATTTGAATATATGGCATCAGGTAAACCCATAATCTCAACAGTGAAAACGGGGTATTCTATAATAGAAAAATATAATTGTGGAATTGAGTTAGAAAATAGTACACCCGAGGATTTAGCTAAGGCTATTTTACAAATAAAAGAAATGCCTAATGATAAATATAAAATGATGAGTGAAAATGCAAAGAATGGAGCAAATGATTTTGATTTTAAAATCTTAACTAATAAATTAATACACGTAATAGATAGTGTTCAATAATAATTAATAATGAGGTATTACCATGATTAAATCTCTAATATATGAATATGGGTTACCGTGGATTACAAACCGTTTGCTTTATTCTGGAAAACTAAAAATGTTGAGAGCAATGCCTGTCACCGAGAAAATATTTGAAAAAGATGTCGAGGTAAAAAAAATAGATCTTTTCAATATTAATGTTAAGAGAATAGAAGATTTTTTAAATAGACTGTCAAATGAAAAAAAAGAGAACATTATATCTACCGCCAATAATGCAATAAAAGGAAAGATATTGGCCTTTTCTTCGATAGAACTTAATTATGGTAACCCAATAAATTGGCATTTAAATCCAATAACAAAAGTAGAGGTTGATAAATCCTTAAAATGGTATCAAATACCTGATTTTGATCCTCAACGTGGTGACATTAAGGTTATTTGGGAAGTATCTAGATTTACTCATTTTTTTTATTTAACTAGAGCTTATATGATAAAAAAAGATAGAAAGTATTATGATGCTTTTTCTAACCAACTAAATGATTGGATAAAGAATAACCCATATTCTTATGGGCCAAATTTTAAATGTGGTCAAGAAGCTACGTTACGAATGATAAATGCTTTAATGGCTTATTCCGTATTTAAATCCTATGGATTAACCTCACAAAGAGATAGAGTGAACTTACGTAAAGTAATTGAAGTAAGTTATAAAAAAGTTCTATCTAATTTCTTCTACGCTCACAAGTGCATAAAAAACAATCACACTCTTTCAGAGATTATAGGCCTTATTATAGGTGCGTGGAGTTGTGATGATAAAAGAAGATTAAAAAAAGCGTATATTTTACTTGATAAAGAGATACAACAACAATTTTTTCATGATGGAGGGTATATACAGTATTCCTTTAATTATCAAAGATTTGCTCTTCAGCTAATGGAATTAGTGATAGAAATCAGAAATAAAACTAATATTGATATATCCGAAAATAGTAAGACATTAATTAAAAATAGTGCATTATTGATGTATCAAATGCAGGATGAAAGCGGTGATGTTCCTAATTATGGTCCAAATGATGGGGCATTAATTTTTCCAGTTACATCATGTGGATATCGAGATTTCAGACCAGTGTTGAACACGATTTATACCTTAATTGAAGGTCATAGAATATATCAAGCTGGTGATTATGATGAAGAAATATTATGGTTTGGAAATAATGATTTAGAGGATATACCTATTTATAAATTAGAGAGGAAAACTATATTTTTCAAGGAATCTGGATTTTGTTCATTACGACACGATCATGGATTTCTAATGACTGTCATTCAAAATTTTAAAACTCGACCAGCACAAATGGATCAACTTCATATTGATTTATGGCATAGGGGGAAGAATATCTTTTGTGATAGTGGTACTTATTCTTATGCTACTGATTTAGGAAAAAGGATGGCACTAACTTCAGCACATAACACATTGGTAGTTCAAGGGAAAGAACAGATGAAAAAATTGGGTCCATTTCTTATTTATGATTGGACGCAAGCTAAGAATATTCAATTCAACAATGAACGATTTACAGGAACCATAATCTCTAAAAACGGTTATAAGCATACCAGATCCATAAAGAAAACAGATTATGGATACGTAATTAAAGATGAAGTTTTTGGAAATGGAGAGTATTGTGAAGTTAAATTTCACACCCCTTGTGAAATTAAAATAACGAAAACAGGATTTGAATTATATGATAATGAACAAATCATCTGTAAGGCTAAAATGGTTGGAGAAACAACATTAAAGAGATCCTATAGGAGTTTATTTTACTTAAAAAAGGATGAAATTAAATGTATTTCTGTTAAATGTAGTATAATTGAAAAAAGGTGTAATATAGAGTTTGATATAGAATTGAAGTGAGTATTATATACTTAAATGTGATGAAACAGATGAAACAAAGGAAGGTAATTATATGATTAATGTTATTGGCCTTGGCTACATTGGATTACCTACAGCGCTTATATTAGCAAAAAGGGGAATGAGGGTAGTAGGAACCGATAATAATCATAATCTAGTAAACTTGTTAAAAGAAGGGAAACTCACTTTTCAAGAAAAGGGCTTAGAGGATTTGTTTCAAGCAGCACTTTCTAATGGAATCGAATTTACAACTGAGTATCAGAAAACACATACTTATATTATTGCAGTTCCAACACCTTATATTAAAAAAAGCAAGAAACTTGATCCAAAATATGTTATTTCAGCAGTGAATAGCGTCCTTAATGTTTGTAAAAAAGGCGCAGTGATAATTATTGAGTCAACAATTGCACCTGGTACTATTGATAAGTATATTCGTCCTGAAATAGAAAAAAGAGGTTATGTTATTGGAGAAGATGTTCATCTGTTACATGCTCCTGAAAGAATTATTCCCGGAAACATGATTTATGAACTTGAACATAATTCCAGAACGATAGGCACAGATAATCTGGATATAGGTGAGAAAGTTAAAGGGTTGTATTCAAGTTTTTGTAAAGGAGAGATTTTTTTAACAGATATAAGAACTGCTGAAATGTCCAAGGTCGTTGAAAATACATATAGAGATATTAATATAGCATTTGCGAATGAATTAGCTAAAATTTGTCATTCCGGCAATATTGATGTGTATGAAGTTATTAAAATCGCAAATAAACATCCAAGAGTTAATATATTACAACCTGGGCCAGGTGTAGGCGGCCATTGTATTTCTGTAGATCCGTGGTTCCTAGTTGGAGACTATCCAGATTTAACCAATTTAATTTTGGCCGCCAGAAAGGTTAATGATTCCATGCCAAGCTATGTACTTGGGAGAATAAGAGATATTATGCAAGAAAATGGTATCAAAGATATTTCAAAAGTTGGATTATATGGATTAACATATAAAGAAAACGTTGATGATACAAGGGAAAGCCCTACACTTCAATTATTAGAACGGATGGATGAACACTTAGCTGTAGGTGTTAAAGTATATGATCCGCTTATTAAAACAAGAATTGTGGAACATCAATATATGAACTTTGAGGATTTTTTAAATGAGATAGAGGTTCTTGTTATTATGGTCGGACATGATCATATAAAAAATAATGTAAATTTAATCAAAGCCAAACATATTCTTGACACAAAAAATGTTTGTAATTTGAAGAATTCTTATAAACTATAGGATATATTAAGGGAAGTATGAGGTGACCTATGAAACTCTTAGTTTTGACTACAGATTATCCTAGACCTGATGGTTATGTGGCACAATATTTTATTCACACTAGAAATAAGGAATATGTTAAACGGAACATTGATGTTTCTGTCCTATCTTTTACTACAAATAAAGATTATATATTAGATGGAGTAAAGGTCTACTCTTATAAAACATTTAGAAAAAAACTAATTAATGATAAATTTGATATTTTGATTTCTCATGCTCCAAATCTTCGCAATCATTACTTGTTTTTAAAAAAATACAACTCTCATTTTGATAAAATTATATTTTTCTTTCATGGACACGAGGTTTTGAAATCCTCAGAAATTTATCCTAAGCCATATTCATATACTCAGAAAGATTCATATATATTTAGATTTTTGAATTCTATATATGACAATATAAAGTTGAAAGTTTGGAAGAGATTCTTTATTAAATTAGTGCCAAAATCAGAATTTGTTTTTGTAAGTAATTGGATGTACGACATGTTTATTAGGTACGTTAAAATAGATCCAAATATTATCCTAAATAAAAAGCATATTATATATAATAGCATTGGTAAAAAATTTGAACATAATGATTATGATTTAACTATTGAGAAAGAATACGATTTTATTACTATAAGAAACCTACTAGATAAATCAAAGTATTGTATTGATGTTGTTTATAAGATGGCCCAAAACAATCCGGATTATAACTTTTGTGTAATTGGCAAGGGGAGTTTCTTTGAATATAATGAAAAACCAGCTAATCTTCATTTCATTGAAAAGCATTTGAATCATGATGAAATTGTTTACTACTTGAATAAAGCTAAGTATGCTCTCATGCCAACAAGGGCGGATGCACAAGGTGTAATGGCTTGCGAAATTGCAACTTTTGGTATCCCTTTAATCACATCTAATATAAGTGTGTGTAAAGAGGTGTTTGGTGATTTTGAAAATGTATTATTTATTGATAACGATGAAAACATTAAAGTTGAATCATTAAATTTAGAAAGCTTAAACGGAAGTTTTCAGAAAAACAATAAATTTTTTACTAAGAATACTATTGATCAAGAAGTTAAGCTTTTTGAAAATATTGTAGGTGATCATGTAAAGTGAGTATATTTTTAGCAACAATACAATTAATTAGTATTATATTAATTACATTATATGAGTATAAAAAAAAATATTTATCAGTCTTTTTATGGGCTACCCTATTAGTAATGTTTGGAATACCACATTTTTTAAGTGTAATATTAGATAACGTCAAGTATAGTAATGAGGTAATGATTGATGCATCGATTTTTGTTTTATTGTTTAATCTAACCTACATCTTATCTCGAATATTATTTTCAATACTACCCTTTGCAAAAATTAACTTAGTAATAAAAAAAAATAAAAATAATAGTCATCAGGATTACTTTAATAAAAATGGGATAGATGGCAGAATAAAAAGGTATCTATTCCTACTATTAGTTTCATGTATTGTTATATTATCATTTTTTATAATTAAATATTTAGGGAACATATTTAATACATCATGGGGTCGAATTTATATCTTAAACAGTGAATTGGGGATATTAAGCCCTCTTAGATTTGTCCAATTTTTGTTTTTTGCTTCAGCTGGTGTTATTTTGGTGTTCAAAGAAAACAAGAATAAAGTGCTATATATTATATCGGTACTACTTATACTCTTTTATCCGTTTGTAACCGGAAATCGAATTACAATACTTCCATTATTAGTGGCGATTATTATTCCTTTTGTGTTTAATAATAAACGAAGAAAATCTTTTAAAACAATCATAAGTCTAGGTATTTTAGGAATTGTTTCAGTGTATTTAGTTTACTTTCTAAGATTGTTTAGAATTTACGGTGGATTTTATTCTCTTTTTTCAAGTTTAGATATATATTCTATGAACAACTTGGTTATAGATATGCTTTTAAATGGTAATGGGGAATTGGGTCTGCGAAATGCGTTCTACTATTTTATTGATAATAATAACCATTTTCCAAATTTCAATGAGGGACACACATACTTGAGACTTCTCTTCATTGCAATTCCAACATCATTATCAGGTGGGCTTAAACCTCCTGATTTTGCTATTTCAATGGGCAGCGCATGGATTAATGATTTTTCAAATACTAACATTTCTATGCACCCTACTTTATACGGTGATGTATTTGCTAACTTTTGGTGGTTTGGAATTTTTTTAGGGATTTTTTGGGCTGTTTTTAACTTTTTAATTGATAAAATAGTAAATCGGAAGAACAAAGTAGTGAAAAATGTTCTTTTAGTTATTTTAGGAGCTATGTTTGTGATAATCGCTAGGGGTTCAGTCTATAATGGAGTTTTTATTGGATTAGTGTCATCGTTTATTTTATTAGGAGTGTATCTTATTTCTAAGGTTAAGTTTAAGAACTGATTTTAGGAGGCTATATCTAATATGACTAATGTATATAAATGGTATAAATTATCAAGAATTATGTATGAAATTAAATTAACATTATTAGCAAAATTTTTAACTTTGCTAATTAGGTTGGTTTTTGGTTGTTTTATTCCCTATTCTGCTGATATTGGAAAAGGGACAGTGTTTGGCTATGGTGGAATTGGTATTGTAATTCATTCAAGAAGCAAAATAGGTATGAATTGTATAATTGATCAAGGTGTTACCGTTGGGGGTAAAAATAAAGAATATCAAGTTCCTGTTATAGGGGACAATGTTTATGTAGGTGCAGGAGCTAAGATACTTGGACCTATACGTATTGGTAATAATGTGGTTATCGGGGCAAATGCAGTTGTTACTCAAGATGTTCCAGATAATTGTGTAGTTGCAGGGGTTCCTGGAAAGATAATTAAACGAAATATAAACATAAATGATTATAGGAGGTAGGTTGATTTATAAATTAACACATTATTGAGATTTATCTAAACAAAAGTATAATATTTCTTGTAACCTTGTACTATTTAATAGATAGGAGTATTAATATGAGTAATGAAAATAAAAAGGTTATATATATGCACATAGGTATGCATAAGACAGCATCCACCAGTATACAAGAGTCACTTACTATTAATAGTAAATTACTAAAAAAAAATATTAATGCTTATTATTATGGGAAAAAATATGGTTTGAGAGGTACAAAAATTATATTTGATGATGAAGGTTTGTTAAAGTTTCTTAAAATAAAAGACAAAGAAAAAATTGAGAGTAAAAAAAAGAATTTTATAAAAAAAATATTAAAACAAAGAAGAAATAAAATAATTATTTCTGATGAAGGACTATTGGACTTACCTAAAGAGTCAATTATTGAACTAAAATCACTTTTTGAAAAATCTTTAAAAGATGTAAAATTTGTAATTATTATATCATTAAGAGATGTAAGGACTTATAGTACTTCACGTATTCAGCAAGAAATAAAGAAAGGGGACTCTAATATAAATCAAATAATTAACGATAAAATTATACCTTCATATAAAACCTCAATAGTAAACTATATTGAGGTTTTTGGTATAGAAAATGTTATAATTTATAAATTTGAAGATGCGTGCACGCATGAATTTGGACCTACAGGTCATTTTTTAGAGTTAATAGGAGTTGATTCAAAAGATATACAGAAATTTAATATTATTAATATGAATGATAGTCTTTCAGATAAGGCCGTTGAGCTAATATATTATATTAACCAAAAGATATGTTCTTTAGAATTCTCTACAAAGAATTCTAATATTAATATACAAAATGTTAATTACCCATTACATGAAATAAGAGGGGATAAGTTTAAACTTAAAAAAGAAGTTATTGATAAAATTATCGAACGATGTAAAGATGACATTATATGGCTTAAAGAACATCTAGGTATTGATTATACAGATACTGAAAGTAATTTCCATAAGACAGAAAATTATATGTATGATGAGAATTATTATAGGGATATTATTAACGCTTACCCTAGTTTAAATCTGTTACTAAAGAAACTTGTTTATGATTTTATACTAGAGAAAAAAAATGAAGTATCAGATGATTTAAGTAAAGAAAATCTTGAGAAAATTCTTGAGTATATTAGAAACAACTACAATAAATTAACGACATTAGAGTTGGAACAAGTAATAAAAATAAATAGCAGTAATTATATGAAAATTTTAGTTTATATTAATAGGTACTATCTCACTATCTTAAACTTCTATAAAAGCTATGGACTTAAAGGGACTTTTAACAAAATTATCATCTATGCTAAAGGTAAAATATTAAAATCTATATAAGATGTTTTTCCCTAAAGATGTAGACTTTATTATAGAATAAATAAGAATATTACGAAATACTACAGGAAATGCTGATGTCATTTGCTAATAGAAAGTGAGCCTAGTACATATGAGTGAAGAAAAAGAATTGATAAAAAAATCAATATTTATGTTTCTAACAAATGGAATTGGAAAATTATTTTTGGTTATAGCAAATGTTTTAATGGCTAGATTATTAGGAGCTGAGATATATGGTGAATTTATATATATTTTATCCATTATTACAATTATAACAATATTCCCTATGCTTGGTGTTGATCAAGGACATCTTAAAGTAATACCCCAAAATGAATTAAATAACAATTTAGAGCTAAACAAAAGCATAGGCACTTTTTCACTTGTAGTTACTTTTATAGGATCGATTTTAATAGTTATCCTATTATATATATGGAGAAAAGATTTTTCAGTATATATTTTAGGAGATATAAAGTATAAAAGTACTTTCCTAAATCAAATTGGATTAATTGTTCTAATAACAATTTTATTCACTTTAGCATCACTGTTTCAAGCAAGAAGAATGATGAAAGAATATTCATTAGTTATGAATATTTTTCAAGAGGGGATATTTTGTATAAGTATTCTTTTTCTTTACTTTATTAATATAGATTACAATTTAGTACCAGTAATTTCAAAGCATCTTGCTTTGATAGTAGCTTTGTTATACTTGTTTTATAGAGCATACAATGAAAGAATTTTAGGTAATATAAGGTGGGAATATAAAGGGGATTACCAAGAACTTATAAAATATTCATTTACATTGATGATAGTTGGAAGCCTTGGAATTATTATTAATAAAATCAATATCTATATGGTTGGTTATTACCTTGATGCAAAAAGTGTAGGTATATTTCAAAGTGCTACACAAATTGGTATTGTTGCAAGTTTCATGTTAGGATCAATAAATCAAGTGTTTACTCCTATGATATCAAAACTCTATATGGGAAATGAAATCGTTAAATTAAACAATATTTATGGTAAAATAAATTATTTCATGTTAATTACTTCAGTAATTATTCTAAGTTTCTTAGTGCTTTTTAAAAAAGACATTATGCAAGTTTTTGGAACTGAGTTTATAGCAGGTAGTAACGCACTACTATTAATTGCGGTTGGACAGCTTTTTAACGCAATTAGTGGACCGTGTGGGTTTATTTTAAGTATGACAGGGTATGCAAAGTTTAATATGTATATAAATATTGTTATGCTAATACTTATAATTACTCTTAATATGAAATTATTGCCTTTATATGGTATTAACGGAGCAGCAACTTCTAGTGCTATCTCTATCATTCTTATTAATTCACTTAGAATGGTCGTTTTGTATAAGAAATTAGGAATTATTCCATTTAGGGTAATAAATACACATTAATAACTGGTTTTACACTTTCTTACTAAACTGTATCGTAAGAATATATTCTACAAGGAGGTACTCATTAATGAGGGAACTAACCCACCTCGACCAACTAGAGGCTGAATCCATATACATTATCCGAGAAGTAGCTGCAGAATGTGCAAAACCAGTAATGCTCTATTCTATCGGTAAAGATAGCTCTGTCATGCTACACCTGGTCATGAAAGCTTTCTATCCGGAAAAACCACCATTTCCTTTTATGCACATCGATACAACATGGAAATTTAAAGAAATGATAGAATTCCGTGATCGCAAAGCAAAAGAATTAGGAATCGAAATGATTGTTCACACCAATCAAGAAGGTGTCAAACAGGGAATTAATCCATTTGACCACGGATCTGCATATACGGATATTATGAAAACCCAGGCGTTAAAACAGGGGTTAGATAAATATGGTTTTACCGCTGCCTTTGGTGGTGGAAGACGTGATGAAGAAAAATCTCGTGCTAAAGAGAGAATTTTTTCTTTCCGTAACAAAAATCATGCATGGGACCCGAAAAACCAGAGACCAGAAATGTGGAAACTTTATAATACTAGAATTAATAAAGGGGAAAGCATCCGTGTTTTTCCGCTTTCCAATTGGACAGAAAAAGATATTTGGCAATACATTCGCAGAGAAAAAATTGATATTGTACCATTATATTTTGCCAAAGAAAGACCTGTCGCCTATCGTGATGGAAATATTGTCATGGTGGACGATGATAGGATGAGATTAGAACCTGGCGAAGAAGTGGTTATGAAGAAAATTCGTTTTCGTACATTAGGCTGTTACCCTCTTACTGGTGGCATTGAGTCTGAAGCGGATACCTTAGATAAAATCATAGAAGAAACATTGGGTGCTGTTTCATCTGAGCGTACAAGCCGTGTAATTGACCAGGAAGCCGCTGGAAGCATGGAAAGACGTAAGCGAGAGGGGTATTTCTAGAATGAAGAGCTTATTAAAATTTATCACATGCGGAAGTGTAGATGATGGTAAATCTACATTAATTGGACATATGCTTTACGATGCAAAACTACTTTTTGCTGATCAAGAAAGAGCACTGGAGCTTGATAGTAAAGTCGGAAACCGAGGCGGAGCCATTGATTACTCCCTTCTATTGGATGGATTAATGGCCGAAAGAGAACAGGGGATAACTATTGATGTTGCCTATCGCTACTTTACAACCGAAAAACGATCCTTTATTGTAGCTGACACTCCGGGACACGAAGAATACACCCGTAATATGGCAGTTGGCGCATCCTTCGCTGATCTTGCGGTGATACTAGTTGATGCAACCAAAGGTGTGGTTACGCAGACCAAACGACATGCCCGAATTTGTTCATTAATGGGAATTAAACATCTTGTACTAGCTGTAAACAAAATGGATTTGATTAATTATGATCATAGACGATTTGAAGAAATTAAAGATGACTTTTTGCAAATGACCTACGGGTTTAATCTTGAGAGCATTCAAGTAATACCAGTATCAGCTACAGAGGGGGATAATGTTATAAGAAGATCTGATTATACCCCCTGGTATGAAGGTCTGCCGTTGCTACCTTATTTAGAAACGGTGGAAGTTAATAAGGAGATAGAAGAAAACAGCTTCATTATGCCGGTACAGCGTGTAAGTCGCCCTAACCATACCTTCCGTGGCTTCCAAGGACAAATTGAATCCGGTAGCATTTCTATTGGTGATGAGATCATCACTTTGCCAAGTAATGAAAAGGCAAAATTAAAGAGTCTCCTAGTTACTGATAAAGAAATGGAATCAGCTTCAGCGGGACAACCTGTAACGATTCAATTGGATCGTGAAGTGGACGTTTCTCGCGGTTGTGTATTAACAAATACTGATTCAATTCAAGTTGCGGATATGTTTACATCAACAATTCTTTGGATGGATGATTCTCCTCTGATTCCCGGCAGAAACTATTTTGTGAAAGTGGGAACGAACGTTCTTCCGGGAACCGTTTTGTCCATTAAACACAAAATTGATATTAATACAGGAAAGCATGTGAAAGCAGATAGAATTTTTAAAAACGAAATGGCGAAATGTGATATTTCTCTGTCTGATAAAATGGTTTTTGACACATTTGAAAATAATGAAGCATTGGGTGGACTAATATTAATCGATCGTGTAACCAATATGACATCAGCCTGTGGGGTGATAGAACATGCCCTTCGCAGATCAACCAATGTTGTCTGGCAGAAGACCGATATTACAAGAGAGATTCGTGCCCAGCAAAAAGGCCAGAAGCCACTAACATTATGGTTCACCGGTCTTTCAGGCTCAGGCAAGTCGACACTTGCCAATGAAGTTGAAAAAAGATTAGTATCCCTTGGATACCACACGATGTTACTTGATGGAGATAATATACGGCATGGGTTAAATAAAAATCTGGGCTTTAAAGAAACTGACCGCGTTGAAAACATTCGTCGAGTGGCTGAAGTAGCAAAGCTGATGAATGATGCAGGAATTATTACACTGGCATCGTTTATTTCACCCTATGAAAGTGATCGTAAAAATGCCAGAGAAATTATTGGTAATGAATACATAGAAATCTATGTTAGCACTCCTCTGGAAGAATGTGAAAAACGTGATGTGAAAGGACTGTATAAGAAAGCTCGTAAGGGAGAGATACCAAACTTCACTGGAATTTCCAGTCCGTATGAGGCACCAGAAAATCCGGAAATTGAAATTGATACCAGTAAGTATTCATTAGAAGAAGCAACAGATTACGTTATTAAGCAAATTATGAAGTATATTGAAGGTGGCTTGGTAGCAGGTGAATCAAATTAATTTTTTCGACCTATTTAACATTTCTCTAGAAGCTGGTAGAGAGATTTTAGACGTTTATGCACATGATTTTAATATAGAGTTTAAAAGCGATGATTCGCCATTAACACAAGCCGATAAACGGGCTCATAATGTGATTATAAAGGGATTGCATGCGATAGATTCAAGCATTCCCGTACTAAGTGAAGAGGGAAGAAAGGTTCCATATCATGAACGAAGTGAATGGAGTCGCTTTTGGTTGGTAGATCCCTTGGATGGAACGAAGGAATTTATTAAGAAAAATGATGAATTTACAGTAAATATCGCATTGATTACAAGGAAGTATCCTTCGATGGGTGTTATCTATGCACCAGCATTGGATGTTTTTTACTTTGGATCTGTAGAAAAGGGCGCATATAAACTAATAGATGCTTCGAAGGAAGAGATTACTGACGAAGAGGAATTAATTTTGAAAAGTGTGCGTTTACCAGAGTTAGAGTGTGTTTCTGTGACAAAAGTAGTTGCCAGTCGCTCACACATGTCAGAGGAAACGGAAGCATTTATTAGAGAGTTGGAATCAAAGCACGGCAAAATAGAAGTGGTTTCATCCGGTAGTTCTTTGAAATTTTGTCTAGTAGCAGAAGGGAAAGCAGAATATTATCCAAGATATGCACCAACAATGGAATGGGATACCGCAGCAGGGCAAGCTATTGTTGAAGCAGCAGGTGGAAAAGTAACCAGATACGAGGATAACCAGCGCTTCTATTATAACAGAGAGGATTTGTTGAATGATTGGTTTTTGGTTAAACGATAAAGGTGCCTTTCATCAACAAGGTTTGAGTATATTCTGGTGAATATTGTCGGTGACAGGTACCAACAAAAGACAGATAAATGATATACTGAAAACAAACATATTGATATAATTTATCTATTTCGGAGGGAATATTGTGGGATACAATCAAAGAATATTTTTATTTTTTATTATCGATACTCTAATCATAATACTATCCATTTTACTGGCTTTCTGGTTGCGGTTTGATTTCAAAATCCCACAAGAATATTCTATTGGCATCTTCTATGCATTTATCTTCATTTGGATCACTACCTATCCTACATACTACCTTTCAAAACTCTATAAACGAGTATGGCAGTATGCAAGTATTGGCGAATTAATCTCCATAATAAAAGCAACAACGATTTCTATAGCTATAAGCTTAAGTTTCTATCTTCTTTTAAAACAATGGGGATGGGATGTCGTTATTCCGCGTTCCATTTTTCTCATATCCTGGATGGCGATTATTTTGGGTGTGGGCGGTTCCCGTTTCATATGGAGAATCGTTCGTGACAGCTACATCAAAATTAAACCCCATCACAAACGTGCTCTCATCATAGGTGCCGGAAATGCAGGGGCTCTGGTGGCAAAAGAACTGAAACATACACCTGACACCGATTTGTATCCGGTTGCTTTCATAGATGATGACCCTGCTAAACTCTATCTGGAAGTAGTAGGCCTTCCCGTGATAGGAACAAGGCAAGATATAATAGAAAAGGTACAATCTTATGAGATCAATACCATTATAATCGCTATGCCTTCAGCGCCACGAGAAGAGATTGCCACTGTAATTGATATATGCAAGGAATCGGGAGCACAGATTAAACTGTTGCCCCGTGTAAGTGATGTGATCCATGGAAATGTGTCTGTA
>JAWLDF010000020.1:0-57665 GCA_041686735.1 Bacilli bacterium
GAGTCCACAAATCATCACACTGGACGATACAGCCGTCCCGTTTAACGAGGAAGTACTGACGGATGTAACTGACGCCGGTTCCGCCATTGAGATCGTGGCAAGCCAGCCGGTGAGGGAGGTACAACCGAGTGCAAAACGCAAAACCAAAACTCGTGCATCATAATTTCTTCGCGATGAATACCGATGTGGATGTCGAGATTCCCGTGCATGATACCGACACGGTTGAAAAGACGTTTTCCCTGCTGGAACGAAGCTGTTCCCGTTTTCAATCAACAAGTGAGCTTTCACAGTTTAATCAGTTGCAAAAAGGGGTCCCATTTTTACCATCTCGTCATTTTTACCGAATCATGCAAATTGCCCGGGAAATAGAAAAATGGAGCGATGGTTTGATCACGCCGCGGATTCTTCCATCCCTGAAAACATATGGATACAGCCGTTCCTTTGAAGAGTTGGAAAAATCACAGCAGACAATGGGCCATGAACAATTGTCTTTTGCCGCCGTTGATCCCGGGCAGAACTGGGTAGAGTTTGACGAGAGGATGCAAGCTGTGATCAAAAGGGATCAGACAGAAATTGATCTCGGCGGAATTGTGAAAGGGTGGACGGTCGATTACAGTTTTCTTAGATTAAAAAAGCGTGGGACAGATAACGGGATGATCAACGCAGGCGGAGACCTGCGTGTCTGGGGAAAAGAACCCTGGCAAATCGAAATTGCTGATCCGTTCGACCAGGAGAAAAATTGTTGTTCCTTAAAGGCAAGTAACATCGCTGTCGCCACTTCTTCGATTGCAAAAAGAAGCTGGGGCTCCGGGCTGCACCATATCATTGATCCGCGCACCGTCAAACCGTCCGACAGCGATATTGTACAGGCGACAGTAGCCGCAGACTCTGTATTGAAAGCAGAAATCCTCAGTAAAATATGGCTCATTCTCGGTGTAAACGAGGGGCAAAAGTGGATGGAAAAGAAAAAAATCTCTTTCCCCTGTGTCCTGATTCTTAAAAATAAGACGATGATCACCAACAATGGAAGGAGGGATATCCAATGGGAATCGATATCATAAACTGGTTTTCACTGTGGGAAACCGTCCGATCAGCGGGAGTAATTGCTTTCATCCTCCTTTCTCTTTCCGTGATCGGGGGGCTTGCCACCTCCTTTATGAAGAACGGGAAAACAAAGATGTACTTTCAAATGATTCATCAGATCAGTGGCTGGTTCGGATTCTGGTTTGCCTTTATGCACACCTTTTTATTATTGTTTGATCACTATACCGAATATCGGTTCGTTGATCTGATCCTACCCTTTGTTTCAGAACATGAACGACTCTGGACCGGACTCGGCGTTTTGTCTCTGTGGGGGATGTTTTTTGTTCTGTTGTCGTCGGATGGAATGAAAAAGTTGGGAAAGACAGTATGGAAAAAAGTTCATTACTTTTCCATTCCCGTCTATCTTTTCAGTCTCATCCACGGTGTTTTTCTCGGAACGGACTCAACCAATCCGTTGATCGCCGGGATGTATGTCGTTTCCGGGATATTGTTCGTTGCAGGAATCAGTATCCGTATCAGCTGGGTGTTATGGCAAAAAAGATTTCAAACCAAAAGCATCAAGTAGAGTTTATCTGGACATCCTGCGATCTACTGCCGGAAGAACACTTTTCTTGATGACATTTACCAGAATCAATCCGAGTACAGCCCCGCTTATGCTACTGATCAAAAACGGCGGTACAAAAGCGAGTACAGCAACGGATTTGTTCAAAAACAGGTGTGCAATCGGCACGGAAGCAAGGGATCCCAATAAACCTGTTCCGATAATTTCGCCTGCGGCAGCCCCCCAGTCACGTTTGATTTTGCTATAAAGAAAGCCTGCAAGAAAGGCACCGATCATCCCGCCGGGAAAAGCCAGAATCGTACCTACCCCCAGAAGATTCCGCAGCAATCCGATAGTAAAAGCAATAAGCACAGCAGGACCCGGTCCGAGCAATATTGCTGAAATGACGTTTACCGCGTGTTGTACCGGATATGCTTTCGCAACTCCTGCCGGAAACCAGAGTAAATGAGAACCCATCGTTCCGATGGCTACGAAAAGAGCCATTAACGTTAACCGATAAGTAGATGATCTCATATCATCCTCACCCCATCATATAATTTTTTGGCCGTGTCACGGGGAGAGATTGCCTGAGAAATGGCGGTAATCACGGCAACTCCGTCTGCTCCTGCCCGTATAACGTGATGGAAATTCTCTATTGTGATCCCGCCGATCCCCACGATCGGCGCTTTTATCCCCTGATCACGTAGACTTTGAATCAAGACAGGCCCTTTTACCTCCTCCGTGTCAGGCTTCGTTTTCGTCTCATACATCGGCCCCACACCAAGATAGTCTGCTCCCTCCTTAACTGCCTGTACCGCCTCTTTGTAGTTGTGGGCCGATACCCCGAGAATGAGCTTATCTGTCCGTTTTCTCACTTCAGCCGCCGCCATATCCTCCTGACCGACATGGATTCCGTCCGCATCGATTGAGAGAGTCAGTTCGAGATCATCATTGACGATAAAGGGGATATAATATTGCCGGCAAATTTTTCGCAATTTTTGACCGAGGTACATTTTTTCATTGCCTGCCAGCGCTCCTTCCCCTTTTTCACGAAATTGAAAGAGCGTGATTCCTCCCCGAATGGCTTCAACCAGAATCTTTTCCGGGTCTGTTGGGCAATTGGGACTGCCCATAACAAAATACAGCGTCAACAGTTGCCTCATTTTTGCTTCATTCATCATGATCACCTCTCCATGCCATCCGCATATTGAAGCGGATGCGTTCCCCGTCCGTCAGGAACAACTGATCCAAAAAGTGCATCTGAAACGATCCCGGCCCTTCCGACCTTTGTCTCGCCGCTTCCGCCGCAATTCCCAGGAAACAAAGTGCCGAAGCGGCTTTCTCGGCAGCATCACCTGTATCCACACCCAAAAACATCGCAGTCAGCGAGGTGGCAAGGCACCCTGTACCCGTAATGAATTTGAGCCATTCATCTCCGTTTTCAACAACGATCGTCTTTTTACCGTCGCTAATCACATCTTTTTCACCCGTCATCACAACCGGCGTTTGTAATTGAGTCGCTGCCTCAGATGCCAGTTTCCCGCCGGATTCAACCGTATCTCCGTCCACACCCCTCCCCTGCCATTCTCCATTTATTAAAAATGAGATTTCTGCCGCGTTTCCGCAAATGGCTGCAAGACGCACCCTGCTATGAATCTTTTCCCACATACTGAGACGGAAACGGGAGAGTCCCACACCCACCGGGTCCAACACCACCGGAATACCGCGACGGTTCGCTTCGACTCCTGCTTCCAGCATGGCCTCCAGTGTAAGCGGATCGGGCGTCCCCAGATTCAACACCAGCGCATCGGCTTTTGCCACAGCTTCCGCCGCTTCATTGGGATGTCGCGCCATCAGGGGCCGTCCTCCTGCGGCGAGAACTCCGTTCGCCACAAACCCCATCGTCACCTGATTCATGATGTGGTGGACCAGAGGCTTCTTTTTTCTCATTTCTAACAGATATCGGTCTGCCGGAATCATCGGAACTGCCTCCGGTACGCCCAGTGGTTGGTCGGCCCGTGCCCCCCGCCGATATGAAGCGGATGCTCAATCGCTGCCTGAATAAAATTCTTCGCGGTTTTTACCGCGTCATACACAGTGTTTCTTTTTGCCAGACCGGCCGTGATTGCGGCGGCAAAGGTACAGCCGGTTCCATGGGTATGTCTGGTGTCGATCCGCTCACTTTCCAGTTCAATAAACGTCTCCCCGTCATATAAAAGATCCATCGATTTTTTGCCGGCTTCATGCCCTCCTTTCACAACCACGTATTTTACTCCCATGTCAACAATGGCCCTGGCTGCTTCTTTTCGATCTTCCGGCGAATGGATTGATATACCCGTTAAGACTTCTGCTTCAGGAATATTCGGTGTGACCACCATCGCCAGCGGAAGCAAAAGGGTCTTCATGGCACGGACGGCCTCCTCCTGCAACAGGCGCGATCCACCTTTGGCCACCATCACCGGATCGACCACCAGTTGTTCCCATCCGTATTGTTTGATTTTATTTGCCACTTGCTCAATGATTTCATCACTAAACAGCATGCCGGTCTTTACCGCATCGGTTCCGATATCTGTTGCAACGGAATCAATCTGTTTTACAACCGCTTCTGCCGTCAACGGATAAATCCCCTGTACGCCCACCGTGTTTTGAGCGGTTACCGCTGTGATTGCAGACATCCCAAACACTTCAAGTTCCTGAAATGTTTTTAAATCGGCCTGAATCCCGGCGCCTCCGCCACTGTCAGATCCGGCAATTGTCAATGCTTTGTAAACCGTCATTTTTTCTCCCTCCCATCATCAAAAATTACTCAAGCAAGTCAACAAAGGACAGTTTCACATCAATTTCCTCTTTCACCAGACCGTTTTCATATAACCAATCGGCCACTTCTTGCCAGGATTCCTCGGTCTGGGCACCAAAGGGCTGTCCCTCCTCATTCATGAGAGGAAGTAGAGTCTGTAAACTTTTTTCTTCTACATCTTCCTCCAGCGGAAAAGAATCATTCTCGTGTTCCAATAGATATTTCAGGCCCTGCTCCGGGTGATTGCGTACAAATCCCTGCCCTTTCACCGCAGCTTCCCAGAATTTCTTGATTAACGGAAGATTGTCTCTGATATATGCTTCACCGGATACCAGCACAAGTTCGTAATAATCAGGAACCCCATATTCCGTCGGGTTTACTGCCCTCATTTTCTGTCCCTCTTTTTCCAGCAAGACAAATTCATGATTAATAAAACCGCCGCTTAATGCATCCACTTTATTCGTTGAAATAGCGGGGATCAGATCCCATCCCACATCGATCATCTCTACCCTCGAAAAATCGCCTCCGTCATGTTCCACCATCGTTTTCACTAAAGCATCATTCAATGGAATTGCCGGATATCCCACCTTTTTTTCCATCAGATCTTTCGGTGACTGAATCGGGCTTTCTTCAGGGATCATGAGGTAGTTTAAAGGATGTCTCACCACTGCAGCCACAGATTGGACCGGAATCCCCTCTCCCCGGGCCATAATCACCTGGGGCTGGTAACTTAATGCCAGATCCACTTCTCCGGAAGCCACCAGTCGCAGCGGATCATTGGTTTCCGCCGGCATTTTGATATCTACTTCAATCCCCTGTTTGGCAAAATATCCTTCGGCAATGGCCGTATACAGGAAAGCATGAACCGCATTGGGGTACCAGTCGAGCATGACGCTCACCTTTTCAAGATTCTGCTTTGTTTCGCCCGCCTGATCAACCGGCGGTGGTGTAGAACCACACCCTGCAAGCAGTCCAAAAACCAGAATCAGCATAACCAATTTTTTCATTTTGAGCTCTCCTCCCAATTTTTCCATTTTAATGTTTTCCTTTCGATAAAAACGGTTGTCACAAACAAAAGAATCCCGAGTAGGGAGAGGACAACAACGGAAGCAAAAACCGCCTCTGCCCGGAGGTTGCTTGACATTCTGCGTGCAAAATACCCCAATCCTTCACTGGCCCCCAGCCATTCACCGATCGTGGCCCCGATTACACTTAAAACTCCGGCCATTTTTAATCCTGAAAAAAAGGAGGGCAAAGCCAGCGGGACCTGCACTTTTTTAAAAATCTGCCAGCGGGATGCTCCCATGGAAAGCAAAAGCTCCCGATACGGCGAATTATCCTGTTTAAGACCGTCATATGTGTTCACCACAATCGGGAAAAACGCGATAAGTACGGTGACGGCCACTTTACTCCAGATGGTATAACCGAACCACAGAATAAAAATCGGTGAGATCGCGATTAACGGAATCGTCTGAGAAATGATCACCATCGGGTAAAATGACTTTTCCACGGGCTTATAGAAATACATGGCCACCGCCAGCATCACACCGCCGACCGTTGATAAAAACAGGCCGATGAGCACTTCATACATGGTTGCCGGCAAATGTTGAAACAATATCGGTTGTTTTAACTCCCACAGTGAAACGAACACGGATGAAGGAGCAGGAAGAATAAAACTGGCTACCCGTCCCGTTTGAACAATGACTTCCCAGATGACGATCACACCCAGAGATACGATCACAAAAAGAAGATATTGATCAATCCAGCGTTTCCATCGATTCATGCCGCATCACACCAACTCTCCATAATTCCGTAAAGTTAACCCCTTTTCCGGATCATCGTCAAAAAAGCAATTTAAAAAGCCATCCCGGGAAATGGGATGGCTTATGGACTGTACTCGAAATAACAAGACACAGATCGCGGATATCACTCGGCCACGTCCACTTCCCTACGCTGGTATGATCCAGATCAGGTTCCAAGGGTTGAAGATATTGATCTTCTCTCAGCTCATCACATGAGCACCCCCAGTGGGATTCACGCTTCTATCTGATTTTCAATGGTTCTCACTCATATTAACAGCCTTATTGATTAAACGTCAATAGTGTTTTCCGTTTTCGGGATTATCTAACCCAGTTCGGCACGCATGCTTTCAACAGCCTTTTCTACTTCTTCAATACTGGCTTCATCCTCCAATGTACTGAGGTCGCCGATATTTTCTCCTTCCACCGCCGCCTTGATGACTCGCCGCATAATCTTACCGCTACGGGTTTTGGGCAGCATTTTGACGAATTTGACCTCTCTCGGAGTGGCCACTGCACCAATTTTGTCCCGGATCAGGTTGATGATTTCCTGTGCGATTCGCTCATCCGGGTCCTGATCAAGCTTCAAAATGACCAGACATACGATGGCCTGCCCCTTGACTTCATCTTTTACCCCGATAGCGGTACCTTCAGCAACGGCAGGATGAGAGGATATGACTTCTTCTACCTCCCGCGTTCCAAGACGGTGTCCGGCAACGTTAATGACTTCATCGGCCCGGCCAAGTACCCAGAAATAGCCGTCCTCATCCTCAATCCCATAGTCTCCTGTCATGTAAAGAAGCTTATCTTTGAAAAATCCGAAGTAGGACTGCTTGTAGCGTTCGTCATCTCCCCAGACGGTCAATAGGTTTCCGGGTGCCAGAGGAGGTTCTACAACGAGGAATCCTTTTTGTCCGGCAGGTAACTGCTCTCCATCCTGATCCACCACTTTGATCTTGTAGCCGACTACCGGCTTTGTCGGTGAACCCGGTTTGATCGGCAATGCTTCGACACCCGGCATATTGGACAGTATCGGCCATCCGGTTTCCGTTTGCCAGTAATGGTCAATAATTTGCACTCCGAAGGTGTCATGTGCCCATTGCCATGTCGATTCATCCAGCGGTTCTCCGGCAAGGAACATATATTTTAAGGAACTGAGATCATAATTTTTGATATGCTTTTCCGGGTATTTTTTCAAAATCCGTACAGCCGTCGGGGCACTGAAAATATGGGTCACTCCGTATTTCTCTACAATGCGCCACCAGACAGACGGATCCGGATAGATCGGAGTCCCTTCGTACATGATCGTGGTAACCCCTTTTAACAATGGAGCGTAGACGATATATGAGTGTCCCACCACCCATCCGATATCGGAAGTGGAAAAATAGACATCGCCGTCGTGACAATCATATATCTGTCCCATGGAATTATGCAGGGCTACGCTGTACCCTCCGGTATCGCGCACGACCCCTTTTGGTTTCCCGGTGGTCCCGGAGGTGTACAGGATATAGGATGGATCCGAACTTTCCAAATGCTCCGGCTCTACATAATTTTCACCTTTATCATCAAGGATCCTGTACCAGTCAAGATCACGGCCTTCCTTCATGTCGACTTCCACCAGTCCACGATTGAGCACCACACAATAATCAACTTTGTGGTTAGCGGTTTCAAGGGCTTTGTCCACGATCGGTTTTAACGGAACATTTTTTCCGCCACGACGTCCGGCATCTGCAAGCAGAATGACCTTCGGTTCGGCGTCATCAATCCGTCCCGCCAGTGAATCATAACTGAATCCGGCAAATACAACGGAATGAATGGCACCGATGCGCAGGCATGCCAGCATGGCGATTGCCGCTTCTGCCACCATCGGTAGATAAATGAGAACCCGGTCTCCTTTTCCCACGCCCAGGTTTTTCAAAACGCCGGCAAAGCGGTTCACTTCCTTGTAGAGTTCATAGTAGGTGAGGATTCGGGATTTTCCGGTTTCCGCACTTTCCCAGATGATCGCGGCCTGACCTCTTTTACTGCCGAGAGCATGACGATCCACGGCATTGTAACAGAGATTCGTTTTACCCCCGGAAAACCAGCGAAAAAACGGAGCATTGGAGTCATCCAGCACTTTATCCCACTTTCGATACCAGTGTAATTCTTCCGCTTTTTCCGCCCAAAATGCATCAGAGTTTTCGATGGATTGTTGATAGACGTTTTGATAACTCATGACATTTCCCCCTTTTCTCTATTAGCGGACTAAATTTTTAGACTATTAAAATATTTCTCTTTAATCGATTTATTGTCCTGCCATGTATGTAAATTACTTTTGAACAATTTTTGTAAAAAATTAATTAAAAGGACCTGCACTGAAAATGAAGCAGGGTACCCCCCGATCCATTAAAGGGATCCCTGCTTATTTTTGCATAAATCTGCGATGGGTCTTTTTTCCGTCATAAGTAAAATGGACATCCCGTTCTTCCACCAGGGTTTGCAGATGCACCGTTTTTCCCCACAATTGATACACGTAGGGCAGGGTCTTTTCTACATATTTTAAATCCAGTTCAATTCCTTCATAGTGGTGCGTCAGATATAATTCCCCGTTTCTGAGATAGTCCCCGTCCTGCACGGTGATATAGGGAAACCCGCCGTTGACCCTTGAGTTGACCAGTTGATCACGCACCCGCTCCCACTGTTTTTCCGATACCACCCATTCATTTCCCTGCTTTTCAAACAGATAAAGATCCAGTTCTTCCACCAGTTCTTTCGTTAAATAGTTGCGAAGAAATGTGGAGTCCCATTCCAATTCACGTACTTCGAATATTTTTTTGCGTCCCTGTCCCGGTTTGCGCTGAAAACGTTCCTGTTCTTCTTGTGTCGGATTGTCCCAGCGTCGTTCAATATCTTCAAAAATTTTGAGACCGAGATGATAAGGATTGATACTGGTTCTCGAGGGTTGTATCACCTGAGCATTCATCCTGGCAAATTCCAATGTTTCTTCTTCCGTCAAATCCATCTCGCGAAGAATCCGTGCATGCCAGTAGGAAGCCCAGCCTTCATTCATGATCTTCGTTTCCAGTTGAGGCCAGAAGTATTTCATTTCTTCCCACATGATGGTCATGACATCGCGCTGCCAGTCTTCGAGGATCGGACTGTGTTCTTCAATAAACAGGACAAGATCCTTTTCCGGCTTCGGTGGAATTTTTTTGGTTTTGGCCATTTTTTTTTGTTGGAGGGCACGCTTTTCTTTCTCTTCCGGGTCGAGACGCCACAGGTCATCATAATCCGTGGGATGAATATCGTTTTCTTCATCTTCGTGCAATTGTTCATCATCGATCGACCACTGCAATTGTGGACGAATCAAACTGGGGTCAATGTGTTCGTGGATGGCCAGCACCGCATCGAGAAGCTTTTCCACTTCTTCTTTTCCATACTGAATTTCATACTGCCGGATCCGTTCGGCACTTGCCGCCATACTCTCCACCATATTGCGATTGGTGTGGGAAAAACGTACATTGTTTTTGAAAAAATCACAGTGGGCCAGGACATGGGCCACGATCAATTTATTCTGGATCAGTGTATTGCCGTCGAGCAAAAAGGCATAACACGGATTGGAATTGACCACCAGTTCGTAGATTTTGCTCAGATTGAGATCATATTGAAGCTTCATGCGATGGAATGCCTTTCCGAAACTCCAGTGGGAAAAACGGGTGGGCATACCGTAAGCTCCGAATGTATAAATGATATCAGCCGGGCAAATTTCATATCTCATCGGATAAAAATCGAGACCGAATCCCTTCGCAATTTCAGTAATCTCTTCGATCGCCCTGTTTAACTGTTTTTGTTCTTCTTCCGTCAATGAGAATCACCCCTTTTTCATATCCTATTCAGGGCGTTCTCAAGTTTTGACAGTGACTTTCGGACTTTCTCCGCTAATTTTTATATATAATAGTAATTGGTTAATATTCTTAATACATATGGATTGACGAGGAGATGAAGAACATGAGGATCCATGTAAAATGGATGATAGCCATCTTGATATTATCCAATCTACTTACATTTGCGATCGTAAAAATATATTTCCCAACTACAGTTCATAACAATTCCTTCTTGCTCAAGATGAAAGGACAGGGAGATCACTGGAAAATCAATGATTATGAGTTTGTATGGATTTCCGGTCATGGTGCCATGGGCGGCAGCGCAAACATCACTTATTTGGCAGATCCCAATGATATAACAGGAAGAATTAAGGTTGAAACCTATGATTATTTCAAAGGAGAAGCTGCTCCTCACTTTGGATATTCGGTACCGGCCAATCGATTAGACGACGATGCATCTTTCGTGACAGGCGGTGGAGGTGCATATCCTCCCGATGATTTGAGTGTCCGGGAACTTGTAGAAAGTACGTATTTTATCATTCATTGGCAGACAAAAGATAGAGAGCAGCATCAGGAAAAGATTCACGTGGAATTGGATTACTATCCGCACATCTTGAGCCAGTTTCACGATATAGAATTCTGATCCCGGCAGGCTTTTTTATCTATTTGTGGCGGAATTTATTTATCATGTCGCGACAACCCTGGATTTGTTCATCGCGAATCGGAACGGGGTTGCCGATGAATCGATTTTTCTATTCAGATGGGGATTTCCAGAACGATTTCTTCGAGTGCGTGAAGCAGTACGATGCCAACCACCAAGGATAGTCATATTGTCCTTGAGATATTTTAAAAAATTTTCCCATAAATCCCAAATGAACAGTTCCATATTCTCCTGTCGAAATTATTTTTGGTGCATAAGTGGAGAATATGAAAAAATTATTTCTTTCGATATCAATATTTAATGGAATTGGTGTCCCGCTCTGCTCTTCAATAAAATCTATATAATCCTGTGTAGTAGGATTCGTAACGACTGCCAATATCATAAAAAGGATGAGCAATCCTCCAATATAATATCTTTTTCTTTTTATATTCAAATACCTCTCCCCTTTTCTCTCATTTATTTTAATTATAAAGTTGAGTCCATATATAATTGTGTAAAAAGTTTGCCATGAACGGATGGTTCAGCAAATATTGCTAATTCCTCAAAAATCCACAGCAGTAACTTTCAACTTTGCAATCACCTTTCGGATGAAAAGAATCCTCATTTATACCTTAATCACATTCTTCCCATTCTTCCTGTAAACCACTATTTATAGAAACCCTATTTGCGAAATTCGCATCAATCGATTCGTTTGTAGGCTATAATTGAATATATCAGGCTTCTGGAACATTTTTATAATAAAAAAATCCACACAGAAACAGGCAGTGGATTGACAATTCTTTATATAACAAAATACACATTTTGTTTTGTAATTTTCCAAATTAATCTATGGTATTCATTATATAAATTACGGAAAGAATTGTCATTATTAATTGTGACAAAATCCGATTCGATTCTACTTATAATGAAAATTTTTCTAGAGCTTGATCGACCATTTCGTCATTAATTCCAATATATCTGAGGGTAATGGAAGGGCTTGAATGCCCGAAAATTTGTTGGAGCATCGCTACGTCTTTCGTTAATTGATAAAAGTGATATCCAAATGTTTTTCTGAGGGTATGCGTCCCGATAGATCCTTTTAACCCACAGGCTTTTGCTGCATCGTGGATGATTTGCCAGGCCTGAACCCGACTGATGGGGCGATTGCCTTTTCTGGAGGGAAAAAGATAATCTGAATCTCTCATATGGAGGGTATAACGTTCGATCTCCTTACGCAACACCCTGGTAATACGAACTTTTCGCAAATTTCCCGTCTTTTTCTCGCGGATGATAATATAGTGTTTAAAGCGTACGTCAGACACTTTCAAGGGTAAAATATCGCTGATACGAAGCCCGGAATTGATCCCGAAGGTAAATAAAAAATAGTCGCGATAAGATCTTCGTCGCAAATAGGTCTTCATCTCTTGAATTTCATTTATGTTTCTGATCGGTTCTACTGCATTGGCGCCCTTTTTTTCTGTCAAATCCAATCACCTCTGATGTCTAAGTTGTTCTGGATTTTTTTATTTTATATTTCACAAAATCCCGGTATATCAATGAAACTGCCATCTCCCATCAAAGAAATCAATTTAACAAAATGTGTATTTTGTTAGATTGAGGGTTGAGATAAAGTGCAAAATGACAAAACGATCGAACTTATTGATACCTTGATTTACCAGGAATTATTTCATCATTATTTTCAACCATTATATTACCTTGATGATTGGAGTCTGCTTGGTTATGAAGCTTTTCTTCGATGTGATTATCAAAGTTATGATAACATAGAATCACTGTTCGGGCTCGCTCGTAAATATGAAAAATTAAATGAATTAGATATGACGTCTATCCGGAAAGCAATGACGGTATATCACAGGCATCAAAACTCTATTACGGGAAATACCCTCTTTTTAAACGTGTATCCCTCTACCTTGAAAAATCAACAATTTATACATATCTGGAATGAACTTACGGAACAAATGTACATGACAGGGAAACGAATTGTACTTGAAATAAACGAAGCTGAAGAAATAACAGACTATGCTTTGATGAGACGAATCATACGCCCTCTTCGTGAAAAAGGTGTACTCTTCGCACTTGACGATCTGGGGAAAGGGGCTGCATCCCTTAAAGCATTAATCGAATTGGAACCGGAGTTTGTCAAACTGGACCGATATTTTGCAAATGATTTATCCATTTCGCCTGCTAAACAAAAAATGGTGCAATCCATTTTATATTACTGTCAGGATCAGATTCAGGTCGTACTGGAAGGAATCGAACATTCCCGGGATTTATCCATGGCCAAAGCCCTTGGCGTACATATCGGACAGGGTTACCTGTTAGGTAAGCCTCATCTATTATAATAAATTTACCCGAATTCTAAATGAGTCAACCGACCTATTTTTTACAATTTGAAATGCTCCCGATCTGATGGATTGCCGCATAAAAAACAAAATCCCTGAAACATTACTTAAGGAGAAAAAAATTTATTTACATTCCCCCTGTGATCCTGTTATAGTCATACTGGTTCAATCATTGAAACCGATTGGACCATACGTATGCGGCCGAGGTGAATACACTTGCTAGATCAACATCAAACTCCTTTATTTTCAGGGATTCTCGAACACATCAAAAAGGATCCGGTTCAGTTTCATATTCCCGGACATATCAAAGGAAGAGGGATGGAGGAAAGTTTTCGTTCGTTTATTGGAGATCAGGCACTGTCTATGGATTTAATCAACATCGCTCCACTGGATGATCTTCATCATCCACACGGTATTATCGATGAAGCACAAAAACTGGCGGCTGAGGCCTTCGGCGCAGATTATACATTCTTCAGCGTACAGGGAACAAGCGGCGCCATTATGACCATGATCATGAGTGTGTGCGGGCCGGGGGACAAAATTCTTTTACCCCGCAACATTCACAAGAGTGTCGTCAGCAGCATTATCATGTCCGGAGCGGTACCGGTTTTTATGTTGCCGGAGATCGACTACCAGCTCGGAATTCGACATGGAGTTAGTACGGAAACCGTTGAAAAGACACTGGATGAGCATCCTGATGCAAAAGCGATTCTGGTGATCAATCCGACATACTACGGGGTATCCACAGATTTAAAAACCATCGTCGACATGGTACATGCTCGCGGAATTCCCGTTCTGGTTGATGAGGCACAGGGTGTCCATATCCATTTTCATGAACGTCTCCCCCTCTCTGCGATGCAGGCAGGAGCGGACATGTCTGCCAGCAGCATGCACAAACTGGGGGGATCGATGACCCAGACGAGTATTTTAAATGTTCGAAAAGGGTTAATCAATCCAAATCGTGTACAAAAAATGTTGTCGATGTTAACCACAACCAGTACGTCATACTTGTTTCTGGCATCACTGGATACAGCGCGAAAGCAACTGGCTCTTCACGGACGCACCCTGCTTGATCGCGTCATTTCACTGGCCATGGATACACGCCAAAAAATCAACAACATTCCCGGACTCTACTGTTTCGGTGATGAGTTAATGGGACAGGTCAGCTCCCGCTTTCATTATGACCCGACCAAACTGTGCATCAACGTCAAAGAGTGGGGCGTTGCCGGAAGTGATATTGAAAAATTGTTACGTGAAGAATTTAATATTGAAGTGGAGCTTTCTGATCTGTATAACATTCTTTGTATCGTTTCACTCGGCCACACAGAACAGGACCTTGCTCGGCTGGTCGATGCTCTGGAGACATTGAGTCACCGTTTTTGTGATCAAACATGCAAAGATCAGTCTGAAATGATTATCCGTACCGCGCCGCAATTGGCGATGCCCCCACGGGAAGCTTTTTATGCCGAAACGGAAAAAATTCCTCTGGTCGAAGCATCGGGACGGGTTATTGCAGAGTCCATCATGGTTTATCCCCCGGGGATTCCTGTTTTTTTACCGGGTGAGATTATCACCGACGAAAACATTGAGTATATCGGCAGATGTATGGAAGCAGGTCTTCCCGTACAGGGTTCTGAGGACCCCGAATTGAAATTGGTTAAAGTGGTAAAAGAAAAGAAATAAAATTAAAACCAATGCCTTACGTCTCAAAGTGTAGTTTTGCTGACGTAAGGCATTTTAAGTTGAACTTTATCCTACATTATAAATCCGGGATTTGCCAATTAACCGGTTCGCTCCCGATCTCCTCTAAAAAATGATTGGCACTTGAAAAGGGACGACTGCCGAAAAATCCGCGATTGGCTGAGAACGGGCTGGGATGTGGCGAAGAGATGATATGATGGCGGTTTGTATCGATCAGACTGATTTTTTCCTGCGCATGTTTCCCCCATAAAATAAAGACCAACGGTTTTTCCCTTTCATTCAGACGGGTAATCACCGTATCCGTAAATTGCTCCCATCCTTTTCCCCGATGGGAATTGGGAACCCCCTGCCTTACGGTGAGGACGGTGTTTAACAGAAGGACTCCCTGCTTCGCCCAGCTTTCCAAACATCCGTGGTTGGGAATGTTATACCCCAGATCCGTATGTAATTCTTTAAAGATATTTTGCAAAGAGGGTGGTGCCGGTACACCCGTTTTGACTGAAAAGCTTAGGCCGTGGGCCTGACCCGGACCATGATAGGGATCCTGACCGAGAATGACAACCTTTGTTTCCCCATATGGTGTGTAATGCAGCGCATTAAATATATCATACATATCGGGATAAATGGTGTGTTCACGATATTCCCGAATTAAAAACAGGCGAAGATTTCGATAATACGGTTTTTCAAACTCTGTTTCCAGATAGTCGGACCAGTCACTTTTAAGAATGGACATCATCCTCACCCCCATTTCCATGAACCGATTGTAGCAAAGACCCGATTTTTGTCAAGGCAGTACGGAAACAGATGTATAAAGCTTATCAGCTTTCTTCAAACTATGGTCAGAATGGAATGTGGAAGGAAAGGGGATTATGTCATGGATTTTATATGGAAATCAATCGTGGTATTGACTGCCGGCATTCTGTTATTACGTCTTTCCGGCAGAAAATCGATCGCCCAGTTGACCATTGGGACAACGATTGTGATGATCTCAATCGGAACGATTATTGTACAACCCATCGTAGAACAGAGTATATGGAAAGCGATCATGGCAGCGGCTATATTCGTCCTGACATTAATTTTTATAGAATATTTACAAATGAAATTTAATATGATTGAAAATTTCTTTCAGGGTAAATCCATGACCATCATTGAAAATGGAAAACCGGTCTTAAAGAACTTGCGAAAAATGCGGATGACCGTTGACAAAATGGAAACCCAGTTAAGACAAAAGGGGATCAAAAATATTTCGGATGTCAAAACCGCTACCCTGGAACCGAACGGCCGCATCGGATATGAACTGATGCCAGACCAACAACCCCTCACCGTCGGGGAATTTAAGAGATTGATGCAGATGTACACATCCACAAAGCACCCGAATCCTTATCAACAGCAAAAAGGAAACCTGTTTGATGAAGTACGGACCAATCAGCATGTAAACAAAAATCCTGAAAACCTTCAATAACGCATGATTTCACATAATTTCACATAATTTATCGATGGTCATTTGTCATTTATCATTTAACTTTATCTTCGAAACAAAAAATATATTGTGAAGGAGTGAATGGAAAATGAAAAAATGGATCATGTTGACTTCGATCGCATTATTATTGTTGTCGGCAGGTATCGTCGGTGCGCAGGGATTCACCGGAGGCAATCAGGATGAGGGATGGCATCCCATGAATATGTCACAGGATGGTGATCCGGTTCATAAAAGAATCGGCAAGAAACATGGTTGTAACGACATGAACATGGGTGCCCACATGCAGATGTATTTCACCTTACTGGCAGAAAAATACACACCTGATGATGTGGATGAATGGCAGGCTGCACTTGCCGAACATAAAGAATTGATGACTGAATTGCGTTCCCTCAAATCTTCCGTTGACAAAAAGGAAATGAAACCGGATGATTCTTTTAGAGAAAACATGAGTCAGTTCAGGGATTTACACCAAAAGTTCACCGAAGCCGTTGAAACCGGAAATGAAGAACAAATCAAGGCACTGCTCCCGCAAATCCTTGAACAAAAGCAAGCGATGAATGAAACATTGAAAAAGAAGTTGGATGAAATGAAGGAGAGCATGTAAAATAGAAGTAGAACAAATGCAGGCATTGAAGGGGACGCACAATTTCGTCCCCTTTTCTCCGGTTATGGGGGTGGGGATTATGAGCTATCAAGTTTTTCTCGTGGAAGATGAACAAAATTTGAATCAGGTGCTGACATCCTATCTGCAAAAGGAAGGCTGGGATGTTCAATCATTTCTTAGCGGTGAGGAGGCCCGCACAGCAATCTCCAGGCGTCCGCACCTGTGGATCCTTGATATTATGTTACCTGATATCGACGGGTATCAATTGTTGCGTGAGATTAAGCAGGATTCCCCTGATATTCCGGTCATCTATATTTCTGCCCGGGACGCCGATCTCGACCGGATCATCGGTCTGGAAATGGGCAGTGATGATTACCTCCCCAAACCTTTTTTGCCCCGTGAACTGGTGATTCGAGCTCACAAGTTATTGCGGCGTGTTTATGGAGAAAGTGGAACCAAGCAGGGAAGCAATACCATTACATATGCTCCCTATCAAATTGATGAAGGAAAACGGATGGTTTTCCTGGATGGGAAAAATATTGAACTGACATCAAAGGAATTCGATTTACTATTGTTGTTTGTCAAACATCCCGGTCATGCATTTTCCAGGGATCATATTTTGAACGAGATATGGGGCGAAGATTATTTCGGCAGTGACCGTGTAGTCGATGACCTTGTAAGAAGGCTGCGCAAAAAAATGGATAAGTTGCGGATCGAGACCATATACGGTTATGGTTACAGGATGATAGAAGGATGAAAAACAAACCGCTCGCTTTTCAAATCTGGCTGGTGTTTGCCGCCGTCGCCCTCGGCATCACTCTGCTTTTATCGATCTTGCTCCCGTTTACTCTGCGCAACTTTTTTACAAAAGAAATTTATCAAACGATTGAAAGTGCACAGGAATCCCACCTTTCACGCGGTCTGGAAAACATCCCTCCCCTTGAACGCTTTCGGCAAAACCAGGATATTCGTGTGGTGAACCATATCCTGATTGCAGAAAGCGAATTTGATTTGCGTGTGCAAAGCCAGAATCGTATCCCGGTTTCATTTTTACGTCAGGTAAAACAGCAAGCTGATCAACAAGAAACAGGTCTGCAACGTTATACAAGTACCATTGGTGATGAAAAAATTTTCTATGTCATTCGAAAAGGGGAGTATCTCGGGACAAACATTTATCTTATCTCCTACATGTGGGATACGTATCGGGAAGAGATGGTCAACGGCCTGTTTCGTCACCTGCTGATGATCATGGGGGTTGCTCTGGTCTTAACCTGGATTCCCGCCATCGGTCTTGCCAGATTGTTGTCACGCCCGCTGGTACAGATGGAAAAACACGTGCGTAATATTGCCGAGCGGCAGTGGGATCAACCCATCACCGTCAACCGAAATGATGAAATCGGCCGTCTTGCCCGCTCAATTGAGTGGATGCGAAAACAACTGGTGAAACAAAATGAAACACAGCAAAACATGTTGCACCATATTTCCCATGAGTTGAAGACACCGGTGATGGTGATCCGCAGCTATGCACAGGCCATCAAAGACGGCATTTATCCGAAGGGAGATTTGTCTGCCACTTTGCAGGTTGTTGAGGATGAAGCCCTCCGCCTGGAAAAAAGAATCAAAGATTTGATCTATCTGACCCGGCTCGATTATTTATCAACCATGGAACCCCGTACAGAGCTGATCAGGCTGGATGAGTTGTTAAAAAATGTGGTCAGCCGTTTCCAGTACACCCGCACGGATATTCAATGGGATATAGACATTCACCCGGTACGAGTAACGGGAGATGCCGAACAATGGGAAATCGCTTTTGAGAACCTGATCGACAATCAGTTGCGTTATGCTGCTTCGACGATTCGAATTACTCTCGATACAATTTCAAATTCAGGCGAAAAGAAAGCTGTGATACGGATGTGGAATGACGGCCCCTCTATTGATGACGAGTTAAAGGACCGATTATTTGACAAGTTCCAAAAAGGAGAAAAGGGCCAGTTTGGTCTGGGACTGGCCATCGTAAACAAGGTGGTCTCATTGCATGCCGGGAAAATACATGTATTCAATCGCAATCAGGGTGTTGAGTTCGTTATCGAGGTTCCTGTTCATGACTGTGATCATTTGCAGGATTAAGTAAGGGTTCATACATCATAATCGCATGGTTTTCTGTAATAAATTCGTCATTGATCAGTTCATTTTCAATGTTGTACTCCCTTCTGTGAATGATATTGTGTCTGACATATCCTCCCCAGGGTTCATGGGTGATCCAGTGTTCTTTTTCATAGACTTCATAAGTTCTTGTTGGCGGTGAATCTGCTCTCCATTCACCGACTAAATGTGTATCCGTTAAATAAATAACCAGTTGATATGTCTGCCTCGTCTCATTTTTAATTTGCAGGTCCAGATAGTTATAAAAACATGTTGCACCACTTCCAAAAGGTTGAGTTCGTCGAGCATCGGGAAAAACATCATAGCTGTGCCGATATCTCTCTGTAACCGTTAACGGGGAGTGTAATGTCATCCAATAAATTAAATTTGATAATTGACACAGTCCCCCTCCAACTCCTGTTGTCACCTTTCCATAAAATAAGACCATACCCTCCGCATATCCTTTTCTTTTTGTGGTGTTGCCTATTAAACGCCAATAAGAAAAGGTCTCTCCAGGTCGAATTACGACACCGTTTACTTTTTTTGAAGCGATCTTCAAATTGTTAACCTTGTTATATTGCAACCACATATCTACATGTTGAAGTTTACGAAACAAGGGTGTTTCATGTTTAAAAATAACATAGGGCATCATTGTATCGACTTTTCTTGTCGAATACTTTTTCCTGCTTAAATACCAATCCATATATCTTTTAAGACGGTAATATTTCTTTCCCAAATAGATCCTTAACTGACTTCTTTTAATTGGTTTTAACATCATCATGATTTTCAACCTCATTTAAAAAGTTTGATCATTCGTTGGTTATATCTGCCCCAGTAACGATCATTCTATTACCTCAATATACAACTCCCTGAAAAAAAAATCATTTTTTATTGCATAAACTAATTAAATTAGTTATATTATTAACTGTGTTAGTATAATATGCAAAATAAAAAGTTAAGGAGCGATTGAACATGTCCAGAAATCTTAAACTGTCGTTTGTCTTTTCATTTCTGGGTATATTAGCTGGAATCTCGATTATTCCGGCCCAAATTGAAATGGCCTCATTACTTTATCATGAGGAAATTGATCTCCCTTATCCCCTTCCCGTTGTGTTGTTGATTGGCGGAATCCAATTTGGCATTATTACCTTTGTGTTGAGTCTGGCCGGAATTACATTGGCGCAAAAGGTAAACCTGCGCAGTCCGCTGTTAACAGGCCGGATCAATTTGTCGACTAAAGGGATCGTGATTTCAATCGCAGGCAGTTTGATCGGGATGCTCACGGTGCTTATTTTAGAAAAATTGATATTTATCCCAATGATTCCGGAGTTGTCCCAAATGGACTCTCTTACCTGGTGGAAGGGTTTGCTGGCAGGCGTTATATACGGAGGAATTTTTGAAGAAATTGCCGTGAGATTATTTTTAATGACTCTGATTGTCTGGTTACTGGCAAAATTAACAAACAAACATCGGGAAAACATCCCTCAATCCCATTACTGGATGGCCATCATCGTATCCAGCCTCCTTTTCGGACTGGGACACCTAGCCATGACCAACACCGTATTCGGATATTTATCACCGATGATTGTCACACGTGCTCTTGTTACGAACGGGATTCTGGGACTGTTTTTTGGATATCTTTACTGGAAAAAAGGGATAGAGTACGCCATGTTATCCCACATGACAGCCCATCTTTTATTGTACGGCGTCGTGGTCCCATTGTTTGGATAGCATCATTCGATTACTTTCTCAAAGCAGTCTACGTGATTCCCACCCAACTGTCTCGTGTCATAATATTGAAAGCCAAGAGAAACCCAAAATTCTCTGGCTTTTTTATTTTGCTTCAAAACACCGAGCCGAACACGGGAAACCTTTTGTTCTTTCAATCTGTCTTCGAAAGAGAGATAGGCCCTTTTACCATATCCCCTGGAATGATATCTGCTGTGGATCATTAAGAGGCCAAGCCACGGCAGCTGATCCTTTGGATTTTTATCAAGGACTCAAATTGTATCATTGTTTTTCCTTCCTTGAGTTCTCGAAATTATGGTGAGCATTCAAATACATAAAATGAACTTCCTTCTCCATATCCGTTGATGACTTCATGAAGCACGATATCATTAAAACCATTGGATTTAAGGATCTATTTAAATTCATCCAGTTCATACAGGCGAATCGGAAAATCCATGATTTCTACCCTGTTAATCTTATTTTCTTTAATCGAGAGGTACTTCAACCTGGTATGTAACATCTCATTTTGCTCATCGTACTGAACCTTTTTATATTCGATAATGGTTTCACCATCAAAATCAATTCTGTTCGTTTCAATCCAATCCGGAATTTCATTAATATCAGCTTTTTTGGGGACTATGGTTAGCAGTAACTTTCCCCCTCCTTTTAAAACCGACCTCATATTTTCAAGACTGGGATATACTAATCGGTCAGGCAATAGTGAAAAGGAACCGAAAGGAATCATGATAAGATCATATTTTTTGTCACTTTTAAAGTTTTCAATCTTTTCATAATAGACATTTGCGTTTAACTTTAGTTTTTCACATTTTTCTCTACAAGCTTTTAGCATTTCTTCAGAGATGTCAAACCCTTCTATGTCTACCCCGTGTTGCAAAAAAGGAACCAGCATCCTCCCATTTCCACACATCGGTTCGAGTACTTTCATTTTTTTATCCGTCACAAATGAAAGGTAGAATTCCAGTTCCTTACCATCAGCCAGGGACTTATTACTTTCATACACCTTTGTACAAAGTTCACCATAGTAATCAGCCATGATCATTTTTCCCCCTTTCAAAAAAACTTTCTAAAGTTCAATGAATAAATACCATTTTTATCTACCCTGTAATATTTTTGACGATTCAACCGATTCGATAGTTGCACAAGTGATTTGAAAAATTTTACCGAATTTTTTCGTTTATGTATAATTTTGTCGAATCTATTTTTTTCAAGGAGAGGAAACATCATGGAAACAAATATTGAGAAACAATCCGTTTACAAGAACAAAAAGATCTTGATTTCCATCGCCGTCATTATATTACTTGCCGCATCCGCTTTTTTTGCCTATGCCAGACTGGACTATTTTAAAACTCCGAAATTGATCTACTTAGAATCGGAATATAAGACCCTCAATCAGTCCTTAGACATGAACGGAGACAGTTTTAACAAATACATATCCGAGCTTGCGAAACAAACCATCCAAACCGACGCCGAAGTTTCAGCCAATATTCAATTGGACGGGTTGTCGCCACAGGAGCAACAGATACTCGATCTGATCAACGAAAGCAAACTGATTGTCCATGCCGCAAGTGACCACAACAATAAAAAACAGTATGCAGAAACGATGTTCTATTTATCGGATGAACCATTGATCGAACTTGAATTTGCAGTTGATCAGGACAAAATGTATTTAGGCGTACCCGAGATTTATCCGAAATATGCCCTGCTGGATTTCAGTCAGACGGAAATCCTTGAAGAAAAGGGATTCGATAACCTGCCCAGACGATACATAACCTATCAGGATTGGATTGACGCCTTATCCATTCCAAAGGAAGAATGGAAGCCCCTCGCAACCGAATATGCCTTATGGTACAAGGACCAGTTGCAGGACAGCCAGTTCACCATGGAAAAAAATGCAGAAATCGAGATTCAAGGTGAGAAATATAAAGCGCGAAAAATTACAGTCACTTTTACAGATGAAGAATGGAAATCATTTTTGAAAGCTTTTACCGAAAAGTGGAGCTCGGATGAGCGCGTGATTTCTCTGACATACAGTCGTTACGAAAACATATTGACTCTTTTGGAAGACAGCGGTGCACAGGACCTTGAAAAACTATCGGAAACCGAATGGAAGGAAAATATAGAAGAATTAAAGAATGATACATTGAAAGGGATCGAGGAGATCCGGCTTGCCGATGATGTGAAAATGGTCCTCTACACCGACAACAATGACCATATCCTGCATCGGCAATTCACCATCAAGACACTAAATTCTGAACAACAACAACAGGATGCCACATTCCAATTTTTCATGGTTGAAAAAGGAGACACCATAAACGAAGGGATGACTCTCACCATAAAAGACCCGGCCACTCAGCTCCTGTCAACCGTTGAGATCGCCATCGACCAGAACGATGGAAAAGTTGAGTCTACTTTTTTAATGGAATTGAACGACGATCGAAATAGTTACACATCCTTCTTGCTGGAATCCACGGTGCAGCCGAATAAGGAGGAGAAAACAAGGGATTCCCTCCACCATTTAGCAGTCACTTCAAGTGAATTCTCCGGAAACTTTGAGCTGGATATTCACCAGAATGAATCTTTTGGAAAACCGGTGGAATTGCCCCAATTCAACGAAGAAAACACATTGGATATTGCCCGCCTGACGGAACAGGACTTGATCCTATTGGAACAAGAAATTACACAGGCCTTTTTTGAATATTATCAGCAGAATTCCCAGAAATGGATGCCGCTTATGCAACTCTTTCAACCGTATTAAAACGGGATATATACACGATCGGTTCTGAATATACTTGAACAGGGTCCTGATTTTACTCAGCGGACAAGTGATTTAAAGGAGGTATATGATGATGAACCGAATCAACAGACAGATTCATTTAAAAAGCAGACCCGTCGGAATGCCAGTCAAAGATAATTTTCAATTCGTCGCCTCTCCCATGCCTGAACCGGGAGAAAATGAACTGCTGCTCAAAACCCTTTATTTATCGGTCGATCCCTATATGAGAGGAAGAATGAGCGATCGAAAATCCTACGTGGCTCCCTATCCTCTTCATCAGGTGATCGGCGGCGGTGTGGTGGCCGAAGTCATCGAATCAAACTCCCCTGATTTTAAAAAAGGGGACATCGTGCTGAGCGACTATGGATGGCAGACCCACGCAGTTGTCCAGGCAAAACAGGCGAGAAAATTAGATCCCGATCTCGCTCCCGTCACAACGGCATTGGGAATCCTCGGAATGCCAGGCCTCACCGCATATTTCGGATTGCTTGACATCGGACGTCCCCGCGAAGGCGAAACGGTAATCATATCCGGGGCTGCCGGTGCAGTCGGAATGGCTGTCGGACAAATCGCAAAGATCAAAGGGGCCCGAGTCGTCGGTATCGCCGGTTCCGATCGCAAAGTTCAATATCTGAAAGAAGAACTCGGATTTGATGAAACGATCAACTACAAAACCAGCGCGGATATCCGCAGGGATTTAAAAATTGCCTGCCCCGACGGAATCGATATCTATTTTGACAATGTGGGAGGTCCGGTGTCCGATGCCGCCCTTTCTCTCATCAACCGGGGAGCGAGAATTCCGGTTTGCGGACAGATTGCTTTATACAACATGGAAAAACCCGATATCGGTCCGCGGATTCAGTCTTACCTCCTGATTAACAGTGCGCTGATGAAAGGATTTATTGTGAGTGATTATGCCGAACGCTTCAGTGAGGCTTTCCGTGAACTGACCGGCTGGTACCGGGAAGGAAAATTAACAGCGAAGGAAAATGTGATCGACGGTTTTGAAAACACCATCGATGCCTTTCTCGGCTTATTTAAAGGAGATAATCTGGGGAAACAGCTTGTCAGGGTTCACGATCCTAACGATTCATTCTCCTTTTAACATAAAAATCGGGCTCACCTTCACACCGCCTTCATGCTGTGAGAGGATGAGCCCAAATTTTTTCACTTTAAACTATCCGTTTTTCTCAATCATCCTTGAAATCACCAGTCTTTGAATCTCGGCTGTTCCCTCCCAGATCTGATAGATCTTCGCATCACGCAACCATTTTTCCACTGGATACTCGCGAATATAACCATAGCCGCCGAGGATCTGAATCGCCTCCAGGGCCACATTGACAGCAACGTCACCGGCAAACAGTTTGGCCATACTCCCCTCCCCTCTGGAGAACGGAAGATTTTTTTTCACCATCCAGCATGCCTTCCAGATGAGAAAACGGGCCGCTTCAATTTGGGTGGCCATATCGGCCAATTTAAAGGCAATCGCCTGATTCTTAATGATCGGCCGGCCAAACTGCCTGCGTTCCTTTGCGTACTCCAGCGCATATTCATAGCTGGCGCGGGCGATCCCCAGAGCTGCTGCACCCACATTGGGGCGAGTTGCCTCCAGCATTCTTAATGCGCCCAGCCCGTTGATTGCCGTCGGACTCCCCGGCTCCCCGCCGAGACGGTTTTCCAGCGGGATGCGGCAATCTTCGAGAATCACCTGGGCGGTGTGGGAAGCACGCACCCCCATTTTTTTCTCTTTTCTCCCCATTCTCAGACCCGGCGTCCCTTTTTCCACCACGAAGGCAGCAATCCCGTCCCACCCTTTCGACCTGTCGGTCTGGGCAAAAATAACATGGATGTCGGCAATGCCTCCGTTGGTGATGAACTGCTTGGTCCCGTTCAGCACATACTCATTTCCATCCCGAACGGCAGTGGTTTGCATCGAAGCCACATCCGAACCTGCACCGGGCTCCGTCAATCCCATTGCACCGAGACGCGGTTCATCGGGGTCACAAAACATGGGAATGTACTTCTGTTTCTGCTCCTCTGTCCCCGTGACCATAATCCCCGTCGCCGCCAGGCCGGTGCCGTTGATTGCCGTCGCAATGCCGGCACAACCCCAGCTTAATTCTTCCGTAATGATGGCAGAAGTAATCGGATCGTGAATACCCAGCCCTCCGTATTTTTCCGGGTATCGGAACGAAGTCAACCCCAGTTTTGCCGCTTTTTTGATAATGTCCCATGGCACTTCCTCATTTTCATCGTAAATATGTGCCACCGGCCTGATTTCATTCTTGGCAAAATTATGGGCCAGCTTTTGAAATTCCTTTTGTTCGTCGGTCAGTTCAAAATTAATCATTCTGAACGCTCCTTTTGTAAAATTTATTCTACTTTGATCGGTACGATTTCCCCATCTTCCACTGCCGCCACGCTTAGATCGGCTTCAAATCCCCCGTCTTCTCCAATGGTCGGGATTGAATAAACCTGTTTATCCTCCGGCAAATTGTCAAGCCCATCCTGCATATGGGCACGGATCGCCTTCGGATCATCAACCGTTCCCGCTGCTTTCATCGCTTCCACCAGGATATATGTGGCAATATAATTCAAACCGGCCTCGGAACCCGGCGTTTCACCATATTTTGCTTCGTAATTTTTAATAAATTGTGCAGTTCCGGGGTAGTTGGCGTGAACGAGCGGCATGACTCCGATTCCTCCCTCAAAGGTTTCATAGGTTCCGCTCACTGCTTTCATCTCATCCAATTTGGCCTGATCCATAATGATAAACCCGCCTTTGAATCCGAGCTCCCGGGCCTGCTGGGCAACTTTAGCGGTCGGTTCGGACGGTCCTCCAATGAATAACACATCGGGATCTTGATTCAACGCATTCGTAATCATCGTAAAGAAATCCGTATCCTTGCTGAAATCGATGGACGATTCATACACGACTTCACCGCCCTGCTCTTTCCAGTAAGGCAACAGGGTTTCGGTCCAATCCTTGCCATACTGTGTAGCTGTGGGAAGTGCAGCCAGTTTCTTGCCGAACCGTTCCATCACATAACTGGAGAACGGTTCAATATAGCCGTCATATCGGGGAGGAATCCGAACCGTCAACGAATTTCCTCCCTCGGTGATCTTCGGTTCGCTCGTATACGCCATAATCAGGAAATTATCCTGTTCATTGAATACCTGCATGGCAAAAACGCCGCCGCTGTGCGGGGTAAAAATCACCGGGGTCTGATGTTCCTGAATCAATCGTTTTGCATTGGCACCCGTTTCATTGGGCAGATACTTGTCATCCAGAGAAACAAGATTGAGGGTATAGGTCTGTCCGTTGACTTCAAAACCGCCGTTGCTGTTGATTTCCTCAATCGCCATTTCAGTTCCGCTTAACGTCCGTTTCCCGTAAAAAGCCGCCGGACCGCTTAACGGACCACTGTACCCGATATTTACCACTTTTGCTTCCTGTGTCGTATCCGGTGATGCGGATTCATTGGAAGATGCGTTGCTGTTGTTTGAATCGGAACCCGTATTCGCTCCAGAATCAGACGGGGTGGACGACCCGCCACATGCCGCCGTTACCATTACCAGTAACAGAATCAAACCGACAACAAGTCCTTTTCTCACCTTACGTTCCCCCTTTTTGGAATAGAAATCAAAATATTCAGATAAAATAAGTCACCAGGTTCTCAATTCACCTCCTTCATCATCATAACCGGGCATCACGCACCAATATAGGCCCGGCGCACTTTCTCATCGGCTAACAACTCTTTCGCGGTTCCCCGAACGGCAATCGATCCGTTCTCAAAAACATATCCCCGCGACGCGATTTTTAAGGCTGCGCTTGCATTTTGCTCGGCCAAAAGAACAGTCGTTCCACTCCGGTTTATCTGTTGAATGACCTCAAACATTTGTTCCACAATCAACGGGGCCAGACCGATGGACGGCTCATCGAGCATGAATAGTTTCGGACGGGACATCAAAGCCCTGGCGATGGCCAGCATCTGCTGTTGGCCTCCACTGAGGGAACCGGCAGCATCATTTCTCTTATCCGCTAAAATCGGAAAGAGTTCATAAACCGATTGCAGCGATTCCTTTATTTTGCTTTTTTGTTTTCGATGGACATAAGCTCCCATCATCAAGTTCTCATAGACCGTCATCCCGGGAAAAAGTTTGCGTCCTTCTGCGCACAACACAATCCCGGAGCGGACGATTCTGTCCGGTGAAAGTTTCCCGATCGGTTTTCCTTCAAAATAAATCTCCCCCTGATGCAGTCTGCTCAACCCGCTGATCGCCCGGAACGTCGTGGTTTTCCCCGCGCCGTTGGAACCCAGCAGGACGACTAGTTCTCCCTCTTTTACTTCGATATCGATCCCCCGGATTGCCGTGAAACTTCCGTATCTCACCGAAACCCCTTTTAGTTCAAGCAATGGCGTTCCCCCCTAAATATGCCCGGATCACGTCTTCGTTGTTCATAATTTCTTCGGGTGTCCCTTCTGCGATTTTCTCCCCGAAATTGAGCACCATAATTTTGTCCGCCAGATTCATCACCATTTGCATTTTGTGTTCAATCAGACAGACGGTGATCCCCTGACTGACCATTTTGCGGATCAACTCCGAAAGACCGTCGGTTTCATCCGGATTCACTCCTGCAGCCGGTTCATCGAGAAAAACCACTTCCGGGTCCGTCGCCAGGGCCAGAGCAAAGGCGGCTCTCTTTTTTTCTTCCTGTGTGATACCTGCTACCAGTTTGTCGGCTACATCGGTCAAACCGACGAAATCCAGCACCTCCATCGCTTTCTCCCTGCACTCCCTTTCTTCCCTCTTGTGACGAGCCGTGCGGAAGACGGAATCCCACAAATTGGACTTCGTTCGCAGGCGATGACCGATGATCACGTTATCCAGCACCGTTGAATGCTCAAACAAATGGGTCGTCTGAAACGTGCGCGCGATCCCGAACCGGGCCACTTGATCCGGGGGAAGCCCGGTAATATCTTTTCCTTTAAAAATCACCTGTCCCGAAGTGGGAGGATGGAAGCCGCTGATCAGATTGAAAAATGTGGTTTTCCCCGCCCCGTTCGGACCGATGATGGCATTGACCTTCCCTTTCTCCACTGCAAAATCAACCTGATTGACGGCAACCAGTCCGCCGAATTTTCGGGTCAACCCCCTGGTTTCCAGAAACATCACGATCCCTCCCTCACCTGTTCATTGCCGGTCGCATTTTCCTTCACGTTCACATCAAGTTCTGCTCTGCTGCGAACCCCGTTTCCGCCGGCCATCTCCTTTTTAGCCCGCCGTTTTTGTTGCAGTTCATGAAATATGCCTGCCAGCCCCCTGGGATAAAAAATTATCAGAAAGGCGAGCAGGGGACCGAAAACGAGCATCCGATAATCCTGCAAAAATTGAAGATACTGCGACAGCCACACGATCAGCAACGTCCCCGCGACCGGACCGGACAGGGTGCCGATCCCCCCGATCAATAAATAGATTAATAGATCAAAGGTGATGTTGATATATGCAATATCCGGTCCAATAAAGCGGACAAACCCGGCGTATAATGCTCCTGCCAGCCCGGCAAATACTGTGGACAGGATAAAGGAAACCAGCTTATTTTTCATGGTGGAAATGCCGATGGTCAGGGCGAGGTCCTCACTGTTTCGAATCGCCAGATAAGTTCGTCCTGTGAGGGAATAGACGATTCGATACATGATAAAAATCGAAAGCAAGAGAAAGAACAAGACCAGAAAATACTGGGACTCCGCAGATTGAAAGGAAAGCGGTCCGAGATTTGCAGGTGCCGGAATCCCGATCAGGCCGCGCACTCCTTCCGTCAGTCCGTCCCACTTATCGATCACCAGGTAGATAATATAGCCGACACAGAGTGTATAGATGGCAAAAAAGTGTTCCCGCGTCCGCAGGGCGATGATCCCGATCAAAAATCCGATGATTCCCGTGATGATACAGGCCAGAAGCAGAGCCAGCCAGAAATTGATCCCCGCCTTCACCGTAAGTAATCCCAGTGAGTACGCGCCGATGGCAAAGAATCCGGCATGGGCAAGGGACAGATATCCGGTATAACCGGCCAGGAGATTTAATCCGTATACGGCGATCATCCATATATAAGAGATCGTCATGATATGGATAAAATAATTGTTGCGGATGATGAACGGAAATAGAATCGACAGCAGAATCAACGCCATAATCAAGGACGTTTTTCGATTGCGTAACACCGTCATCCATGTCCCCCCCTGGCAAAAAGCCCCGTCGGTTTCACGGTCAAAATGATGACCAGCAGAACGAAGGCGATGATATCTTTATAATCATTGGAAATATATGTGGCACCCAGACTCTCACTGAACCCGAGAATATATCCGCCCAGGATGGCACCGGGAATGCTGCCCATTCCTCCCAGAATAATGATGACAAAAGCTTTTAAAATGACGAGATGCCCCATCCCCGGAAATACGAGATTGATCGGTGAGGAAAGGGAAGCTGCAATCGCCGCCAGACCTCCTGAAATCATAAAGGTCAACATCGCCACCCTTCTCGTGTTGATTCCCACCAGATGGGCCCCTTCACGATCCTGCGACATGGCGATAATCGTCGCCCCGGTAAATGTTTTCTTTAAAAAAAGTGTTAATAGAATCATGGCCAGAACCGCAGCGACAATAATCAAAATCCGTTGCAGGGTAACCGTCAGTCCGAACAGACTGACAACCTGTCCATAAGGACTGGGCATACTTTGATAATCGGCGCCCCAGATCAACTGGGCCAGGGATTCCAGAAACAACAACACCCCGATGGCGGCAATTTTGTCATGAATCGGCGGAGCTTCCCGCAAGGGATGAAAGACAAGGCGCTCCATCAACACTCCCAGCAAACCGACCACGATCACCGAAACAAAGATCGCAATCCAGTAGTGAACGCCGGCCACGGACATCATCGTATAGGTGATATATCCGCCCATCATATACAAAGCCCCGTGTGCAAAATTGGGAATATGCAGAATCCCGTAAACCAGTGTCAGACCGAGAGCGACCAGACTGTAAATACTCCCGATGGTAAGGCCGTTAAACAGTTGCTGCACCAGTACCTCCATATAAGTCCCCCCTTGGGCGTATGAAAGGGATCTCCATCATACACCACAACATACTGACCGGTTAGTTGCCTAACCTTTATCATGAAGCGCCCTCCGAGTTGAAGAGCGCCGGAACAAGAATGAAGAACAAACTTATACTCTCATCAGGACGCACCCTCCGCTTTTTTCCACTCTTCTTCCTGGAGTTTGCGCCATAATAACTTCCCGGTACTTGTCGTCGGCAATTCATCGCGAAACTCAATCAGGCGGGGGTACTTGTAAGCAGCCATCTGCTCTTTACACCACTCGATGATTTCTTCTTCCTTGATTTTTCCTTTATATTCATCGTGCAGGATGACATACGCCTTTACCGTCTCCCCTCTTCTACGGTCCGGGACCCCTACCACACAGGCCTGTTGTACTGCGGGATGTTTATAAAGATACGACTCGACCTCAGTGGGCCATACTTTGTACCCGGCAGCATTGATCATCCGCTTGACCCGGTCGACGATAAAAAAGTATCCGTCCTCGTCATAGCGGGCGATGTCACCGGTCCTGAAAAACCTTTTCCCATCGATTTCAATAAAGGCATGTTTGTTTTCTTCTTCGCGATTGTAATAGCCCACCATCACCTGGGGACCGTGAACAACAATCTCTCCGATCTCACCCACTCCCAATTCCTTGAAGGTCGTTGGATCGATGATTCGTGCATCAACATCAAAGGAGGGTACCCCCAGACATTGCATTTTGGGACGATCCGGCGGATTAAAATGGGTCTGGGCAATGGTTTCGGAAAGACCGTATCCCTCAACAAAGCGCAGACCGGTCAATTGATAGAGCTTTTCTCCCACCGCTTCAGGCAGTGCGGCTCCGCCTCCGGAAATGGAATGCAGGGAGGAGATGTCTTCGGCATTGAGATGGGGATTGGAGATAAAATCGACAACCATCGTACTGATCGTCACCCAATGGGTGCAGGACTGTTCCTTGATCAGTTTCACAGCTGTTTCCCTGTTCCAGCGGGTCATAAGCACCATTTTACTCCCGCAAAAAATCGGCATATGCATGCTGTGAATCATCCCGGTGACGTGAAAAAGGGGTAATGTTCCCAAATGGGAAGTATCCGGAGTACCATGGGACCAGTATGCAGCTCCTACGGTATTGGCCTGTACCGTGCGGTGCGTATGCATGCACCCTTTGGGCAGACCGGTTGTACCCGATGTATAGGGAAGCACCGCCAGATCATCAGCCCCTGTGGTAAGCTCTCCCGGTTGCAGGGCAGCTTCAATCGCTTCATGCCACAGAAAATGACCGGGCTGATCAAAAGAGGCTCTCTCTGCCCGGACTTCGGCAGGGAGATCGCCGTCAAACTCCCCTTTATATTCGGAGTAGGCAGCGATAAATAGATTTTGCAGGGAAGTCGTGTCCAGTAATGGGGCCACTTTTTCATAGAGTTCCTGACCGAGAATGGCATTCTTGATTTCACAATCTTTAACATAAAATTCCAGTTCTCCGGAGGTCAACATCGGATTAATGGGAACCACAACCGCATTTGCCCGCAAAATGGCATAGTAGGAGATGACGAACTGGGGAGAATTCTGCATAAACAACAACACTTTTTCGCCAGGGGCAACCTCGAGTTTATGTTGTAAAAAACCTGCTACGGCATTGACTTCCTCAAGCAAGCGGCGATAGGTTAAGCTTCCTCCGTAGTAAGAGATCGCTTCCCGGTCAGGATAGCGCCTCGCAGACACTTCCAGATTGTCATATAACGACGTCTCCGGAACCGTTAAAGACTTGGGCAATTTGGGCCAGTGTTCAAAATGCCGGGTCAACATAGTAGCACCATCCTTCCTTTTTTCTTTCAAAATCGGAATTAAGATGATGAGGCCGGTGTTTGAAACCGAATTTTACATGCACGTGCCGCTTCCTGAATTGCCTTTTTCCCGTCTTCGATTGCTTCACACATCGACATAAACCCGTGAATCATTCCTGGATAGCAAACATATTTTACGTCGACTCCTGCCTGCTTTAGCCTGTCGGCATATTCTTTTCCGCCGTCCCGCAAAGGATCATACTCTGCGGTGATGATCAGAGCGGGAGGCATCGCGGCCAGTTCAGCCTCCGACAACAAAATCGGTGCAGCCAGCGGATTGTTCAAGTCTTCCAGACTGTTGAAATACTGATCCCGAAACCACCTCATCGTGGATTCGGTGAGGAAATAGCCTTCACGATATTTTTCATAGGATTCCGTACGTGAAAAACCGGTTGAAGGATAAAACAACAGTTGATAAATAATGTCCGGAGTCTTTCGCACACGGGATAAATGGCAGACCACCGTCGCAAGATTGCCTCCGGCACTGTCTCCCCCCACGGCGATCCGCCCCGGATCAATCCCCAGTTCTCCGGCATGTTCAAAGACCCATTGCGTCGCCAGATAAGCGTCTTCAACGGCAACCGGGAATTTATGCTCCGGAGCGAGACTATAATCGACAGACACGACGACACATTCTGCCTGGTTAGCAAGAGAACGACAGAGGGCATCATGACTGTCCAGATTGCCAACTACCCATCCTCCCCCATGAAAGTAGATAAGGGCTGGAAGCGTCCCGTACGCTTCGGGTCTGTAAATTCGGACCGTGATCTCCTTCTGATAACCGGGAATGTTTCGATCCTCAACAGAAGCCACTTGTTCCGGAGTATTCAGTTGTCGTGACATCTCTACAAAAGATTGCCGCGCCTGTAACAGGGGTTGTTCTTCCAGGGGAGGCGCCCCTCTCGATTCCATCATTTCCAGCAATTGTTTTACCTGCGAATGTAAAACCAATGAATCTGAACCTCCTTCCCGCTTTGTCCTAATTTATATTTATGTACAGATTTTCAGCATATGCCGCATCCTGTCCCATTTTTATTCCCCTTTAAAACGAGGTTCCCGTTTTTCTTTAAAAGCGTTGACTCCTTCCTGATGATCCGCAGTCGTGGCAATGGTCGCCTGTGAAATTCGCTCCTGTTCTAAAATCTCTTCCAGTGTCGCATCAAGGGAATGATCCACCAGCTTCTTGATAAAACCGAATGCCACCGCCGGGCCTGTCGCCAGTTTTCTTGCATATTGCATCACTTGATCCTGAAGTTGCTCCGCCGGACAGACCTGATTGACAATGCCATATTCATAAGCCTTTTTCGCATCGATCGGTTCAGCGCTGAATAATAGTTCTTTGGCACGGTAAGGTCCGATCAGTCGGGAAAGGAAATAGTGGCCGCCGCCATCGGAAATTAATCCCACTTTGCTGAAACTCAGAACAAAGCGGCTGTCTTCCGCTGCAAAAATCAGGTCGCAGGCCAGCGCCAGATTAAAGGCTGCCCCTGCGGCAAACCCATGAACCGCGGCAATAATCGGTTTGTCCAAATTTTTCATCGCCAGGATCAGCTCATTTAATTTGCCGATATGGCGGTACACCTGGAGCGGGTCATTCTGATTGCCCATCGTTTTTACATCCCCGCCGGCACTGAAGGAACGGCCTGCCCCCGACAGAATGATCACGCGGATGTCCGGATTGTCCCGGGCGCTCTTCATTGCCGCTGTCAAACCTTCCACCATTTCCGGACTGAATGCGTTTAAGGAATCCGGTCGATTCATCATCAATTGCATCACCGATTCATTGACGTTAACAAGTAAATGTTCATTTCCTGTGAATGACATAATATCCTTCATCTCCTTTTCTATCTGACAATATAAGTTTGATCCTTCAGGTACGGCACCACATCAATAGTTCCCTCACGAGCCACAAATTGAATCTCACTTTCAAAACCGTAGTGTACCAGCATCTTCCCCACCCGGGACGACTTGAGGATCCCTTCCCCGTTGTGTCGTGTCCCCCTGTAAAAATGGAGTGCGGCCCGGGCAGAATCCGTCAATTCCCAATCCGGTTTTCCATCCTGCATCAGGCAGTGAATCACGTAACCGGCTCCATAAAAGTCTTCCATGTTAAATTCACCGGAGGAACCGGAGCAGATCAACAGAATCGTTTTTTCGCGGTGAAGGCTGCGTATCCGCCCGGCAACCGCTGCACCGTTTAACAGGGAAGCAACGTAAACCCGGCCGGCTGCGGCAGCTTTTTTGATCGCCACCGAGCCGTTGGTCGTTGATAGAATAATGGTTTTCCCTTCAACTTGATCTTTCAAGCGAAGCGGATTGGGAGAGAGAAAACCGTCGATGGTCCGGCCTTCATACTCTCCCACCAGGATGCAGTTGCCTGCTTCCCGTCTTTCCGCCTCCTGTTCGGCTTCCCTGCCGTTGAAAACCGGAATCACTTCCCGGGCACCGAAATGAAGGGCCGCTGTGATCGTGGAGGTTGCCAGCAAAATATCCAGGACGACCGCAACTTTATTCTCTCTCAATCTCCCCGGGTCGATCTCTTCCTTCTTTAAGAGAAGGTGTATTTTTCTCATCTCTTAAGCTCCTTCAGCGAATGTTCTGTTGTGCATATGCGATCAGATTGCGTACAAACAGGTTGAGCCCGGCAAAACGTTCGTCCTGTGTCTGTCCCTTTTTCCAGCGGTAGTAGATCTGCTGGCAGATCACCGCCAGTTTAAAATAAGCAAAGGTGAGATAGAAGTCCATGTTGGAGAGATCCCGCCCGCTTTTGCGGGCATAGGCTTCCATAAATTCATCCCGTGACATAAATCCGGGATAGGTGGTCACCGGAGGTTTGCCCATTCCTTTTTTCAACAGATCGGAATCACCCGGCTCGATCCAGTAGGTCATCGCCACCGCCACGTCCGCCAGCGGGTCTCCCACCGTGGTCATCTCCCAGTCAAACAACCCGACCATGCGGGAAAAATCATCGGGATCAAACATGGCATTGTTGAGCTTGTAATCGTAATGAATGATCGCCGGTTCAGGAGGGGATGCCGGAATGTGATCCACCATCCATTTCGTCAGGTGATCCACCCCTTCGATCTCTTCCGTTTTCGCACGCTCATAGCGCTGAATCCAGCCGTGTACCTGCCGTTCCATAAACCCCTGCGGTCGCGTCATTTCCTTTAACCGGGTTTTTTGATAGTCGATGCTGTGCAAGACTACCAGCGTATCGACCATCGTCTGCGACAGAATACGGCACCGCTCCTCCGTGACCGTCACATCTGGCGGAAAATCGGTATCGAGAACGATCCCGTGTTTTCTTTCCATGATGAAAAAGGGGCGTCCGATTATGGTCTCATCGGCAAACACATAGGGTTTTGGAGCCTGAGGAAAATAGGGATGAATTTCTTTCAAAATGTGATATTCCCGTTCCATATCGTGGGCTTTCGGCGCCACCGGCCCGAGGGGCGGTCTTCTTAACACTGCTTCCCAGTCCCCGATTTTTAACCGGTAGGTCAGATTGGACCTGCCGGCACTGAATTGTTGCACCTCCAGCGGATCGTCGCTCAATCCCTCAAAATGCTGCCGGATGAAATTTTCCACGACCGGTAAATCAAGTTCTTCCCCTTTTCGCACGGGAATGGTATCGGATGACATACGCATCTCTCCCTATAAACAAAATCTTCTGAAACTTTATTGTGCCACCAGCCGGCTTTCCAGCTCCGCCCTCAAGTCTTTCGGGAGCGGTCTTGACTGTTGTGTTTCATAGTTGAAACAAACGATCACCGCTTCCCCTTTTGCAATGAGTTTGTTACTCTGCTCCTCGCAAATGCGGTGCTCCAGCCGGAAACTTTTTGTCCCGATTGCGGCCACTTCAGTAGTAATCAACAGGCTCTGATTAAAATAGGCCTGAGCGAGAAAGTCACATCGGGTAGAAGCCAGGATAAACCCCACCGTGGGACAGGTGTTTCCCATCCCGTATCCAAGCATCTGAAACAACTTGGTGCGCGCTTCTTCCAGATAGATAAAATAACTAGTGTTGTTGACATGCCCCCCCGCATCGGTTTCGCAATATCTTACCGTCACTTTGATTTCATGACTCATATTCAATGGACACCGATCCTTCCTTATTTCTGTTGAATCCCGTTTAAAATCATGTCCACGTAGATGTCGGCCAGTTCTTCTTCAGATACACCCCCGTCCGGTCTGTACCACTGGTAGCTCCAGTTGGTCATCCCCAGAATCCCGAAGGTGATCATGTCGGCACGCAGATGACTCTTCAATTCTCCTTTTTCAATGCCCGTTTCGATCAATTTTTGAAAATTTAAACGGAATTCGTCACGCTTCTCCTTGATTTGCTGCACATGTTCCCCGTTTAAATTTCTCATCTCACGCAAAAAAATTCTCGCACTCTGCCGCCTGGTTCGTATATTTTTGATCAGCATATAGATGATGTCGTGCATTTTTGTTTTACAATCCCGCCCGGGATCATTCACAATCGATTCCTGTTCTTTCAAAATCGTTTCAATATAGTCCAGATGAATATCTTTTAAGAGTTCCTGTTTGCTGCTGAAATAGTAGTAGAAAGTGCCCTTGGTCACCCCGATTGCATCGACGATATCTTGAATCGAAGTCTCCGTAAATCCTTTTTCCCCGAACAGCCGGATACTGGTTTCCATGATTTCCTGTTTCATGTCCATTCGTTCCCTTCTTTTGTGATGATATGAAGATTATAACATCCCTTTCATCTTCAATTAGCCGGCTGCCTCAGAAGACTCCTCACGAATGGCACGACGCAGGATTTTACCGACACTTGTTTTCGGCAATTCCTCCCGGAACTCAATCATCTTCGGAACCTTATACGGAGCCAGATTCTTTTTACAATAATCGATGAGTTCCTCTTCCGTCACCTCTTTTCCTTCCTTTAAAACCAGTACCGCTTTCACCGTTTCACCCCTGTATTTGTCGGGCACCCCCACGACCACCGCCTCCAAAACGGCAGGGTGTTCATATAAAACCTCTTCCACCTCGCGGGGGTACACATTGTATCCGCCGGCGATAATCATATCTTTTTTGCGATCCATAATGTAGACATAGCCATCCTCATCCACCCGGGCGATGTCGCCGGTGTACAGCCAGCCGTCACGCAGGGTATGGGCCGTTTCTTCCGGCATGTTCCAGTAACCCTTCATCACCTGCGGACCCTTCACGATCAACTCTCCCAGTTCGCCGGTCATCATTTCGCGCGTGCCCGTTTGCAGATCGACGATTTTATATTCAGTGGAGGGAATGCCGATCCCGACACTGCCCGGCTTCCGTTGACCGAAGGGCGGGTTGCAGTGGGTGGTCGGGGATGCTTCCGACAGCCCGTATCCTTCGAGAATTTTGCTGCCGGTTTTCCCTTCAAACGCCCGCATGATTTCCAGGGGCATCGGGGCACTGCCGCTGTTGCAAATGCGGATACTGTCGATCCCGTACTTTTCCGCTTCGGGATGACTGGTCAGCGCCACATAGATCGTGGGCACGCCGGGAAAAGAGGTGGGCTGTTCCCGTTTGATCGTCTCCAGCACTTCATTCAATTCGAACCTCGGTAGCAAAATCAGATTGGCTCCGGTATAGATCCCCAAATTCATACAGGAGGTCATGCCGAACACGTGAAATAACGGAATCACCGTTAAACCCCTGTCTTCCCCCGGATTTACTTCATGTTTAAAAAACTCATAACATTGAAGGACGTTGGCGACGAGGTTGCGGTGGGTCAGCATCGCTCCTTTTGAGCGCCCGGTCGTTCCCCCGGTATACTGCAGGACCGCCACATCCTCTGCCGGATTCATCTCCACACCCTTCACACTGCCGCTGCTTTTTTGAAAAAATGCTTCAAAAGTCAGATCCGGTTTGAAGTCCTGAGCCGAAGGCTGCAGGGAAACGAAAATCACATTTTTAACGGCAGTTTCTTCACGGATTGCTTTTAGTCTGGGATATAAAGCGTCATAGATAACAATCGTTTCCGCACCCGAATCTTTAAGGATGTAGGCCAGTTCTCTTTCCACCAGCATCGGGTTAATCTGGGTCACGATCCCGCCCGCTCTCAGGATGCCATAGTAAGAGATGACAAACTGCGGGCAGTTGGGAAGCATGATCCCCACCCGGTCTCCCTTTTTCAATCCGATGTTTTGCAAAGCCGAAGCAAAATGGGTGGCTCTTTCATTTAACTCGCGATAGAACATTTTGTGATGATAGAATGTGAGGGCCGTATGTCCGGCAAATTTTTGCACGGTCTCTTCCAGCATTTGAGGAATCGTGATGTCGGGGATTTCCACTTCCGTATTGATATCATCCGGATAATGTTTCAACCACACTTTTTCCACACTTTATTCCTCCCCATCATAGAATTAAAAGGTGTGGCCGCCGCCGTCCACATATATTGTGGATGCAGTGATGTAGGAGGCTTCATCGGATGCCAGAAACAATACCGCATGGGCCACTTCCTCCGCACGCCCCACTCTTTTGAGGGCGTTGGCTTTTGAAATAATCTCCCACTTCCATTCCTGTGCTTTCCAGCCATCCACGATCGCGGTGTCAATCACGCCGGGAAGAACGGCATTGACACGAATGTTGTCCTTTCCATACTCCAGAGCCGCGTTTTTGGTGAGGGTAATCACCCCCGCCTTGGAGGCGTTATAAGGGGCGACATATTTTTTCCCTTTCACGCCGAGCACACTGGAGGTATTGATGATGGACCCCCCTCCCCGTTCAATCATTCGGGGAATGGCATATTTCATTCCCAGAAATACCCCTTTTAAATTGACATTCAGCACACTGTCCCATTCTTCCACCGGCAGTTCCGCAAGTTTCAACTGGCTGTTGCCGATACCGGCATTGTTAAAAAGGACATCGATTCCGCCGTACGTATGGACGGCCTGTTCCATCAACTGTTCCACCTCTGCCGCTTCCGCTACATTGCACCGGACAAAACTGGCCTCACCGCCAGATTCGCGAATAAGACGGACCGTTTCTTCTCCTGATGCCGCATCAATATCGGAAACAATCACAGAAGCACCTTCCCGGGCCATACACAGCGCCGTAGCCCGTCCGATTCCACCTCCCCCTCCCGTAATCACAGCCACTCGATCCCGTAATCTCATTCTCTAATCCCCCATCCGTTTATTCCCTTTCTATGATCGTAGCAATTCCCTGTCCGCCGCCGATGCAGGCGGTAATCAGGGCATAACGGCCGCCGCAACGCTTCAATTCATAGACCGCTTTTGTCGTTAAAATCGCTCCGGTGGCGCCGAGGGGGTGCCCGTGTGCGATGGCGCCCCCGTTGACATTCACTTTATCGGGGTCCATTTCCAGTTCACGGTCGCAGGCCAGCACCTGGGCGGCAAAGGCTTCGTTAATTTCAATCAGGTCCATCTCATGCAGGGAAAGTCCGGCTTTTTCCAGCACTTTGCGGGTGGCAGGAACCGGTCCGATCCCCATGATATTGGGATCCACCCCTGCGACAGCATAGGCTCTCACCACGGCCAGCGGCTCAACCTCCAGTTCCTCCGCCTTTTCCCGCGACATCAAGACCAGAGCCGATGCGGCATCATTGAGACCGGAACTGTTCCCCGCCGTCACCGTACCTCCTTCAAGAAAAGCGGGCGGCAGTTTGGCCAGACCTTCCATACTCGTATCCGGACGGGGATGTTCATCCCGATCAAACACAATCGGCTCCCCTTTGCGTACCGGCACTTTGATCGGAACAATCTGTTCGTCGAAGCGGCCTTCTGCCATCGTCCGCGCCATGTTTTGCTGGCTCTTTAAGGCGAACGCATCCTGTTCCTCGCGGCTGATGCTGTATTTTTTTACGAGATTCTCGGCGGTGATGCCCATGGGAGGATCTCCGATTTCATCCGGTGACAGGCGGGACTTGCGGAAACGTGGAAGTTGAGGACTGTAAGCTTTTTCCGGTTTGTCCATCAGATAGGGGGCCCGGCTCATGCTTTCCGTACCGCCGGCCACATAAACGTCTCCGTCACCTGCACGAATCGCCTGGGCAGCCAGATTAACGGCATTTAAGCCGGATCCGCACTGCCGGTCCACCGTGATGCCGGGAATATCGATGGAGAGACCGGTCTGCAGGGCAGTTAATCGGGCGATGTTGCCGCCACCGCTCAACACGTTGCCGAAGATGACGTCATCGATCATCTCCGCAGTCACACCTGCCCGCATCACAGCTTCTCTGATCACTTCCGCCCCGAAGACATGGGCCGGTACAGAAGCCAGTGCACTTCCCTGCCTCGCAATGGCCGTGCGAACCGCTGACACAATGACTGCATCTCGTTTCACCTGACACTCCCTCCTTTTAACCTTGATTTGAAGGGGTTTTACCTGTTACATGGCGTGGCTTCCGCCATCCACCACAAGCGTGATCCCGGTGACAAAATCGGATGCCGCCGACGCCAGAAACAGGGCTGCCCCTTTTAAATCATTGTCGGAACCAAATCTGCGCAGCGGCGTTCCGTTCATAATCGCATCTTTTCCCCGTTCGATTAAAACCTTAGACATTTTGGTGGGAAAAAATCCGGGAGCGATCGCATTGACGTGGATGCCGTACGGACCCCATTTTACCGCCAGATCTTTAGTGAACGTAATCACCGCCCCTTTGCTAGTGTTGTACCCGATGGCGTCCATTAAATTTGGATTGGACCCCTTCAGCCCGGCGACGGAGGCAATGTTGATGATCTTGCCCGATTTTTGCTCAAACATCACTTTGCCGGTGGCTTTCGACATGAGAAACGTTCCGGTCACATTGACGTTCAACACTTTTTGCCAGGCTTCCAGCGGCATTTCATGAACGGGTGCTCCCCATGAGGCTCCACTGTTATTGACCAGAATGTCGATACGGCCAAAACGCTGCATCGTCTCATCCACCACATGCTGGACGTCATCAGGATTGGTTACATCACATGGAAACGCGGCCGACTGCACACCCAGCTTTTGAAAGTACTGACTGGTCTCCTCACAGGCTTCCACTTTTCTTGAACAGACCACGACATTGGCTCCTGCTTCAGCAAACCCTTCCGCGATCTGTCGTCCCAGCCCCCGGCCTCCGCCGGTGACGATGGCTGTTTTCCCGGAAATATCGAACAGGTCTTTCACATGCATCGTTGATCCTCCCCCTTTTGTGATTGGTCACTGATATTTTTGCAGTTCATAGCGGGCAATGGCCCGGCGATGCACTTCGTCGGGCCCGTCCGCCAGACGAAGGGTACGGATATTGGCCCAGCTGGCCGCCAGCGTGAAATCATCGCTTACTCCCGCCGCGCCCAGTGCCTGGATGGCGCGGTCCAGTACACGTAATGCCATATTTGGCGCCACCACTTTAATCATGGCAATCTCCGTTTTCGCTTCCTTGTTTCCCACCGTGTCCATCATGTAAGCCGCTTTTAATGTGAGCAAACGGGCCTGCTCAATCTCCATTCTCGAATCGGTAATCCACTCCCGGATCACACCCTGTTCAGACAGTTTCTTGCCGAAGGCGGTGCGGTTCAGTACCCGCTGGCACAGGATTTCAAGGGCTCTTTCCGCCGCGCCGATGGTGCGCATACAGTGATGAATCCTCCCCGGACCTAGCCTGCCCTGAGCGATGGCAAATCCCTTGCCCTCACCCCAGATGATGTTAGACGCGGGAACGCGAACATTGTCAAAATGGATTTCGGCATGTCCGTGGGGAGCATGATCATATCCGAATACGGACAGCAACCGCTTGATTTTTACCCCCGGCGTATCCAGCGGCACCAGGATCATCGATTGTTGTTCATATTTTGGAGCGTCGGGATTGGTTTTTCCCATGACGATGGCGATCTTGCAGCGGGGATCCCCGGCGCCGGAAGACCACCACTTGGTTCCGTTAATTACATATTCATCCCCGTCCCGGACAATGCTGGCCTGAATGTTGGTCGCATCCGAAGAAGCCACATCCGGTTCCGTCATGGAAAAACAGGATCGAATCTCACCGTTAATCAGGGGCTTCAGCCATTTTTCTTTTTGTTCTTCCGAACCGTAGCGGACCAGCACTTCCATGTTGCCGGTATCCGGGGCGGCACAATTGAACACTTCAGGAGCAATCGCAGAACGGCCCATGATTTCACATAAGGGGGCGTATTCGAGGTTGGTAAGTCCTGCTCCGTACTCGCTTTCCGGGAGAAACAGGTTCCACAACCCCTGTTCCCTCGCTTTTTCTTTTAACTCTTCCATGATGGGAGGAATGGTTGAAAAACGATCAGGGGCAGAATTGACCTGTTCTTGAAATACCTTTTCATTGGGGTAGATATATTGATCCATAAATGCGTTCAGCTTTTCCTGATATGCTTTGACTTTCGGTGAATAGTCAAAGTTCATGACGGCCCTCCTTTTTTATTTGATTTATACTGACCGGTTGGTATGTTGTAGACTCATAATATATAAATTATTCTGAATATTCAATAAAGAAAAATCGGGGCAGATTTCGTAAATCTGTCATTTCTCGCTTTCATTCTACGATGAGAACCGGAAAAATATGATACTTAACTGAAGCAATTTTTTGCACCCGGATTACTTTGCTCCATTCGATCACCGGCTGTACTCCTTATTGAGTTGGGCCGCGATGATATTCTTCTGAATTTCCGATGTTCCTTCATAGATTCTCGTAATTCTTGCATCCCGGTAAAAGCGCTCCACCGGATAGTCAGAAATATAGCCGATGCCGCCGTGGATCTGGACCGCTTTGTCCGCCACCCGGTTGTAAACTTCCGATCCGAACAGTTTTAACATCGCCGCTTCTTTAATCACCTGTTTGCCCTCATCCACCATCCAGGCCACCCGATAGATCAGGGAACGAAGTGCTTCAATATCCACCGCCATTTCCGCCAGCATATGGGCCACCGCCTGGTGCTCGATGATCGGAACTCCGAATTGGATCCGTTCCTGAGCATATCTGACCGACATATCGAGGAGCTTTTGGCACGATCCCAGATTTCGGGCGGCAAGACCGGCCCGTCCATTGGCAAGGATTTTCAGGGCATTCACATATCCCCGCCCCTCTTCTCCCAGCACATTTTCCACCGGAACTTCACAATCTTCCAGAATAATCTCTGCCGAGTGGGAGCCGCGCAATCCCATTTTCGGTTCCACTTTGCCCACCTTAAAACCTGGAAAATCTTTTTCTACGATGAAGGAAGTAATCCCTTTCGCTCCTTTGCCGGGGTCGGTGACCGCCATCACCGTAAACACATCGGCTACCAGAGCATTGGTGATGTAATGCTTCGTTCCATTGAGAATATACTTATTTCCCCGTCGGACAGCGGTTGTCTTTAGATTAGCAGCATTGGAGCCCGCTTCCGGTTCCGTCAGGGCAAACGCACCGATTTTCTCGCCCCGTGCCATCGCCGGCAGATACCTTCTTTTCTGCTCCTCCGTCCCCATCTCCACGATGCCGACAGTTCCGATTCCGGAATGGGCCCCAAGCAGGGTGGTGTAGCCATTATGGGTGGCACCGATTTCTTCATAAACGGCACACTTTCCCACCATGCCGATGCCCAGTCCGCCGTATTCTTCCGGAATGCTGATCCCAAACAGCCCCATTTCCTTTGACTTCTCAATCACTTCTTCAGGGATCCTGTCTTCTTTTTCAATCTGCATGGCGTAAGGTTCCACTTCATTTTGCACAAAATCCCGCACGCTCTTTTTCAGCAACTGAATCTCTTCGCTTAATTGAAAGTTCATCGTCTTCTCCCCTTTCTGTCTGGTTGATCAATTGTTCGATATTTCTGATATTTCTCCTGCGCCCCCTGTCCCATTTTATGATCAAATTTTTGCAAATATCCCTTTGGCACGGTTCGATGATCGTTAACGACTTCTATCAAAAATTCCTAGAATGTTGCCACCGCTTCAATGGTCCAGATATTGTTGTGCTCCGGCCAACGGGTCATGCTGATCTTCAACACATTTTGCGTCTTCGTCGTCACCAGAACCCATCGTTGATTGTCCGATTGCTCAATCGTTTCAAACGTATCAACCGCCAGTCCCAGACGATCTTCCACAAACGTCAACAACACATATTTGTAATCTTGATAGGCATTGTTTTCAGCCAGGGAAACCAATTCCTGCTGTGTGATTTCAATCCCGATGTAGTCATCCATGGACTTTACATTGGCGATGAGTGCGTCCCGATCCTGTAGCAAGGGAACATCGATCTTATGTATGGCGTTTACCGGCAAAATGGCGTTGTTGTGCCGGGCAGACTCCAGATGTTTCAGGTTCGATTGGTTGATTTGGATATATAAAAAAGGGACGAGAACAAGCAACATAATGACCGCAACACTGATTTTCCAGCTCTTTTTAAATTTACACATCGTTAACCTCTCCCAACCAATTTTCAAAAGCTCCCCCATATTCAGTTCCATATTAATTTTACCATTTTATAACTGTTCCGGGATGGTATGTTACCTGACCGATTTTAGACGATTTTTTCGTCTTACTTTTTCCCATTTCCCCTGAATCGCAGAATTAAGACGAATTATTCACCTTAATTCCCGTAGCCCCACTTTCCTGTTATAAAAACAGATGTTATTTCTTCATCTTGTTCCATAATGGCTCCGGTTAGTGCCCTCCTTCTAAACCTCTTACAAATAACCACCCTTAAATGTCCATTTCTCTCTCATTCATGACACCTGTACAAGCACCTGATCCCACCTCATCATAACGTAAATCAGAGTCCTGAAGGAGGTGTTACCAGAGATGAATATCAGCAGACAAAAGATGCAGCGGATTCGCCGAAAAGTGGCCGGTATGAGAGGAAGAACGTTCACCGTCTCTATGAACGGAAAGCAGTACCGCGCTATGATTAAAGGAGTCAAAGGCGACAAAGTCTATGTCAGAGCCAGAAGAATATCGGGAAAAGGCGTTCAACAATTTGGAGGCGGGTTCTTCAGTTTCCTGCTGCCGCTTCTCTTCTTCCTGCCGTTATTTGGAGGCGACTTCGACTTTTTTGATTAATGATGATCGGGTTAGGGGTCCGGCACCCCACAAAAGAGGTGCCGGTTTTTTTATATAAAGACAAAATACCCCCACAGGCAGACTTTTTATTACGTCAACCCTGCAGGGGCCTTCAACCGTCTTACTCAATCCATCACATCAATATATCTTAAAAACCACTTCGCCCTGGATCACTTCCTGATCCCGCTGATTAACCGCCCTTACCTCAAACTTCAGCCGGTCATCCGTCTGCTCCGTCAATCTGCCCTGCAAACGGACCACGTCATCGAGGAACACCATCCCGTCAAAGCGTACCCGGTATTTTTCCATATACCCTTCCTCATAAAAAGGGGTAAACAGTTTGGCCAGATTTCCCATCGTCCACATCCCATGGGCGATAATCCCCGGCAATCCCGCTTTTTTCGCCTCGGCATCAATGGTGTGAATCGGGTTATAGTCCCCCGATGCTCCCGCATACTTGATCAAGTCGAGCCGGGTGACCGCTGGCAGTTCGACTTCCGGCAGCATATCCCCATTCCTCAGCTGATTCAGTTTCATCATACGGCCAACTCCTTTCGTACCGCCTCCGTGATGATGACCACCTGGGTCGAGCTGAAAATCCTGCGTCCTTCACCATCTTCCCCGTAACTTTTCAAAACCAGAAAACCGAGGGTCCCCGACTTGCCCGTTTTTTCATAGTAATCTTCCACTTCCGAGTAGCAGTAGACTTCCTCTCCCACATACAGCGGCCGTTCATACTCGAATGACTGTTCCCCATGAATCAGCCCCGCGACGGGAAAGGGAAAGCCTTCGATCCGTCCGTAATCAAACACCCTCGGAAACGTGGGCGGGGCAATGTTTCGCCCATATCTCGTTTGTGCCACGAACCCTTCATCTATAAAAATCGGATGGGGGTCGCCGATCGCTTCGGCAAATTTTTTCACAGCCCCCCGCTCCACCATATTCCGCACCTTATCCGACTTTTCCCCAATAAAATCACCAAACAAACGCGCTCACCCCCGATCTCTTAATCTTTCGGACCTCCGGCAACATATAGCACCTGACCGTTCACAAACGAGGAGGCTTCATCCGCAAAAAAGGCGACAGCGTTGGCAATATCCTCCGGCTTGCCGCTGCGTCCCACCGGAATCTGGCTGACACTGTGTTTCACCAGTTCTTCGAAGGGAACCCCGATTCGCTCTGCCGTGGCCCGGGTCATATCCGTTTCGATGAAACCGGGAGCAACAGCGTTCACGGTAATTCCGAATTTACCCAGTTCGATCGCCAGGGTTTTGGTAAAACCCTGCAAGCCGGCCTTTGCCGTGGAATAATTGGCCTGACCGCGATTCCCCAGTGCGGACGTTGAAGAGATGTTGACAATCCGTCCGTACCCCGTTTCCACCATGTATTTCTGAACGGCACGGGCGGCATAAAACGCTCCTTTCAAATGGACGTCCATCACCGTTTGCCAGTCTTCATCCGTCATTTTATACAGCAGATTGTCACGGATCACACCGGCATTATTGACCAGAATATCGAGACGTCCGAATGTCTCCGCCGTTTCGGAGGCTGCCCGTTCCACCTGCTCCCGCTCGGTGACGTCGGCCACTTTCCCGACAACTTCATACCCTTTTTCGCGAAGTTCTGCGGTCATGTCATGAAGGGCACTCTCGTTCACATCAATGACGGCTACCCGCGCCCCCTCACCGGCAAACTTCTCCACAATCGCTTTTCCGATTCCGCGACTTCCCCCTGTCACAAACGCAACCCGATCCTTAAATCTCATGACGAATCACCTTTTTCCCGACGGATAAAATCACTTCTTCCGACAGCGGGAAAGCAAATCCCGCCGGATCATTCTGCACAGCCGCAACTGTTTTTTCGATGGCATCTTCAGGGATTCCACGGTCGGAGAAATCAGCAGGAAGTCCCACCCTCTGCTGCATATCCTTAATTTTCTCAATGACCACGTTCAACGTGTCTTGCGGAGACTTTCCTTCCACATCTAAGCGCAGCGCTTCTCCCAGATCATGAATCCTCGGCAGATACAGGTCGGGAAGATGCTCCATCACCACCGGTAAAAAGACGGAATTGGCAAGACCGTGCGGAATTCGGAACATCGCCCCGTAGGCATGGGCAAAATTGTGAACCGGGATCGGCCCCAGCGCATAACTGAAAGCGGTGATGCCCATCAGACTGGCCTGCAGCATCTGCAAACGGGCCTCCACATTCTCCCCGTTTTCCACCGCCTGCGGCAGGTATTTTTCAATCAGGCGGATGGTCTGCAGGGCATAGGCATCCGTCAGTGCGGTTGCAGTCGGAGAAAAAAGGGCCTCCACCGCATGTGTCAAAGCGTCAAACCCGGTAAACGCCGTGATCAACGGAGGCAATCCCGTAGTCAACTCCGGATCCAGCACCGCCATATCGGCATTGATAAAAGGATGAATGATATTGGTCTTCAGTTGATTTTCTTCATGAAAAATGACCGCGATCGGCGAGACTTCCGAACCCGTTCCCGCCGTGGTAGGCACCGCAATGTGCGGAATCGGAATCAGATTGGCCTCCGGCCAGTTCATCAAAAGCAGTCCGCCCTGCAACACTTCCTTGATATCCGAAAGCTCTTGGTGTAACGACAATTTGACCCCTTTCACCGTATCCATTACGCTTCCGCCGCCGACTGCGAGCAAACTGTCGCCGCCGACCTCCCGATAGTAGCGGACAGCTTGATTGACACATTCGCTTGCCGCATCCTGCTCAATGTCGAGAAAAATGCCCGCCAGTTCCACATTCTGTTGCGACTGAAACTGTTCTACAATTTTATCCACCACCCCCGCCTTTTCCAGCCCGCGGTCGCTGAATAAAACGACCCTGCGCGCCTGCAATCCTTGAAACAGGCCGGGAATCAACTGCCGACTGCCCGCTCCGCTGTGCACGGCGGTTCGCATCATAAACTGTGAAAATGTCATGTACCATTACACCTCCATTTAGGTTTGCACACCCAGTTCTTCTTCGCTGGTTTGATGAATCTCGTCCAAACTTTTCCCCCTCGCCCTGGACAACACTTCCATCCGCGCCCGCATCTGTTTCTGTGAAAACTCCATGGTATCCTCCAGTGCCACCCCGAAATTGCTGACCTCTTTGCCGTTGAGCCCTTCCTGATTCAGCTTGAACGAGTACGGCGCCAGCTCCTCCATCTTTTTCACCACAAGCTCATAGATGTGGGGATTTTCACTGATCAGGCGCTGCAAAAGAAAGGTCCCATAGGCAATATGCCGTGATTCATCCCGCTTCAGATTGCCGATTCCCTCGATCAATCCCGGCATGATCCCGGCTCTGTCGAGGGACTGGTAGAATGAAAAATATCCCGTTTCGGCAAGCACGCCTTCCACGAACATGTTATAAACCGTGGACGCTTCCGCAATCGCTTCCGGCGATTGATCGGTGACCAGTCGTTCCATTGATTCGGGCAAAATCTCATAAAATATTTTTTTGTATGTGTCGGAGTGGAAATGGGAGAGGTCATCATTTGCCCCGAGGGCGTTTAAGACCAATCTGAAAAATTCGGTATGTTTCGCCTCTTCAAACAGGAAGGTGGTTAAAAACATCTCCTCCTCAAGCCGGCCTTCCTTGGCAATCACCATGATCAACGGGAGCAGGTCGAGGGTAACCGCCTCTTCCCCCGCCTGAAATTGGGAGATCAACCGAAGGATGTCATGCTGCTGTTCTTCGGTTAACGTCTGCCAGTCTTCCATATCCTTTGAAAAATCAATATCCTTCGGGTCCCACACGCCGAACTTTTTCGCTTTTTGAAAGAGGCGATAGGGAAGGGAATTTTCGTTGATACCCCGTTCACTCGTGGTGATCATGCTGTTTCTGATCATCAATCCATCCTCCTTTCATTTCACGGAATGGTTGGGCATAGAATAATACCGTGTGATATATTTATAATATTCAGAACTTTGTCCAAAAAACTATTCCCGAAATAAGGGGGGTAAATGATGTCGATAAATACTGAACCGCTTGAAAAAATGAAACAGCTCTTGATCAACAGCCTCGGGCGTTTCCCGTTCCGCAGGGCCTCCATTTTTACATACTCTCCGTTGACGAGAGAAGTTCGCGGCGTGCTGGCGGCCCTGCCCTGCGGTGTTTTTTCCATGGAGGACATCTGCGAAGATGTACGATCCGTCCCATTGATCGAGATAGCGATCAATCAGAGAAGGACACAGTATGCCGTTGTCTCCAGGTCAACCCTGATTTTCCCCGAAAAATACGTGAAGAAGTTTTCTCTCTCTTCCCTGTTAGTGATTCCTCTGTTTGACCACCATGCCGTGACCGGATGTGTGCTGATCGACCGTTTCGACCGGAAACAAGCCCTGAACAACGAGCTCATTCATGAAATGGAACAATACTTCAATCTCTCTATCAAAAATTTGCTGCCCCGTCCCGAACCGGACAGCAAGTTGAGTAAGCGGGAAAAGGAGATTCTTTATTGGTTCGCCCGCGGCTTATGTATGAAGGAAGTAGCGGAAAGGATACAAATCAGTGAATACACCGTTCGTGATTATGCGAAGTCCTGTATGCGAAAACTGGGGGCAAAAAACCGCACGGAAGCCGTGGCAATCGCCCTTCGTCAGCATGTGATCGACTAAAAGAAAAAAAGACCCCTTATGTGCCGGGGTCAATCTGATTTAAGTTGTTGTACCGATCTTCATGTAATTGATTCGTTTACACGTCATAACGGTTTATTCCATCACCCACTGCAACGAATGAAACGCCGGGTATTTTTCAATTTCCTTTGTTTCCATATTCATAATATAATTTTGTCCCAAAATATAATCACGGTCAAGTAATCCTTCGACCAATGCGACTATGACAGCTGCAATTATTTTTTTCATTGGACTTAACCCCTTTTTCGGATGATATTTCAATTAATCATTGCGAATGAAGAGGTAGACAATCAATCCGACCACGGGAAAAATCAGTGTCCCGATCAATACGATCATCGCATATTCCTTACTGTTTCCTTTTCTTATGGCATCACGATAAGCCCAGATACTGGTGACAATATTCAGGACCAATAAAAGCAAGCCAAACAACATGAAAAAAATAATAAATGCTGACGGTTCAATAAACATCATAAGTTTAGTTCTCCTCCCTCACGTAACCATATCTTAATATTATATACTTATAGACGTAATAGGTTATCAATACGTTTCAATTTTTTTAATAACCTGCTAAAAAGGGGGATGAAAGTCAATGAAGATTCAAAAGTGGGTCATGGTCAGTATCATCTAAGGAAGGGGTTTCCCGCACGTACAAAGGGACGGACGGTTACGCACCTATCTTCGCCTATATAGCCCAGGAAGGATATGGTGTCAATGTTTCTTTACGTGAAGGAAGCACCCATGTACAAAACGGTACGGCTGAATTTTTAGCCAAAAGTATTCGTTATGCCAGACAAATTTCTTCCCTTCCGCTACTGGTTCGTATGGATGCCGGTAATGACAGTAAGGAGAACCTTCGTGTCTGTCTGAGCTCTGAAACTAAAGCGGACTTCATCATCAAACGAAATCTGCGCAAAGAGAACCCCGATACCTGGCCGTCCATCGCCAAAGAGAAAGCCATATGTTGCCATGAGCGAGAAGGCAAGAACGTCTATGTTGGGTCCATGTGGGTGCGAGAAAAAGGGTTGGATCAACCGATTCGCTTGATCTATCATGTCATCGAACGAACCATTCTGAAGAATGGGCAAGTCCTGCTGGTTCCGGAAATCGAGGTTGACATGTATTGGACCACCCTGACGTGTTCGCCCTGGCAAGTCATCCAATTATATCGTAACCATGGCACGAGCGAACAGTTTCACAGCGAGATCAAAACGGATATGGATCTGGAACGCCTTCCGTCCGAGAAGTTTTTAACCAACGATCTGGTGTTACATGCCGGACTTCTCGCATACAACCTCTTGCGTATGATCGGGCAAATTGGACTGGAAGAACCGGATGCCCCCTTAAAGAAAAAAGTGCATCGCCGGCGAATTCGAACTGTGATCCAGAATATGATTACCATCGCATCCCGACTGGTGTATCATGCCCGACAGTTCAAATTGCGATTTGGCTGTCACAGTCCCTGGTTTTCTACCATTAAGCGTATTTATGCAAGATGCTCGGCCATCTAAAAACCCTGAAAAAAGTAGCCCTTGTCGAAATATCCCTTCCAAAAAGTGATGTTGGAAGGTTAGTTTGGTATGCTCTTTTAACCGTTAAAATAACGTGGTCATGAGCCGGTCATGCCTGGCCTCTGATGTTAGTACGGTAAAAGTGAGTTAATTTGTAGCATATCTTTTAGCGAATTTTATTGAGGAACAATTCTCACGGATTCAGGTAAAAAGCATGAGTCCAGTTCAATACTAAACCCATGCTCAAGAAGCCGCTTCATATTCGCGTCTAACGGTTTTGGTTTAGGTATATCTACGTATATAAAATCGGAACAACTTCCTTATTGCCTTTTAAGATGTCCATTTTCCAGGGAAAAGTCAACGCCATTAATTGCGAATGTTCGATTTATATCAATTCCCATAGCAACTAATAATTCTTGTGTAGAGGCCACATGAGCAGATTTATATTCATTGAATTGTTCAACTGATATTTTCCCATCCGCAACTTGAAGTAAATGCATAAGACGACCCATTAATCGATTTTCTTGCCGATGCTCCTCCGCTGAATAAGAGTCAAAGATTTTTGCTGCATTCGCTTCATAAGCCGTAACCGGTTTTCCTACACTCGTTTCAGGGTCGTGGGATAATCTCAAACTAAAATTGGTTTCAAATCCACCATCCTGAAATAATCGAAATCTAAGCGGTTTTCCATTCACTTCTCCTAAAGAATAGGCTTTATCCGGTTCAATCGTTATGGAGTTTGTTGACTGGTTCACCACAGGTTCTGTTGCCATTTCCAGGATGGTATACCGCGCTGACAAAGTCACTTCATCTTTTTTTCCGTTAAAAAAAGAAGTTTTCACAGGTTCGTTAGAAATATTCTTTTTTTGGAAGACTTTCGTCATAGAGTCATGATTTCCAGGACCTTGTATATTCATCTTGAGTTACCCCCGTTAATTAATTGGTTCTTGATAAGACCCAGCATCAGATGAATTCACTTGTTCTGCTGATTCTTTTATCTTGATTGTCTCTGTCTTTGCTGTACCATCAGCATTAAGTGTTGTTACGCCTGCTGTACCTGTTGTGGAATCGACCCAACGAAATGATAGAACAGGCTGGATATATCCCCTGGACCCAACCAGTTGGTTTTCCACCCAAAACTGGGTAGACCATTTTTGTTTTACTTTCTCGCCTACAAATATAATATACCACCATGAAGATTCCACATAATAACCCTGTCCTGCACTATTAAACAAACCAACATGGGTATCTGTGTAATTCATTCCACAATTATAACAAATGTTATATCCTTCATTCACCATGTCCACGACTGCCGTATCCGGAATTTGCGTATCAGTCGTTAAATCCCAATAACCAGCTTGAGACCATGTTTCGGTACCATAAACCCAAATCGTACTAGGATCGGAAGCTCCAGCATCAAAATAGGTAGATGCAAACGTAGTTGCTGGAAAGATGATGATGGTCAAAAGTAATAACAACATGAACACTTTTTTCACCTTAGATCCCTCCTATATTTTTTAGAAACATAAAACAATAATGGAAAATTGTTTTATGTTTCTAGCATCATTATAAACCAAGTATCTATTACCTGTAAATCCATTTTTTTGATATATTTTTTCGATGACCCCTTTTGTCACCAATTTCTTAAATGTGTCCTATTCATGCAAAGAAAAAACCGGGAGCGAATCCCGGTTTTCATCATGAACCTCTTCCCTTTTAAGATTCCATCGGCTTCTGCGCCCTCTCAAACTCTGCTTCTACCTCCGCAGGCGGCCGCGGGCTCACCAGGATAAACAACACAATCCCGATGGAGGAAAAGATAAACCCGGGGACGATTTCATACAGGTTGGAACCTGTGTATTTCCACAGAATCACCGTCAATCCCCCGAAGATCATCCCGGCGAGCGCCCCTGCCCCAGTCATCCGTTTCCAGAAAAGCGAGAAGAGAATCGCAGGCCCGAAGGCGGCCCCGAATCCGGCCCAGGCATAAGCCACCAGATCCAGCACCTTGTTTTCATCATTCCAGGCCAGCATCAGGGCGATCAGGGCAATCACCAGTACCGCAATCCGCCCGGTCCACACCAGTTCTTTCTGGGAGGCATGGCGTCGGATAAATTTCCGGTAGAATCTCACGCACATCGCCGATTTTCAACTGTTTGGTCTTTTCGACCACCCGTTCCAGCACCTCATCATAAACTTCTTCCAGCACCACAGCCCGGGAGCAGGCTGAACATTTCTGGCCGGAATATCCGAAGGCAGAGGCCATAATGTTCTGAGCAGCCAGATCCAGATCCGCTTCTTTATCGACAATGATGGTATCTTTACCGCCCATTTCCGCGATCACGCGCTTGATCATAGGTGTTGTTCACCTTTTCGATCATCGCTGTAATCGGTGTGTTGTTCGGGTCATCATAAGGATTAGCCCCCGTATACTGATGCTTGTCTGTGGTGTGCGGCTGAACATAGCTCACCTTTTGGCTTAATTCATTTCCGTTGTTGTCAACCTTACTTAACAGAAGATTGCGGTTGTCATAGGTATATACCGTATTACGAGGATATGTACCGTTTCGATAACCTTGACGTTCATCTGTGCGTTCATAGAGTTCCGCTCCTAATTGCTCTGAAGCCTGTGCCTGTAAGATCTGATTTAACACGGACTCCAACAAAGCCGCCACCCCTGAATCTTGAGAATTCCCCAGAAAAAGTTGATGCAAAATCTCTGAATCTACGTTAATCTTGTATTGAGCCATTTCAAATCTCTCCTCTCGAATGTAGTGTGGACAACTTCATTCTAACCGAGGGATTTGAAAATGGCTCCTTTTTTATAGATTTCTTTTTACACAATTATATGGACTCAACTTCACGTAACCATATCTTAATATTATATACTTATAGACGTAATACCTTATCAATACGTTTCAATTTTTTTAATAACTTGTAAAAAAGGGGGATGAAAACTAGTGACGATTCAAAAGTGGGCCATGGTGAGTGTCATCTGGGGAATCATTATGTCCTTTGGCTCATCGTTTCTCTTTTTTATCGGGGCCGGTATGGTTGCTGGAGGAATGTTGTCGATTGGGGGAGAAAGCTGGTTATATTATGCAACTTTACTTCCATTTTTGATCACATTCTTGCTCCTCGGCAGATACTTCTCCATGCAAGAAAAAGTTTCGAACAAACAGCTTTGGAAAATAAGCCTGGTGACAGCCTTTTTCGTCACCTGGTTTAGCGGGACCATCGGTGCGATCATTGGTGAATATATCGTTCGCGGTGAAATGCAAACGATCAATGTCGATGGCACGTTGATCTGGGGAACGATTTACGCCGTTGTATTACTCCCTCTGACAACACCCTTCGCGCGTGTCATACTGGGAATGTTTCGTTTTATATTGAAAAAAACAGGTGTGTGAATATGGAAAGTGTCTGTTATTTTAAAAGGGATTCTGTTCATAACTTACTTCGATTTCAAAATTGCATCCCAAAAACCATCATCGTAATTCATACAATCCTTTAAGTCATCATAACGAGCTGCCAATTCTAAATATGCTGTTGGTCCACTTGGAACTTTTACAATTATATTAAAATAATCTTCACCAAAGTAATATTTATCGCTTGTCAAATTGCTATAGTATTTATTGAACATTTCTGCAATTATGCTTTCATCTGCATTGATATATCCATATTCATGTGTGTTAGGTTCAATAGGTTCTCCATCACTTTCTTTCCCTACACCATTAAACATAAATACATTTCGATTTAACTTTTCTTGAAAACAATCATTAAACAAGTCTTGTATTTCTATTATCTTTCCATTTCTTAAATCAATATTTGTAGCATACATTATATTAATACCATTTATCGCACCATGATAATATCCGTATCCTGAATATTTAACAGAGATAATATTAGGGGTAAACCATACAACTTTAGTCTTCATTGGTAGACTTAATCCTGCAACATCTGCACCTTCGTAATCTGAAATTGCTTGTTCCCTAAGCAATTCATTAACTTTCATCTCAATTTCTTGCGACTCCATGTTTTTTATTTGAGGATATTCTATAAATATATCAGTATGTGATTCTTCATCTAACACCTCAAATCTTTTAAAAAATAATTCATAATTACCCTCTTTGAGTAGTTCCTGTGTTTTTGATATACATACAGATAATTTTTTTGGTGAATTCGCTAACTTAAAGCTAAATAATATTTCTTCATTACCAGTACATAAATTCTCCCTGTATTCATTGTTCGAGTTTGCATCTACCGATGGTGATGGTGAATCTATTAATAGCTCTCCATTGATAAAATTAAAATATAATTCTTGTTGTGTCTCATTAGCAATTATTCTAAACCCATTTAATTCTTCATTAACCAATATACTTAAAGAACTGTAGTCTAAAGAATTAATATCCATACAATTCTCAAAATAATTTACTTCCCATCCTTCAAAATTTGTATTGTCGAAGTTAAATGAACGTCTATCTTTATTCCAAGTTTCATCTTTATAATTCCATATACAAATGGATACTCCTTTGTGTTTTAAAGCCATATTATAACCTATTAATACTAATTTAGGAGTCTCATGTTTTATTATTAGGAAATCATTTAATTTTTCAGCTCCTTCTTCTATTAAGGCTTGTACTTTAATTTCATTTGCATCCCATTGCTGTAAAATAATCCATTTTCTTTCTAGTGTTCCAAAAACATTTCCTCCATCAATTTCTACAAGTCTTATATTTAAGATTTCATTTTGATGACCTACTTCTTTAGTTTTTGATTTAATTTTATATTGAAAAAGTTTACCTAACTCTTCATCTGAATAACTTAAACTTTCCTCAGTTCCTAAAAACTTTTTTATTTCTTTAATGAAATTATGAAAGTTATCCCTTTTTTCCTCGATGGTAAGGTTATCTGATTTATTTAATTGATACAAATTATTTATTTCAATAGCCAAAGAATCTGCATTATGCTTTTTGTTTTTATTCGTCTCAAAACTATTTTCTTGTTTCTCATCATTATGATTCGAATCAATATTGATAGAACATGATGTAATAAATAGTATAAATATTAATATTAACCGTAATATTCGCATTTATATCACCGTAACTTTACATCTTATATAATCAGTCATATATTCTGGTATTCCATGAAACCTGTTGAATCTAATAAGTAATAGATGTCCGCATCAACCTTCATTCATGATCGTCTTGTATAAACAGTTTTCCTTTTGCAGTATAACTAAGTATATATAACAAAACAGGATTAAAAATATTAATGAATAAAGTTATTATTAGAGTTATTACTATAATCCAAAAAACTATATCACTATCTAGAACTTTATTATTTCCGAATTGTGCTATCAGCAGTATCGTTACGGTAAAAAACACCATCGATAATGGTTTTATAATAACCGCCTTATCAACTTGTTTACAAGTTAATAAAAAAATCACAAGCAAAAACTGAAACACTATTTGTGCATTTGCTACATAATAGATTAATTCATCTGCAAAACTAGGAATAGTAAAATATAGATCATATAGAGATAACATCCCGCATAATAGAGTATGAAAGAAGAGTACTATGAAGAGAATCTTAATAAATCTATTTTCTGGATTTTCTCTATACACAATATAAGTTAGCATGAATTGTAATATAAGTGGTAAACCTAGTTCAAAACGTTCCATAATATCCGAATGAATAAATTGGGTATTAACCAAAGTAAATATTATAACTGAAATGCTACTTATTACACTATATGCTATAAAAAACATAATGTAGTTTATTTCTTTTATAACCTTATACATTCTACTAAAATATTTGTTGAGAATCATATTTATCTCCCTTTCCCATATTCCCTCCATCTATCATATCCTAAAAATTGTTTTGCTCTTGTTTTTTGTCTGTTGGTATGTTAGCACGAGATTGCGGTTGTCATAGGTATATACCGTATGATTGCCGTTGCGATCTTTTTTAATCACTACCTTCGTTCCTTTCCAAATAGTCCTCAATAGCAATTAAATAACTAGATTCTGTAATAATCCAATATTTGTTTTCCCCATTTAAAC
>JAWLDF010000021.1:0-56702 GCA_041686735.1 Bacilli bacterium
AATTAAAACGCATACCATCCGGCTGTTGCACTCACAATAAACGTCGCTACGATCCCGATATAAATCAAAGCTTTTTTCATCTTAATGTCCTCCCCTTTTCTTATTTTCAATTAAAACGCATACCATCCGGCTGTTGCACTCACAATAAACGTCGCTACGATTCCGGTATAAATCAAAGCTTTTTTCATCTTAATGTCCTCCCCTTTTCTTATTTTCAATTAAAACGCATACCATCCGGCTGTTGCACTCACGATAAACGTCGCTACGATTCCGGTATAAATCAAAGCTTTTTTCATAACACTTCACCTCCAATGTTAACCTTTCTCTTATATTTACTCATCGTCTTCCAAACGAAGAGAAAACCACCGACATTCAAGAATACATCTCCCAGGCTGATCACCATTTTATTAGGGTATGGGGATGTCAAAGGGATTATATCCCCCAGGAACCACAATCTTGTATTACTATCCATTGGAATATGCTTGATGGCTCCACTGAACAAATCATTCATTGCCTCTGGATTAACCAAATTAATCGCTTCAACCGAGACCGGCATCTTGCCTCCGTTTGCAATCATGACGATCATATTCATCAGAATACCGATCACCATAATAGAAAACCCGGGAATATGTCGGTTCATCCAGCCGAGGATCACCAGTACTCCGTAAAAGGTCATCAACCATACCGGCAACCAGACAGCAATGACATTTACAAAAGGTGCAAGTATGAACAATACCAGCTGCAGCAAGAAGAGAACAACAATCACTGCACCATGTTTAAACTTGATTTCATCAAATCCTTTAAATGATCCACCACGTAAAAATGCAATAATGAGAGCCAGAATTATTCCGTCTAAAATCATTTATGCTTGCCTCTTTCTAAATTTAACTTTATTATTATATTGGGGTATTTTGTCCAATTTTTCAAGTATTATTTTTCGACAAATTATGAATATTGCATTAACTCTAGGTCTAAACCAGAAAAACACTTGATACATCAAAGTTCAACAACACACTCCCATACAAACATGTAAGCGCTTTTTTTATTACATAACTTATTCATTACGTCATAAAATCATGAAACCCTTTTCCTTTTTTACAGAAAAATTTTAAAAACACCAAACAAACACCATTTTATGATGTTCCATTTCGCCACTTCGATTGTACCATATTTAAAATAAATGTAGAAAGAGAGTTTGAGAATTTTTTGGCGAGAAAAAGTATATAGGGAGGAAACAATTTTTTCATAAAAAAAAGCTGCCCGCGATGCCTCTGAAATCAACCCAGAGAGCGGACAGCCCTTTTTATACGGCGGTTGTCATCATTAAAATAAAAATCAAGGTTAAATAGATGATCGAATAGCGAAACATACTGTTAGCCCAGGCAATATCCTGCTCCCCTTTTGATTTCATACCCTTCAATGCGAGAATGATATAGACCAACCCCAATACGGTAGCCGACCAGAGATAAATTTGGTTTACTGCACCGAAGGCATATAACATCAGTGATACAGGCACCATACATAACGTGTAATAAAGGATCTGACTTTTCGTTGCCTGGAACCCGGCCACAACGGGCAGCATCGGGACATTAACACCGCGATAATCTTCAACTCTTCTCATGGCGAGAGCGAGAAAATGCGGAGGTTGCCACAGGAACATAAATGAAAACAGAATCAGCGCAACCATATCCAGCGTTTCATTTAAAGTAACATAACCCACCAGCGGCGGCATGGCACCGGAAATACCCCCGATGACGGTATTCAATGTCGTTGTTCTCTTAAGCCACGCACTATAAATAATCACATAAACGAACAATCCGATAAAAGCAAGAACAGCAGGCAGCGGATGAACGGCAATAGTCAAAATCGCCTCACCGATTACTGCCAATATCAGACCATAAATCGTCGCTGTACGCGGCGAAATACGATCATTGGTCACCGGGCGGCTTTTCGTCCGTTCCATGAATTTATCAATATCCCGGTCGATTACATTATTTAATGTGGTTCCTCCCGAGATGACAAACGCTGTTCCCAGTACACTCCATAACAACAACCAGGACACTTCGGAGCTGAACGGCCGGCTTCCCAGCGCCAGCATAAATCCGGCAAGGGTACCGAGGATGTTGGATATGGTAATACCCGGCTTGGTCACTGAAATATAGTCGCGAAATGTTCCTTTTTCCTGTCCGATCGATGGTGCGTCGTCTCTGGCAACACCAACACTGATTGAACGTTGCAAAGGGATAACCCCCTTCTTTTTTCATTAATCTTCCACTAAAATATAAAAATATCTATGAACGAACGGATTTCAATCCTGCTTGTTGACGTTGTTTAGTTTCCTGCTCGGCTTGCATATCCTGCTCCTGAAAATTTTCCGTTTTGTAGTAACGACCGAGTCCGGAAATTCCAATGATCATTGCACCGACACCCAGTGTGACGGTGGCTGTAATCATATGCAATGACGATGATAATACGGCCAGGCCAGTTATAACTGTCGAAAATCCTATCAATGTTTCAAGAATTATCAATGACATAAACAGCGTTGTCAGTCCCTGCAGAACCTGGTTTCTCCAGGAGTAAAACAACATCCAGGCTGCGTAGACGACAACAACGAATGAAAAAACACCATGAATCGAATAGATCAATTCGGATATAGCAAAAGAATGAATTAATCGTTCCGAAAAATCAATTCCCATAAACACCTCACTGGCTGCACTGTGTTTAAAAAATGCCCCCATCATAACCTGAAGGTAAAACAGCCCATTCGCCAGTAATGCAGGTTTAAACAATTGTTTTAAGTGATGATGTTCTTTTTCCATCGATTGATCCCACCGGTTGACCGGTTTTCGATAAAGAGCAACGGTAAGCAATATGATGCTCATAAACATGAGCAGACTGATGGCAACATCGATGGTGGTAAAACCGGGCGGGGTAGAAAGTAAAACATTCAGACCTCCTACTAAGGCCTGTGTGAATAACAACAAAACAGTCAGTGGCGCCAGTTTTCTGACAGCTTTTTCACTCGGCAGTTTTTTGCGCCAGGCTACCCAAAAATTGATTAAAATCACAAATCCAAGTGAAGCGGTAACGAGACGATGGGTATATTCAATGACGATCAGCGGATCGGTAAAATCAGGGATGTAACTTCCGTTACATTTAGGCCAATCGGATCCACACGCATCTCCGGCCTCCGTAGCGACAACCAGATTTCCCAGCAACAACACAGTTAAAGTGAGCAGTGTGGTAAACAATGATAAGCGATGTCTCATAAGCAATCTCCTAACCCGTGTTTATTTTCGGCAGGCACTTATTCGTCACGAACATCATCTTTCCGGAGCGTTCTCTATCAGTATTGAGCCCATAAGTTCAATTCATACCCCGGCAGCTACGCATTATTTTGACCGGCAGTCGTTGCGGTATACATTAACCCGGATCCGCCCAACAGCTCGGATTCTACTTTTTCTTTGGCCTTTTCACGTTTAATCCACTGTACCAGGATATAGGTGAGCATTGTCCCGTTCACAATCTCCTGAACAAGCTTCATGATGACGCCGCCCAGTTGTTGGTCATGCAGCGGTGTAAACATCGAAAACAATTGCGGACCGCTTATTCCCGTTAAATTCAATGTGCTTCCTGCAGGCAGACAAAACGAAAGAGCTTGAGCCCACATATTTGGATCTGTATAAGTCTGATACATCGGTTCACCGGCAAAAATGATCAAAGCACACGCGGGAGTCAGCACAAAACTGTTTGCCAGAAGCAAAGCAAGTTTCTTCAGATGAGAAATCGGATTTAACTCCTTGATCGGGCAAAAAAACGGCCACCACATAATAAATGCTGAAATCAACAGCAAGTCATGATAGATATTATAATAAGCGAAATTAACCATCACAGAATCAAAAATCATCGGCATATGATAAAGTGAAAAAAGTCCGTTAAATAAAAGTACTGACAAGACCGGATTCGTGACAAACCGTATCACTTTCGTTAATGACGGGAATTTTAACAAGGGCTGAAAAAACCATTTCGGTGATCCCAGATATAACAATGGCGGCATCACCAAGTACAGAAGCGCCTGTTTGAGCATATGGGCGCTAAACATCAGATGCCCCATTAAATCCAGAGGTCCTTCAGCTAAATAAAACACAGAGAGTCCAAAAAGAAACAAAATCTTTTTGTATAAAGGTACACGTTCCGTATCGGAAAAATATTTGCGCAAGGGGCCGGTAATTAACAGATATAAGACAGCCATAAACAAAGTGATCAAGATGATTGATACGTCCCAGATTTCATCAAAGCTGAATATTTGTAATCTAGAAAGCATCCGAACCCCCTCCTTTCAAGGAGAAAAATATAATGCAACTGAAGAAGCAATGTTGCATCAACACCACTTCTTCAGTTTTTTTAAATTACATCAGTTTGAGTGCGGCCACAAACATAACGGAGAAGAAAAACCCGGCACTCATCAACAGGATCGGCCAAAAACTTCCCTTTTGGTCAAGGTGCATCCATACATATGCCTGAAAAAGGGCCTGGATGACCGCTAAGCCAAGAATAAACGGAATTGCGAATGCCAGTGAGATCATATCGTTGGCTACGGCAAAAAAAGCCAATATAGTAAGAACGATGGAGACCACAAACGTCCAGACATGCGGTGTTCTATTTTCGTTCTTTTTTGTCCTGGGAGACTGTTCAATATTGCTATTGGTATTTGTATCGATATTCATGTTCTCACCCTACCTTTCCCATGAGATAAACCACGGTAAAGACAAATATCCATACTAGGTCGACAAAGTGCCAGTATAAGCTGGCCAAGAAGTACTTTGGTGCAGTTACCGCGGTGATTCCCTTTTTGGGTGCCTGAATCAAAAGGGCCAAAAACCATAACAGACCGAATGTAACGTGAGCTCCGTGGGTTCCGACCAGCAGATAAAATGCAGATCCGAAGGCACTGCTTCTCATGGTATGACCCTCATGAATATACTCGATAAACTCATAAATCTCCAGTCCTAAAAAGGTGGCGCCCAGAGCCATTGTCACACCGAACCAGCTTATCATCTTCTTTAAATTATTGCGGTGCATGGCCTGAATAGCAAGAACACTCGTCAAACTGCTGGTTAACAGTAATACAGTTGCCACAAATACCATGGGTAACTGGATTAACTCCTGTCCGGTAGGGCCTCCGTTAGTCTGATTGCGCAACGCGACGAACGTAGCGAACAGGGAGGCAAACAGGACGGATTCTGCGGCCATATAAGCCCAGAATCCAAATATTTTATTTTTCCCTTCCATTGTCGCTTTTTCTAATTCATGACCGGTTTGAACATGATCTACATTAACTTGAGCCATAATTATACCCCCTCACTTAGCTCGTTCGGGTTAACATGATAGCCATGGTCATCTTTAAACGAACGTATCACCATGCATACACCTGCGATTGCAAAACCGGCAAGTGTGATCGGTAAGAGATGGAAAATGAAACCGAACGATGCGATGAAGAAACCAACAGACATGATGAACGGTAATATTGAGGGAGACGGCATATGAATTTCTCCAAGTGGTTCTGCCGGCACCATCTCTTTATTGCCTGCCATTTTTTCATACCAGAAAGCATCACGCGCACGAACACGCGGAGTTTGTGCAAAGTTGTATTCAGGTACAGGAAGCTTAATGGACCACTCAAGGGTACGTGCATCCCACGGATCGCTTTGGGTCGGCTTCCCTTTAAACCAGGCATGAACAATACTGAGTACAATCACCAGAACAGATACGGACATTAAGAATGCTCCGATAGTACTGATCATGTTGATCGTATCCAGCCCTCTGCCACCTTCATAGGTGAACACACGTCTCGGCATTCCAAGGGGTCCCATCCAGTGCTGAACAAGGAAAGTCAACGCAAATCCGATCTGGTAAAACCAGAAATTAATTTTTCCTACTTTTTCATTAAGCTGACGATTAAAGATGATCGGCCACCAGTAATAGGCAGCTGCAATTAAAGATGCAACGATACCACCCAGGATCACGTAATGGAAGTGTCCTACGACGAAATAGGTATCATGGAATTGGAAATCTCCCGGCGGCAACGCCAGCATAACCCCGGTTACTCCGGCAAATACGAAGTTGGGGATAACGGATGCAGCATATAGCATCGAGGTTGTAAAACGAATTTTTCCGCGCCACATGGTAAAAATCCATGTAAATACTTTAATACCCGTCGGTACGGCAATCGCACTTGTTGCAATACCAAAGATGGAGTTAGCAATCGGTCCCAGACCGACCGTAAACATATGGTGAACCCACACCATCATACCAAGCAAACCAATGGTGCTGGTTGCAATTACCATTCCGTGATAGCCAAATAACGGTTTTCTCGAAAATACGGGAAGAATTTCAGATAAAATTCCGAATGCCGGTAATACCAGGATATATACTTCGGGATGCCCGAAAATCCAGAATAGATGTTCGTAAATAACAGGGTCTCCGCCTGCTGCTACGTTAAAGAAATTCGTACCGAATATCCGGTCAAAAAAGATTAAGAACAGCGCGATGGTTAAAGGCGGAAATGCAAACAGAATAAGGACAGAAACGACGATTGATGTCCAGGTAAACATCGGTAAACGAAGCATGGACAATCCAGGTGCACGCATATTGATAATGGTAGCAAGAAAGTTAATTCCGTTCATAATCGTTCCTGCACCGGATAACTGAAGTCCCAGAACCAAAAAGTCTGTTCCTGTTCCAGTGTATTGGCTTAATGCAAGCGGTGCATAAATGGTCCAGCCGCCTTCCGGCGCTCCGCCAAAAAACCAGCTGATATTAACAAGTAATGCACCAAAGAAAAACAACCAGAAACCCAGTGCATTTAAAAACGGGTAGGCAACGTCCCGTGCCCCAACCTGTAAAGGTATGATGGCATTCCAGAACCCGAAAATGACCGGAGTTGCCACAAAGAAAATCATCACAATTCCGTGCATTGTTAAGAGCTGGTTAAAATCAGATCCCACAAACAATGTATTGTTGGGAACAGCCAGCTGAAGTCTCATTAGTAACGCAAAGATTCCGCCTATGACCAGATAGATGGCTCCGGTTGCCAGATACATGATCGCGATCTTCTTGTGATCCACCGTAGTCAACCAGTCCATCAATCCGTGTTTCTTGATAGATGGTACATGCTCACTCATATTTTTACCTCCTTATATAGACTGCTACTCCTGCTTTAATTGCAACAAATACTCGGCCAGTGCAGATATATCTTCGTCACTGATGCTACCTTCGAAAGCAGGCATATTCGTGACGCCCGGCTTTAAACTACTCGGGTTTTTAATCCATTTAACCAGATTATCTTTATTTAACTCGTGAACACCGGCCAATTCGTTACGTTCACCAAAATTGGTCAGGTTCGGTCCGATGGATTTCGTCTGTGAATCTGTACCGTGGCACGCCAGACAACTTTGCTGGAATACCTGTTCACCCTGTTTTGCAACATCGCTTGTCGGTGCAGGTGCCGGTTTTTTCATTTTTTCTTTCCAGGCTTCAAAATCAGCCGGTTCGAGTGCAACGACTTTAAAGTCCATCAACGCGTGGGACGGACCGCAAAGCTCTGCACATTTTCCATCATAAACACCGGGTTCATTTGCACCTAATCTCATTCTGTTAATTTCTCCCGGGTTGGTATCCAGTTTACCTGCAAGTGCAGGAACCCAGAACGAGTGCAAAACATCTTTTGATGTCAACTCAACATAAACCTGTTGTCCGGTTGGGATATAAAGATCCTGTGCAGTTACGATGCCTAAATCCGGATATTCAAATTCCCACCAGTACTGATGCGCAGTCACTTTCACTTTCAACATATCTTCGCTCGGATTATCATCCTGTGCCAAGGCGAATGTTTGCTGGATGGTCGGAATTGCCAGCAAAGCTAAAATAATAATCGGGATAACAGTCCAGATAATTTCAAGTTTGGTGTTTCCTTCCCATTGTTCGGGGTTGGAATTGTCACCTTTTCTTCTTCTAAAGCGAATCACAGCGATTGCAAATAACAAATAGGCTACACCCATGACGAACAGCATGACAAATAAACTTAGTTTCATAAATCCTAAACTGATTTCAGCTGATTCGCCTTTTGGTTGCATTGTAGAAAGATACGGATCTCCGCAACCCGTCACAGCGAGCATCACCAGTGCGATTAATGCGAACAGATGCCCTCTTTTCTTCCACCCGCTTCTCATACAATTACCTCACTTTCTATATATAAAACTAGATAGAAAAATAAAATGATGACCTTACAACAGTGTTCAACCCCTGATACATCCCCTGACATCATCTGACGATCATGATCGCTTCCTCTCCTTTGCTGTAATTTTGTCGAAATACTGGTCCGAGAATCTTAAAAATAAGGGATTCCCCCTATGATCAATTCGTATTTATTCTAGATTGTAATAGGGTTGATGTCAAGCAAATGAAATGGATAAATCCTAGATAAATAAAGGAATTCAGGACTTTTACAATATTATGAAATGTTTGTGACAATATTTTAAATCATTTGGAAACGACAGGATGTGACATAGCTCACATTACTCTTTTTTCTATGTATAGAGAAAGGAGGAAGTTAGGGGTAATATCCCTTTGGTCTTCCTCCCTTTCCAATAATATTTATTTTCTCTATACAAGTGTTTTATTCTATTTACTTTTTCAGAACCCATTTACCGTCTTTCACTTCGGCCATGACCATGCTCTCAGCAGTCAATCCAAGGTGGTCGTCAGGAGTAATGTTGAAAGTACCTGTGGCTCCAACATAGTCCTTGATGTTGTTTTCAAGATAGTCGCGAATAGCTGCACGGTCGGTCGCACCGTTTTTCAATGCTTCAACTACAAGATACAGACCGTCGTAAGCATAGGATGCAAAGTTGGTGGGTTCAGAACCGTATGCGGCCTGGTAAGCTTCATTAAATTTGCTGATAATCTCATACTGCGGGTCATTATCCTGAATTTGATCCGGGAACAACAGTTTACCCGTCGGAATGACAACTCCTTCAGCAGCGTCACCGGCAAGTTTAAGGAACCCTTCGTTAGCAATACCGTGACTTCCGATCAACGGAATATCAAAACCAAGACTCTTCATGTTTTGAGCAACCGTTGCAGATTCATTGGTGATTCCCCATACGACAATGGCTTCAGCATTCTTTGACTTTAACTTGGTTAATTGCGTACTCATATCAGGATCTTTGGACTGGAACGATTCGATCCCTACGATTTCAACCCCGTTCTGTTGAGCCAGTAATTCGAGCTGTTGACGGCCACCTTCACCATAAGCGTTGGCATCGTGAATCACGCCGATTTTCTTGATTCCTTCAGCGTTTAGATATTGGTAAATACGTCCTACGGCCTGCTCATCAGAGTGTGGAGTTTTAAATACCCATTTGGTAGCAGGATCGTTAGGGTCCACAATCTGAGCGGCGGCTGCAAAGGAAACGTTTGGTGTTTCAGTGTCAGCAGCGATCCCCTTCATGGCCATACTGTTTCCTGTTACAGTCGGACCCAGAACAGCCAGTACCTTTTCGTCATTAATCAGGCGGGACATTTCTTGAACTGCTTTGTCCTGATTGGTTTCATCATCCACCAAAATCAGTTCAAGCGGCACACCATCGATTCCACCGGCATCGTTGATTTGTTTTGCCAGCATTTCAAGCGTGTTGTATTCAGGTTCACCAAGCGCACTCGCTCCACCTGTTTTGGAAACAATGGCCCCGATTTTGTAAGATTCGGGTTTTTCTCCTTCTCCCTGTGCATTTTCTCCTTCATTTGTTGCGCCGTTGTTGTTTCCTCCACCGCCGCATCCGGCTAACACCAGAAGGCTCAGTGAAAGTACAACAGCCAGTAAGGAAATCAGTTTCTTGTTCATGTTGTAAACCCCCTTATATGATGTGTATTTATATAAAAAAAATTAAACAGCGCTGTGACCGAGATATGCTTCTCGGACTTCTTCATCATGCAACAAATCGCTTGATTTTCCTTCTTTTACGATATTGCCGCGCTGAATGACATAAGCTCGATCCGATATCTTCAATGAGGCAAATACATTCTGTTCGATCAGCAAAATGGTTGTTCCCAGTTCTTTGCGTAATCTTTTGATTAATTCTAGTACATCTTTTACGATAATCGGAGCAAGTCCGAGAGATGGTTCATCCAATAACAACAATTTGGGCTTCGTCATCAAAGCACGTGCAATGGCAAGCATTTGTTGCTGTCCTCCGGAAAGGGTTCCAGCCAGTTGAGTTTCTCTTTCTTTTAGAATGGGAAACAATTCATACATTTGCTCGATATCTGCCTGCACCTGTTTTTTTCCCGTCTTTCGGTAGTGATGAAACGCTCCCAGAATTAAATTTTCCTTTACAGTGAGCGTACCGAAAATCTGGCGGTGTTCAGGTACGTGACCGATTCCCAGAGACACGATTTTTTCCGCCTGCTGACCGGTGATCTCTTTACCCTCATAGTTGATCGATCCCTCGCGGGGTTGAATCAATCCGGAAATAGAATGAAGCAATGTCGTCTTTCCGGCACCGTTGGCACCCAGCAGGGCAACAATTTCACCTTCATGTACATCCAGCGTTACGCCCGCCAGAGCCTGAATCTGATCATAGTACACATGTAAATTCTTTATCTGAAGCATGGGCTGATCACTCACATTGCTTCCCCCTTTCAGCCTGCCTGATCCTCTTCCATGTCTGCACCCAGATATGCGGAAATCACTCGCGGATCATTTTGCACTTCCTGCGGTGTCCCTTCGGCTATTTTTTCTCCCTGATCAAGTACAATGACCTTATCTGACAGCGTCATCACCAGATCCATATCATGTTCAACAACAAAAACGGAAATTCCCTGATCGCGGATCTGTCTGATCAAGTCCGTCATTTGTTGCGTTTCTTTATGGTTTAAACCTGCTGCAATTTCATCGAGCAGTAACAGGGAAGGCCTGGTAGCCAGGGCGCGTGCGAGTTCAAGCAACCGCTGTTTGCCCAGCGGCAAACTGCCCGCGTTCACATCCGCAATATCTTCTAGACCCACAAACTTCAGCATCTCCATGGAATTTTCCACAATCGTCTTTTCTTCTTTAAGCGCAGAAGGCAAACGCAAAGCGGAACTTAGAAAGCCGGCTTTACTCTGGATATGTTGACCGATCATGACGTTTTCGAGCACGGTCATATTTTTAAACACTTGTAAGTTCTGAAATGTCCTTGAAATACCAAGTTGAGCAACTTTATAAGGCGGCAGGCCGTCGATCCGTGTTTGCTTATATAAGATTTCTCCGCTTGTGGGTTGCAAAACAGCCGTACACATGTTGAACATCGTGCTTTTACCGGCTCCGTTGGGTCCGATCAGCCCGACAATCTCTCTGTCACCCACAGTAAAGGAAACGCTGCTGGCCGCAACAACCCCGCCGAATTGTTTGGTCACATTATTTACACGCAACATAGTCGTCAACCCTGCACCTCCTCAGCCGCCGTTTGCCGGTGTCCTTTTTTGCCAAAAAGGGAGGCAATGGTCGGGAACAAACCTTTCGGCATGAAAATGATGACTGCCATGAGAATCGCACCGAAAATGACGTGTTCAAATTCGCTGGTAACGAAAGGAATGTGCTCACCAAGCGTATGAATAAAAATTTTGATTAACTGAACCAAAATTGCCCCCAGTACAGCACCCCAGACACTGGTCATTCCTCCCAGAACAACCATCGTGACAAACTGAATGGATGCATCCAGACCGAAGGAGGAAGGATTGATACTGTAGTTCATGTGGGTAAATAAGAATCCGGCCAGTCCGGCAAGTGCCGCGCTATAAATGAAAACATTCATTTTAAATTTTCCGGTATCCACACCCATCGCATTGGCAGCGATTTCACTTCCATGTATCGAACGCAATGCTCGTCCGACCCGGGAGTGGATAATGTTAATGGTAATCAAAATAACGATGGCTGCGATGATCCAGGTTAAGTAGTAATAACTTACACCCTGTTTAAAGGCGAATCCGAATAACTCGATTTTGGGAATGCCATATAAGCCGGATGCACCCTTTGTAACCGATTTCCATTCGACCAGTACCGCATGGATGATAATTCCCAGCGCCAGTGTTGCCATTGCCAGATAATAGCCGCTCAATCTGGACATTGTATGTCCCATAATATAAGCCAACACCGCCGGGAGTAACATGGCGAAAACCAGAGAGATCCACGGATTCAATGCAAATTGTGTAGTCAGCACTGCCGATGTGTAAGCTCCGATCCCGAAGAATGCAGCCTGTCCAAGTGAGATTTGGCCGGCATATCCCATTAATAATCCGAGACCGACTGCAACGATGGTGTAAATTCCGGCAAAAGTCGCAATGCTAATATAATAAGACTTCGTTACAACAAGCGGCAAGATGAGGACCAGTGCTACGAACGCAAAATATCCGAGCCATGTCTTATTCTGTTTAAACATTGATTACAGTCCTCCTTTGCCAACGCTTTTCTCTCCCAAAATACCACTGGGACGAACGAGCAGGACAATCAGTACAACGGTAAATGCGATTGCTTCTTTTAAACCGGAACTGATATAACCTGCACCGAGAGACTCGATCAGACCCAGAACAAGGCCACCGACCACCGCACCCGGCGAACTTCCCAAACCTCCGAAGATCGCTGCTGAAAATCCTTTGACACCCAGCATGAGACCCATATCATATGAAGGGAATAATATAGGAGATATAGCCATACCTGCTATTGCACCGATGGCGGCACTCAATCCGAATGAAAACATGGACATTTTCGCAGGGCTGATCCCGAGTAAACGGGCAGCTAGAGAGTTGGCAGAGCAGGCTTGAAAGCCCTTACCAATCACTGTTTTCTCAACGAGGAAGTAAAGTACGGCAACCACAAGCAGCATCACCAACATAACCCAGATGCTCTGTGGGGTAATCGAAGCCCCTGCGAACTGGATCGGATCATTGTTCGTGAAAGGTTCAACTTTTTTAGGGCTTTTCCCCCAGATCATGCTGGCCAATCCTCTGACAAAAATGGAAGCGCCAATCGTCAAAATAATCAGACTTAAGGCATCCGCCCCTTTAGCGGGACGGATAACCGTTCGTTCAAGTAACACTCCCATGATAGTTACAATCGGAATTGTCAAAAGAATGGAAACCAGATAGGGGACACCAGATGCAAGGAGGGAATACATGAGCATTCCCCCTAGCATAACGAATTCACCCTGCGCAAGATTGATCACTTTCGAAACGCTGTAAATCGTCACAAATCCAAGGGCAACGATGGCATAGATACTGCCGGTGGTCAGGCCGGTAATGATGTATTGCAGAAGATCGCTCATTCGTTTCCCTCCACCACTTTCCAATTATTATTTAATCTCTTTTTATCTCGGCCGTTTGTCCACTACACGAACAGCTTTTCCTTCACTGCGGGGAATACTTCCCGGGGGTAAAACATTGATGCCCGTTGTGATATTTAATGTGTCGCGTATGATCTTGGACAATTTTTTACGCATGGAAAGAATTTGATCATGTTCGGGATCAAAAGTTTCCATTGACAATGTCGCCATGAATTTTTCATTGATCTCGACCTGCAATTCCACTTTGTCCAGCGGACCTTCTTTCGTTACCACCAGCTGATAGTGGGGAGCAAGTTCCGATAAGGTGAGCAACGGTTCTTCGATTTCAAGCGGGAACACGTTAACTCCGCGAATAATTAACATGTCATCATAGCGGCCCTTGATGCGGGACATACGAATGGTCTTTCTTCCACACTTACAGGGTTCCGGATTTAATGAAGCAATATCTCCGGTACGGTAACGAATTACCGGGAACGCTTCCTTGGTCAAACTTGTAAAGACTAATTCCCCTTCTTCACCATAATCGAGGGTTTCTCCCGTCTTGGGATCGATGATCTCTGCGATAAAATGGTCGTCCATAATATGCAGTCCATCCTGGGCTTCGTAACATTCAATGGAAACACCGGGACCGAGAACTTCACTCAGACCATAAATATCGATCGCTTTTAAGTTCAATTTTTCTTCAAGGGTTTTTCTCATCTCTTCGGACCAGGGTTCCGCACCGAAAATTCCATATTCCATGGAGGTTTCACGGGGATCAAGTCCCATCCGTTCCATTTCTTCTGCAATATTTAGAATATAGGACGGCGTACCGCTGATTCCGCGCGGCTTGAAGTCTTGAATTAATGTAATCTGGCGAGGCGTGTTTCCTCCCGATACCGGCGTGGTTGTGCATCCGAACCGTTCCGCACCGTAATGTAATCCGAGACCGCCGGTAAAAAGGCCATAACCATAAGCATTATGGAACATATCTCCGGGCCTTCCTCCTGCTGCGGCAATACAACGGGCCACCAGTTCAGACCACATTTCAATGTCATTTCTGGTATAACCCACAATGGTCGGTTTTCCTTTGGTTCCGGAAGATCCGTGGATACGTACCACATCTTTCATATCTACAGCAAATAATCCGAACGGGTAGTTGTTGCGCAAGTCCTGCTTTTTCGTAAAAGGTAAGCGTTTCAGGTCATCAAGTGTCTTAATGTCCTCCGGTTTTACGCCTGCTTCATCGAATTTTTTTCGATAAAAATCGACATTTTCATAAACCCGCTTTGCTGTTTGTTGTAAACGTGAAAGTTGTAACTTCTCCTTCTCCGACTGCTCTAATGTCTCCATTTCCTCATTAAAAATCACTTTCCTTCCCCCCCGAAAAAAGTACTGATTTAAACAAAAATGTTAAAAATATGACACAAAATTCGTTTTGCGTTTTTATAACGTTATTATAATTTTTAATACAATTACAGTCAATAATATTCTGAAATTAACCATTTTTTAATAAACCTTATGTTAGATTCCCTCACATCTCGGGATCGGCAAAAAACTCTTTTTTTCGATAAACGATCCCTTCAGCCAGGGCAATCAAATCTTCCCTCTGATTCAAAACCTCAATTCGATAAAGTCCAATCTTCGCCGACTTTTTCTCTTCTGTAGCAATGGCTGTCAATCGATCACCGGTCATACCCGGTGCCATATAGGTCATGTTCATGTTAAGACCGACGGCTGTTTGACCGTGAGAGTTGCTGGCTACAGCAAAAGCAGCATCCGCCAGAGAAAAAATCACGCCACCGTTGGCGGATCCATGAAAATTCAACATATGTGGTTTGATTTCCATAGATAATCGGGCATACCCCGGTGATACCTCATCCAGTGTCATCCCCAAAAACTGGGCATATGGATCCTCTTTGACCCTTTCGTAAACCCCCTGTGAAACCGGCACAAATTTTCACCTCCGTTCCTTTTTTACATCATGAAAATTCACATGAAAAATCCAACCCATGAAAAAGGACTCATGGGTTGGACAAATTCTGTCATATGTCCTGAAACCCGGGATCCTAGTCTATCCTTTCAACCAGTGTGGCGATACCCTGCCCGACACCAATACACATGGTAGCCAGTCCCCTGTTCGCTTTTCTGCGTTTCATCTCGTGAAGCAGCGTCGTTAAAATACGGGCACCGCTTGCTCCCAGAGGATGTCCCAGTGCAATGGCACCACCATTCACATTCACAATATCATGATTAAATCCTAATTCACGAATACATTGAATGGATTGTGATGCAAAGGCTTCATTCAATTCAATCAAGTCGAGATCATCTACGGACAGCCCTGCACGTTTTAATGCTTTGCGACTTGCACCGATCGGACCCAGCCCCATGACATCCGGTTCAAGTCCGTGGACTGCGGAGGTCACATAGCGGGCCATCGGTTTTAGTCCGAGTTCCTCTGCTTTTTCTGCACTCATCATAAGAAGAACGGAAGCACCGTCATTAACACCGGATGCATTCCCCGCCGTCACCGATCCACCTTCAAACAATGGAGGAAGGGAGGACAGTTTTTCCAGCGTCGTTTCGGGACGCGGATGTTCATCAGTGTCCACGATGGTTTCATTTCCTTTACGGTCAACGAGCTTCACGGGGATGATTTCATCTTTAAATGTCCCTGATTCAATGGCCTTTTTGGCCCGTTGCTGGCTTTCATAAGCAAACCGGTCCTGCTCTTCGCGCGTTATTCCGTAGCGGTCGGCTACGATTTGTGCCGTACCCGGCATACTGGTTGATCCGTACATTTTCTCCAGTTTCGGATTGATAAATCGCCATCCGATGGTAGTATCATACATTTTAATGTCACCACGGGGAAATTCGGCTTCAGCTTTTCCCATGACAAAAGGGGCACGGGTCATGCTTTCCGTTCCGCCTGCGAGAAAAATATCCCCTTCTCCTACGGCAATGGCTCTGGCTGCCTGATTCACAGCTTCCAGTCCGGAGCCGCACAAACGGTTCACGGTAGCCCCGCCCACCTCAAGAGGCAATCCGGCAAGCAAGACAGCCATACGGGCAACGTTACGGTTGTCTTCACCGGCCTGATTGGCACATCCCATGAATACATCTTCAATTTCTTCAACGGGTACCTGCGGATTTCTTTCAATGATGGCCTTAATGACATGTGCGGCCAGATCATCCGGACGAACGGATTTTAACGCTCCTTTGTAACGTCCGACCGGTGTACGAACTGCATCTACAATCACGACTTCTCTCATGAACATACTCCTTCCCGTTCCTGTTGGATTTCTCTCCCTTTTTCCATGAAAACATGGCGAATCTCTTTTTTCTATTCCCGGTTGCTGTAGTCGTAAACTCCCTTACCCGTTTTCCGTCCGAGACGACCTGCTTTCACATACTTAATCAGTAACGGACAGGGACGATATTTTTCTCCCAACGTTTTGTGAAGATATTCCAGATTATTTAAACGCGTATCCAGTCCGACAAGATCGGCCAGTTCGAGGGGACCCATCGGATAATTCAATCCCAGTTTAATTGCCTTGTCTATTTCTTCTGCCGTACCCACGCCTTCCATTAACATGTAAAAAGCTTCATTTCCCACGAGTGCACTCATCCGGCTGGTGACGAATCCGGGGAACTCGTTGACGACAACAGTCTCTTTACCCATTTGTTCGGCCACTTTTCGAATGGTTTGAGCTGTTTCATCACTCGTTTCCAGACCGCGTACAATCTCGACCAGTTTCATTTTTTGAACCGGATTAAAAAAGTGCATGGCAATAACCTGACCGGGACGGTTTGTGTAAGAACCGATTTCCGTCGGGCTCATTGTTGAGGTATTGGTTGCCAGCAGGCAATGGGCCGGTGCATGGGCATCCAAGGTTTCAAACACCTGTTTCTTAATACTGATTTTTTCAGGTACTGCTTCAATCACCAAGTCTGCATCAGTTACTGCTTCTTCAAGGCTTTGCACATAGGATAAACGTTGTTTGGCTGCTGCAGCTCCTTCAGAGGTGATTTTGCCCAGTTCAATCCCTTTGTCAAAAATAGAATCGATTTCTCTATTTGCGCCTTGCAGGGCTTCTTCACTGATGTCAACCAGCTTGACCTGAAAGCCTCCTACTGCACCTACGTAGGCAATGCCACGTCCCATGACACCGCTGCCAACAACGACCACGTTTTTAATTTCCATCTGCTACCCCCTCCTCTTCCTATCCTGTAACAGTTCATTATCTTTTTATATACTTATTAAGATTATTATAGTAAAAACGTTTTCAATGATACGTTTTTCTAACGTTATATTAACAAAATGTCATATCCCTTTCAATCATTTTTTCAAACTTTCTGTAAGTTTTCCGTGATTCATCAGAAGTGAAGATGCTGTAATCTGCTGCAGTGATGTTTTATTCCATCTCTATTTGGTAAAATATAATAGGAAAGTTTTCAGCCTAATATTTTAAAAAAAGTAAGGTGAGCCCATGGTAGAAGAATATCATCACAGCCATCCCGGGATGACGGAATCCCGTCTGCAAAATCGCAAATCTCTGATGATTGCACTGATCATTACCACGACTTTTATGGTGGCGGAAGTCATCGGAGGAATACTGTCAAACAGTCTGGCATTGTTATCGGATGCACTGCATATGTTGAGCGATGCCGTATCCCTTGCCCTCAGTCTCTTTGCTATGTGGGTGGCCGTGAAACCGCCGACCAGACACAAAACATTCGGATATTTTCGTTTCGAAATTCTGGCCGCATTTTTTAACGGAGTCACCCTTGTCATTATTTCTCTTTATATTTATGTTGAAGCCTATCAACGTTTGATTGAGCCTCCCGAAGTGAGCAGCATCACCATGATCGTAATCGCAACGATCGGATTGTTGGCCAATCTGGCAAGTGCTGCGGTGCTGATGAGAGGAGAAACCAAGGACAATCTAAATATCCGCAGTGCTTTTTTACATGTTCTCGGTGATATTCTCGGTTCGATCGGAGCCATTGTCGCAGGGATATTGATTTTGACACTGGGCTGGCGGATTGCCGACCCCGTCATCAGTGCAGTGATCGCAACGCTGGTGTTAATCAGCGGAATTCGTGTCACTCGTGATTCGCTTCATGTTCTTATGGAAGGAACTCCGAAGGGAATAGGGGTTGAGCGCCTGGTAAAACGTTTAAAAGAAATTCCCGGAATCGAAGATGTACACGAACTTCATATCTGGACGATCACCTCCGGATTTCACTCCCTCAGTTGCCATCTGGTGATCCCTCATCATGAAGATGATCAGGAAATTTTAAAAAAGGCAAAAGAAATCATTCAGGAAGAGTGCGGTATCGAACATTCAACCATTCAGATTGAGAGGCCATCCGGCGCGATTCGATAAATAAAAAAAATCTAATCTTTCCCTCTTAACGAAAGAGGGATTTTATATTATGATGTTGATGACACTAATAATACCTTAGGGGGTATTAAATTTCAAAGAACATGGCAGGTGAATAGCGTGAATACAAGAAACCTATACAGATTTGCAAGACTAACGGCAATATTGATAACAGTAACTTCCCTGATTCTTGCCGGATGTTCAACAGGAACGGAATCCGAAGGATCCGGTGAATCCTCAGGCTATACAAATATAGATATTGCTGAGGCCAAACGGATGATTGATGAAGAGAACCCGATTGTAATTGATGTGCGAACGGAGCAGGAATATAACGAAGGGCACATACCCGGTGCGCAATTGTATCCGCTTCAGGAAATCGAAAACTGGTATGGAAAACTTGACCCGGATCAAACCTACATTGTAATCTGCCGCAGCGGTAACCGCAGCACACAGGCAAGCGAGATTTTAAGCGGGAAAGGGTTTAAAAGTTTATACAATGTGATGGGCGGCATGAATGAATGGACATATGAAGTAAAAAAATAAAAAACCGGATTTGATTTGCCTTTCCCTCACTGCGTTCGGCCGGTCTGCATCAAATCCGGCTTTTTATTTTTTGATCAAAAGAAGAGAGAGCATGAAGTAGTATGTTATGTAATCACAGGGCTCAACCTCAGGATTTCTCTGACAGTTGCCTCTCAGCTACCGGGTGATCTGACTCTTACCCGGGTCCCCGGGTCGGACTTGCCACCGACTAGCCATTAACGACTCGCCGGACACATAATAATCCACAAAAAAAATATTCTGGATTTGATGCTGACCGGCCGAACGCAGTGAGGGAAAGGCAAATCAAATCCAGAATATTTTTTTATGAAAATGATCGAGAATATATTGTTTCATATCGACAAGCCGCGGTGGTGAAGGGTAGGGTTGATCGCTTCCGGCAATCAACAGCGGGATGCAAGAGTCATAGCAGTGCAGAGACCCGTGACTTCCTCCATTCAAATGGGTCGGATAATATCTTGACTTAAATTCGTATCGCGGACGCGCCGTGATGGCAAACACCTCTTCATCACGTGCATATAGCGCTCCATACAATCGGGAAAGAGCATCGGGATAGTCTGCAAAATGAATTTTTCCAACTTTAATCACGAGGTCAAGCACAGATTCGTCCCCTGCCAGATCCCAGTGATTACCATAAATATCTTCATACGATCCTCCGCGCCGAAAAAACAGTTGTCTCCCGCTCCCCCCCTGCACAACCCTGACTCCCCCCCGCTCCTTCCAGGAGATCAAATCGATACGTGCATCATGCTGCAGTGCGTTCATTAATTTTGATTCAATTCGCCTTTTCAAAGGATATATGTATGCCATGCGCTCGTTATTGCAAACCACCAATTCATGGGAATCAACGGGCTCTTCTCCCAGTTGCAGTAAACGAAAGTCCTTCAGCAAAACATCGAGATCAATGTTGAATTCCACGTCATCACCGATGTAAGTCTGTCCATGATCACTGATCACGATAAATACGTTTTTTTGCAGAGCTTCTTCCCATGAAGAAAAGGCATTGAGAATATGCTGTATATGGTGGTCCACTTTGATCAGCGGAGCTGCTCCGTTTGCCGGTCCGATGCGGTGAACCTCATGATCGTTATCGGGAAAATACGCCAGGATAAAATCCGGTTGCTGTCCCGATTCGATCAGTCCTCTGACAGCCCTTGATGCATATGCATCATTCACGCCCAATTTATTCCGGAAATTCTTGAAATGACTCGGGAACACACTCAGTTCATCAGCCGTTTCAACCAGCGCACCCATCGATAACACTTCCGGTCCTGAGATCGTTTTTTCGGACACAAATTTTCGTCCGACAAACTTTAATAATAATGGAATATTCAATTTGTGGCGGTGGATGCCGCGATGAATCATGGCGTTGATCGAAGCCGATGTTCTTCCCGTCTCAGCCAGCTCCTCAAACAACGTTTTCACCCGATTGCTGAGATGCTTTTCATTCAAATCGTACAGGACATTTTCCATACAATTGGATATCCCCAATTTACTCACGCATTTCCATCCGTTTAAGTAGTTGACGATCTTCTTTTCTTCATGATCATACCAGATCAAACCGGGCACCCGGTGGCGGTCGGGGTAAACACCGGTCAGAAGCGAACTGTCCACGGAAGCCGTCATTGTGGGAAAAACTGTAACACAATCTCTCCGGTAGATTCCGTTTTCCATTAAGAATTGAAATGCCGGTACCGTCCTGTGGCGAATCTCCTGTTCCAGAATGTCGGACAGAAGAGAATCCACAAGTAACATAATGATTTTTTTCATACTTCCTCCCCTTTCGATCCCGTCCTGTATGTATCGTTACCCAATTCACACCGGCTCATTCTATAGATCGAGTGAGGGCAAAAAAAAACCTCCCGCACATGCCGTCCCATCCCAATGTTTCCGAACCCGCTCTCGCAGGTGGGTGCTCGCATGATCACTTTCACTGTCCTCAAAAAGGCATAGTGGCCGTCATCAAATATAGAACTCCCGTAAATTCATGTACGGTTCGAAACATTTATGATGAAACGAACACAGCAGGAAAGGCTGTCTCGCTCATAACTTGTTCATGTATTAGTATAGCAGGATATGCACCGGACATTCAATCTTGTTTTTTTACCATAATCGCCAGGAACTCCTCCGTTATTTGCGGCGAATGCGGGGAGATTTTCCGGGATTATTGATTACCATGATCGGCTCCAGTCCCCCGTCTTCATGATAAAGAAAAGGCAGAGGAGACAGCGGAATGTCACCTTTCATACAAAAATCGATGGTGAGCTTTCCCAAAATTTGATATCCCGTTTCATTTCGGATATCGGCCAGAATGAGTACATCCTGATGGGGAATAGCAACCCCCATTTCTCCTGACATTTTTTTATTCATATTTCTAAGCAATGTCTGATTTAATACGCGGCTGGCTGCGTATCCGTCCTTCGGGCTGAAAAAATAAAATACATTTCCGGCCACATCATCCCGTTTGGGAATCACGTCCAGCTTATTGATATTTTCGAGGGCAATTTGATGAATTTCTTCCTCCTTCATGTTCGATTCCCGCATCATTTTTTCATCGATTAACGCATAGCTTTTTCCCAGATCAAGAGCGTAATAAATGGTGGTTTCCGCCGTGTGGCTGCGATGTATCAATCGTGTTCCGTCCCGTTTCTCCGCGGGAAAAGAAGGACTTCTTAAAACGGGAAAAATGGATTGTTTTCTTTCGCGCAGGTCTTTATCCTGTTCCAAAGCACGGATCGTTTCCTCCATACGATGAATGACATCGTCAATGATCACATCATGGGTCCGTTCTTTGCCAGACTGTTCCAATTGACGAAAAACTGGGGTGAGGGACAGGCATAATCCGTCCGAATTCCCATTGGACAACGAAGATAGATGAATTTCCTCCTGTTGCTCCTCGTTGGTGCGTACTTCCCATTTCCATTGATCTGAAAAGGAGGCATTTTTCAACATCAGATCGAGTCGTTCCAGAATGGTTTTCTTCCATTGCTCATGTTGCCGCTGAGACATGTAAATACCTCCTTTTTCTCTTAACTTTAAACAAAGGTAAAAGGATCCGTGTGGATCTGTGAAGTGAAAACTTCCGTCTTATACTTGTTCTTCTTCAGATCCCTGCGAAGTTTATCGGCAACTGCATCTTTCATCACCTTTTCCACATGATGACCGGGATCAATCATACATAACCCGCTGGCTTCCGCTTCCTGTGCCGTATGGTAGTAAATATCGCCGGTAATCAGGACATCGGCCCCTTTCATCAGGGCGGCCGATACAAAACGATTGCCGTCGCCGCCGACAACAGCCACTTTTTTAATCTGTCGCGCCAGCGATCCCACTACTCGCAATCCTGAGATTTCAAAAGCCTTTTTGGTTAAGTGAGCCAGTTCTTCAAGCGTGACAGGTTGCGGGAGTTCACCGATCCGTCCCAGTCCGAAGGAATTTCCTTTTTGCTCAACCGGATATACATCATATGCCACTTCTTCGTAAGGATGTGCCCGTTCCATGGCACGGATCACCTTTGATAGGACGTGATCGGGGACAATCGTTTCCAGACGGACTTCATCCACCTTCTCCAGTTTTTCCCGAGTCCCGATAAAAGGATCCGTCCCTTCCCGCGGCATAAAGGTCCCTGTTCCGGAAGTCTGAAACGTACAATGACTGTAATTTCCGATCCAGCCGGCGCCGGCATCGGCCATGGCATGCATCACGGATTCAACATGATCCCGCGGGATGAAGACAACAATTTTTTTGAGCGATTGCCGGTGCCACACATCCAGAATTTCAGTATTGATCAAGCCCAGGCGCTGTGCCAGCAAATCATTGATCCCTCCGGGGGCGACATCAAGATTGGTATGGGCAACGTAAACGGAGATATCGTGTTTGATTAATTTTTCATAGAGTCTGCCCGCCGGCAAATCCGTGCGAAGATGTTTCAACGGATGAAAAATCACCGCATGATGAGCAATAATCAGATCCACGTTTTCTCTGATGGCCTCTTCCGCCACTTCATCGACAACATCAAGGGTGACCATCACTTTTTTGACCTCTTTTTGTAACGTGCCCACCTGCAATCCGATTTTATCTCCCTCCATCGCAAGATGCTTGGGGGCAAACTGCTCCATATACTGAATTATGGTCTGACCGCTGGCAAACATTGAATAACCTCCTCCAGTTCCTCAATTTTCAAGTCCATCTCACGCCGGCGTGCTTCGAGGGATGCGGGGTCCGATCTCCCCTGCTTTATTTGTTCACGAATATGATATAATTTATCGAGTTCTTCTTCCCACTTTTTTCTTAATAAGGGATGTTTCTTCTTCCATAAAATCGGTCCGAGTTCCAGCAACAGGTCAATGGATAAAGGACAATCGTCGCTTGTAAGTTCCCGGTAAGGCTCACTGCCATCCCCTTTTTCCGCAACCAGTATCTCATAAATATGATCGTCTTCTTCAATCATCTCCTCTTCAATTATATGCCAGTCATGATCGAACAACCAGCGGCGTACCGCTTTCCCCCCTACGTTGGGTTGCAGGATCAGTCGCTTGATCCCGCCTAATTTATCCTGCCCTTCCTCGAGGATTTGCGTGATCAATGTACCTCCCATACCGGCGACGCAAACCACATCTGCCTCACTGCTCCGTAAGACGGAGAGTCCGTCTCCCCTCCGGACATCAATACGGTCGCTTAAACGTTGTTGAGCCACATGTTGTTTCGCTACCTTCCATGGCCCTTCATTCAGTTCTCCTGCAATTGCCTTTGAAACCTTTCCCGATTGCACCAGATAGACAGGGAGATAGGCATGATCCGATCCGATATCGGCCACCCTGCTGTGTTCAGGAACAAAGGATGCGATGGTATGTAATCGTTTCGATACTGTAATTGCCACATCTATCACCTACTGTTGATCTCTTTTTATATTGTAAGGAAAAAGATCGCGGAAAACAAATTTAACAATTTGCTTGAAGTTGCTTTCTCTTTTCCCATACAATAAAAATGAATTGAAAAGGGGAGGGGTTATTTTGGGTGAAAAAGCAGCATGGATTCCTGATGAGGAAACCATAAAACAAACACGTATGTACCAGTTCGCTCAAAAATGCGGTTTTTCATCATACGATGATTTCCATCGTAAGTCCATTGAAGATATTGCCTGGTTCTGGGAAAAGGTTGTGAAGGATATGGACATCCACTGGTTCACTTCCTACGAAAAAACACTGGATCTGTCACGGGGCATCAAGTGGCCGTCCTGGTTTGTCGGGGGCAAATTAAACGTGACTTATAACTGTGTGGAAAAATGGCTGGTTGACCCGGAGATGAAGGAGCAAGCGGCGATGATCTGGGAAGGTGAAGACGGAAAAGTGACCCGATACAGCTATGGTGAACTTTCCGAGCGGATCAATCAGGTGGCGGCAGGCTTAAAACAACAGGGGATTACCCGCGGAGACCGGATCACGCTGTATATGCCAATGATCCCGGAGACGGTCATTGCCATGCTGGCCATTGCAAAAATCGGCGCCATTTTTACCCCGGCCTTTTCCGGTTATGGAGCGGATGCCGTGGCCAAACGGATCATTGGCGCGGGTTCACGCATGTTGATTACAGCCGACGGATTCTATCGCCGCGGAAAAGTGGTTTCCATGAAAGAGGAAGCGGATAAAGCCGTTCAGGCTTCCACAGGGATTGAAAAAGTGGTGGTGGTGCGCCGAATCGGGCAGGACATTCCGTGGAGCGAAGAGCGCGATATCACCTGGGATCAGTTGTTGTCAGTTCAATCCGAATCAGTGAAAACGGAAGAGATGAACAGCGATGATCCGTTTATGTTGATCTATACCTCCGGTACTACCGGAAGACCGAAGGGGATTGTCCATACCCACAGCGGCTTTCCCATCAAGGCTGCCTTTGATGCCGGTTACGGCATGGATTTGCGCAGGGGCGAAGTTTTGTTCTGGTTGACCGACATGGGTTGGATGATGGGACCCTTTCTTGTGTTTGGCGCGTTGTTGAACGGAAGCACCATGTTGCTTTATGAAGGATCTCCCGATTATCCCAATCCCGATCGCCTCTGGCGCCTCGTTGAAGAGCACGGAGTTACTCATCTCGGTATATCTCCTACATTGATCCGTGCATTAATGAAGCACGAAAAACACTGGTTTCAACAAAGAAACCTGGAGAGCCTGCGTGTGATCGGCTCTACCGGAGAACCATGGAATCCCGAACCCTGGTTATGGTTATTCCATGAAGTGGGACAGGGACGCATTCCGATTTTTAATTATTCGGGAGGAACCGAAATTTCCGGCGGTATACTCGGTAACTTGCTGGTTAAACCGATTGCCCCCACAGGATTTAACAGTCCCCTTCCCGGAATGGACGCGGAGGTTTATGACCGGGACGGAAAACCGGTACGCAACGAGGTCGGCGAACTGGTGATCCGACAGCCCTGGGTGGGAATGGCGAACGGTTTCTGGCAGGAACCGGAACGCTATGAAAAAACCTACTGGAACCGCTGGCCCGATACCTGGGTCCACGGCGACTGGGTCCTGATTGATGAGGAAGACTACTGGTACATTACCGGTCGTTCCGATGATACGTTGAATATCGCCGGAAAACGTCTCGGACCTGCTGAAATGGAATCGATCCTGGTGGATCACCCCGCTGTGGTGGAAGCAGCCACCATCGGGATTCCGGATGAATTGAAAGGCGAAACGGCAGTATGTTTCGTAGTCACTAAACCTGATGTGACACCCGATCAAGAATTGAGAGATTCGTTGATGAACATGATCGCTGAACGGCTGGGAAAAGCTTTAAAACCGAAAACCATTCATTTTGTAGAAGACCTGCCGAAAACCCGAAATGCCAAAGTGATGAGACGGGTGATTCGCTCCGCTTATCTCGGTACAGATCCCGGTGACTTGTCCGCCCTGGAAAATCCGCATACAGTGGATGCCATCGCAGTGCTTTCCGGGAAATAGTCACCATATCAAACCATGCACTCAGGAAAATTTGCATTTTACCTTTAAAATCGATAAAATGAAAAAAAAAGCAATTCAATCAACTTATCACAAGTTATGAAAAAAAATAAAACCTGTGTTTCAACCGGCACTGAACAATGCGGTGCACAGTTGAAACACAGGTTTAACGGAAAATACATCGAATCATCGTACACATTTCAGCTGGAGACGATCATTGTGTTGCAATTTTCCCCTGTTATTTTATTCGAGAAAATCTTTTAAACGCTTGCTTCGGCTTGGGTGGCGGAGTTTACGGAGAGCCTTCGCTTCAATTTGACGAATTCTCTCTCTGGTTACCCCGAACACTTTACCCACTTCCTCAAGTGTACGGGTACGTCCGTCATCCAATCCAAAACGTAGTCTGAGCACATTTTCTTCACGATCGGTTAAGGTATCCAGAACATCTTCCAATTGTTCCTTTAACAATTCATATGCTGCAGCATCAGATGGTGCAAGCGCATCCTGGTCTTCAATAAAATCACCGAGATGCGAATCATCTTCCTCCCCGATCGGGGTTTCAAGAGATACAGGTTCCTGAGCTATTTTCATAATCTCGCGGACCTTTTCCGGAGTTAAATCCATTTCCTCTGCAATTTCCTCCGGAAGAGGTTCTCTTCCTTTTTCCTGTAAAAGTTGGCGTGAGACCCGGATCAACTTGTTGATCGTTTCCACCATATGAACGGGAATCCGAATGGTTCTCGCCTGATCGGCTATGGCACGGGTGATTGCCTGACGAATCCACCACGTGGCATAAGTACTGAATTTATATCCTTTACGATAATCAAATTTTTCAACCGCTTTGATCAAGCCCATGTTCCCTTCCTGGATCAGATCCAGAAATAACATGCCGCGACCGACATAACGTTTGGCGATACTGACCACCAGCCGCAAGTTGGCCTCTGCCAGCATGCGTTTGGCCTCTTCATCTCCCTGTTCGATGCGTTTGGCCAATTCGATTTCTTCTTCTGCAGACAGCAGTGGAACGCGCCCGATTTCCTTCAGGTACATCCGTACGGGATCATTTATTTTGACACCCGGCGGAACACTTAAATCTTCAAGATCAAACGACTCTTCTTCCGTATCTCCATCATCATTAAGCGGAAGAGGTACATCTTCGGATTCTCCCACAACTTCGATTCCCTGTTCGGCAAGGAATTCAAAAAATTCATCGGCTTGATCCGAATCCTGCTCAAACGAGGATAATCGATCCATGATCACTTTATAGGTCAAAACCCCTCTTTTCTTCCCCAACTCAATCAGGTCTTCTTTTACCTGTTCAATCGTTGGTTCCGCTGTTTCGGGTTTATTTTCTACATTTTTAGCCATCTGTCTCCCTCCTTCCCTGGGAATGGTTTTTTTCTTGCTTGAGTTCTTTCTGCAGTCGGAAAATCTCCAGGCCGATTTCCGCTGCTTCCCTGACATTTCCCATTCTTTCATGCCTTCTTTGCTCTTTTTTTAGATGTTCAATCTCCAACCACTTTGCATGATGTAAAATTTTACGGATATAGTCGGACAGTTCTCTGTCTGAAATGTGTTCATTTATGTCAAGCATTGCCAGCTCGGAAGCGATTTTCAGCAGTTGTTCATCCTGTAATTGGTGGACAAAGAGACCCGGTTCAGCAACATTGCCTTCTCTATAGTATTTATATAGGAATGCTGCCAGTGCGGCGTGCTCATCTACATGAAACCTGCTGCCTATTTCATCTTCCACTCGCGCAGCAATGTCTTGATCGCGCATCATCAAGGCAAGGATCATTCGTTCTGCTTTGTGATGAGCGGGTAACAATGGTGAAGGGGCAAAGTGATTGCCATTATTTATACTATTATTCCACTTACTGGTCCAATTATCCCTTTTGCCGCCCTTTTTTTGATTTCGATAAATTTTCCATTGTTCCTGCTTCAAAGCATCAAATGATACCTGAAACTCCTCGGCAAGCCTTTTGAGATAATGATCTCTTTCCACAGCGCTTCCTAATCCGGCAACGATTTCAAGAGCCTGATGAAGATAGTGCATGCGTTGTGTTTCATCCTGTAAATCCCGGTCTCTCTTCAAAAGGTCCAGACGAAAAGCTGTGGTTGACTGAGCCTGCATAAGCACTTCCTGTTTAAATTGTTCTCCTCCATGGGCCCGAATATAATCATCCGGATCCATACCATCAGGCATGCGTGCAATTTTCACACGACATCCTGCCTCTTCTAAAATATCTATGCTTTTCATGGCTGCATCAATACCTGCTCGGTCAGAATCATAACAGATGATCACTTCTTCCGCATTCCTGCGGATCACCCTCGCCTGCTCGGCTGTCAACGCAGTTCCAAGTGAGGCAATTACATTGTGAATCCCTCCCTGCCAGGCAGAAATGACATCCACGTACCCTTCGAACAGAACAGCCTGTCTTTGACGGCGTATGCTGGTACGTGCCCGGTGAAGGTTGAAAAGAATTCTCCCTTTGTGAAACAATCGAGTCTCCGGGCTGTTTAAATACTTGGGCTGACCATCGGCAATGATGCGGCCTCCAAAAGCAACGACTCTTCCCTGGTTGTCAGCAATCGGGAACATGACGCGTCCCCGGAAACGGTCAAAATAGCGATGACCCGTTTCGCGCAGAGCCAGTAAACCGGCTTCCTTCATCAAAGGAAGGGGGAATTTTCGCTTTTCCAGGTATTGCGTGGTGAAATACCAGTCATCAGGTGCATAACCCAGGCGAAATTCTTTGATCGTATCCAGCGTAAATCCCCGTTGCAACAAATATTGCAAACCGACCTTGCCTGCATCTTTTTGCAGTAGAACGTGATGATACAACTTGGTGGTAAACTCACAGGCATCATACATCCATTGCTTCTCTTCCTTTTCCCTTTTGTTTTCATGATCTTCCTGCGTGGAAGGTAAAGGGATTCCGGCCCTGTCAGCCAGATGTTGCACAGCTTCAACGAATGTATACCCCTCAATTTTCATCAGGAAAGAGAAAACATTTCCTCCCTCGCCACAACCAAAACAATGGAAGATTTGCTTGTCAGGAGCTACGGAAAAGGAAGGCGTTTTTTCAGAATGAAACGGACAGAGCCCGAAATAATTCCGGCCTCTTTTGCGCAGTTGTACATATTCTCCGACAATATCTGTGATGTCAAACTGACTGCGAACCCGATCAATAACCTCTTCGGGAATGGGGCCGATCATTTGATAACCACCTTCATTAAAAAACTGTTTTGAGTCGTATCTTGATGTATCACGGAATATACATATTCGTCAAAATTCAACGTTTTCCTGCCTGATTGAACAGAAAAGTTTCTTCCAATACAGCCGTCAATTACCGCCTTGTCACCGTTATATTCAGTTTTTTGCTCCAAAATATCAGGATTAAATTATTCTGCTTCAGTCTATTATTCTACACCGGAATCCGTTTTCCTTCTGTTTGCCATTTGTTGAAATAGTTCGAATTTAATCGGTCCAAAGACCTAAAAAACCGCACCAGTGAATCAACACGGTGCGGTAAAGTTCATCAAAAACAGTAAACTTTTATATTTTACGTTGATTTTTTTTACACAAATCGATAATGATATTGGCCGTCTCTTCAACTGCTTTATTTGATACATTGATGACCCGGCATCCGATCCGTTCCATGATTTTTTCCGCATAGGCAAGTTCTTCGAGAATTCGTTCCTCATTTGCGTAATTGGATTGGGAGGGAAGGCCCAGTGATTTCAAGCGTTCACGGCGTATGATATTTAATTGCTCGGGATGAATGGATAAACCGATACATTTTTCAGCAGGGATCATAAATAACTCTTCCGGCGGCTCCACTTCGGGAACCAGCGGGACATTGGCCACTTTTAATCTTTTGTTGGCCAGATACATCGACAATGGAGTCTTGGATGTGCGCGATACCCCGATCAACACGATATCCGCCCGTAACAACCCGCGCGGATCGCGGCCGTCATCATATTTTACGGCAAATTCAATGGCCTCGATCTTGCGAAAATAATCTTCATCCAATTTGCGGACCAGTCCGGGTTGATTTTTCGGCTGCTGGTTCAACATACCGGACAACACATTCATCATCGGGCTCAGGATATCAATCACTTTTACTCCCTGTTTTTCTGCCGACTCCAGCAAGTAGTGTTTAAGATGCGGGATCACCAGGGTAAAAACGATCACAGCTCCCGATTCCCTCGCAGACAGGACAATTTCATCAATCGTTTCGATATCATCAATAAAAGGATATTTTTGAATATGTAATTGATCATCATTAAACTGACTGGCAGCAGCTTTTACAACAAACTCGGCTGTTTCTCCTACGGAGTCGGAGATGACATATACCATCGCTTCCTGGTTCATCGCTGCTTCCCTCCTCAAATTTGGTGTTCTTCCCCAATCTCGACAAATGCCTTGGTAATCGTGGTCTTGGTGATTCTTCCCACCATTTCATATACCTTTTTGCCATTCACCTCATGTTCCTTCACTACAGGAAGTGAATCGATTTGATAGGACATCAGTTTGCGTGCTGCATCAAACAGGCTCTCTTCCGGGGTACACAGCACAATATTGGGCATTCGCGTCATGATGATGTGGACGGCCACATCTTCCAGATTGTGTTTTCCCATCGCAGCCCGCAACAGATCCTTTCTTGAGATGACGCCCGATAAATATCCGTCATGGTTTACAACATACAGCGTCCCCACATCTTCTAAAAACAGGGTACTGATGGCATCAAACACCGATGCAGATTCCTGTACCACAATGGGATGAGCTTTGTAATCATTGACCTTCAATTTACGGATATGTTCCGCCAGCAGTTGCATACCCGTTTTACCCGAATAAAAGTATCCCACTCGAGGACGGGCATCCAGGTAGCCGGCCATCGTTAAAATGGCTAAATCGGGACGCAATGTTGCCCTGGTCAGGGAAAGCCGTTCCGCGATCTGTTCCCCGGTGATCGGACCTTCATCCTTAACGATTTGTAAAATCTGCTCCTGTCGCTTTGTCAGTTCGATGACCCACACCACCTTTTATCCATGTCATCCATTTTGATGGTATCATAGTTTTTTTCTCCTAGATATATACTATATGTAAATAACCCCTTCTGCAATATGACTTCTACAAATGAGTCGGGGCCATGGAATGATTCCGGAGGGATTCTGCTTGATTGCCAATAACCCCATCGCCGTTCTTTTACCCTATCACTTTAATCAGCCCGGTATGATCCGACAACAGGGGATCCATGCCGCTGAAATACAATTGATCGACACCGATCATCGCAGTGAAGAATTAAAACACCATCTTGAACCTCTGCGTCTGCAGGTGATCGCTTTCCGTTCACCCGTTCCCCTGGGTACAGGAGATGTAAGCAAAATAACCGGCTTAAAGAATTTGGTTGTGGAAGTCGGCCGAATGAAGCCCGGTAGGGCACCATATTTGGTTTTACATCCCTCTCCCGTTTCGATTCATGCAGTTTTTGCTTTTCTTGATGAACGTCCCGGTGATTTTGATGCACTATCCGACTATAAGGAAAAATGGTTGGATCAGATCGTACAGGAAATCTATGAATTAAAAGAAGCAGCGGCCGGATCAGGGGTCTCCCTGCTTCTGGAAAACGCTCCGATCGGCAGTATGTATTACTTTGAACCCGGTGAAGGAAAAATTTTTCCCGGTTTGCGCACACCGCGGGATTTATTATATATCCGTGATAAAACCGGAATTGATCTCTGTTTTCATACCGGGTTTGCCCGGATCAGCTGCAATGTTTTAACGTATATGAAACGTTCCCGCAGTTTATTTGCCGGGGCCACTGAAGATGAAGTGATGAACGCTTCCGTTGACTGGGTTATTTTTTATGAAAAAATTGCTGACCGGGTGAAAATGATACATCTCAGTGACAGCATCAGTCTGGGTGACACACCACTCACAAGAAAAGTCCCGTTTCGCAAAAACACCTGGTTTGAACTGGAACGATTTGTTTCGTTGTTACCTTCATCCATTCCGATTGTGTTCGATTTCCCTTCCTATCACCCGAATCAGTCAAAGTCTTATCAACAATTTTTAGAGTTGTGGAAACATTATCGCTTACTTTAAAAGCATTTTATACAATTTTGTCACACTCTCCCCCTTAATAGGTCGATTCCCTCATACCACTTCTTTTCTCGAGAAAATACATTATAAGAGGATGTTATTTTCTCAGGGGAGGGGATTACCTTGACAGAAATACTATTATTAAGTCGCATTCAATTTGCAGTCACCGTCATTTATCATTTTCTTTTTGTTCCACTGACAATCGGTCTTGTCATTCTGGTTGCCGTCATGGAAACCATGCATGCACGAACCGGAAAGGATAAATACAGAAAAATGGCCGACTTCTGGGGAAAATTATTTGCGATTAACTTTGCTCTCGGTGTTATCACCGGAATTACCATGGAATTTCAATTTGGTACCAACTGGGCGGAGTATTCCAAATACATGGGAGATATCTTCGGTTCTCCGCTGGCCATAGAAGCGCTGTTTGCATTTTTCCTGGAGTCCACTTTTATGGGATTATGGCTGTTCGGACGAGATAAAATATCCGCGAAAATGCGGGCGTTTTCCATCTGGATGGTTGCGCTGGGGACGAATATATCGGCTTTGTGGATCATTACCGCCAACGGATTTATGCAAAATCCCGTCGGTTATGTATTGAACAATGGAAGAATTGAACTGGCCAGTTTTTCGGAATTAGTAATGAACCCGTATACGTGGTATATGTTTTTCCACACTATTTTTGCCAGTTACATTGTCGGATCGTTTTTTGTGATGGCGGTTAGTGCCTATCATCTTTTACGAAAACAGCATATTCCGTTTTTTAAGACTTCATTTAAATTTGCCTTGATTATGGCAGTGATTTCGAGCACACTCGTCCCGTTCATCGGGCACCAGCATGGTGTGAACACAGCAAAAGTTCAGCCGGCCAAGGCTGCTGCCATGGAAGCGGTATGGGAAACAGGGAAAAGCAAGTCATTTCATCTGATTCAAATTCCGGATCCCGATAACGAAACAAATAAATTCGAAGCGTTGTCCATTCCTTATCTGGGCAGTCTGCTTTATACCAATAACATCAATGGTGAAGTTACCGGTCTGAAAGATATTCCTGAAAATGAGCGTCCAAACGTAAACATGGTCTTCTGGAGTTTCCGCGGAATGGTTGCCCTCGGGATGTTCTTTATGTTGATGTCATGGTACGGCTTATACCTGTATAAAAAGGACCGGCTGTTGCAATCCCGCCGATACCTGAAAATATTGCTCTATTCCGTTCTTCTCCCTTACGTGGCCATTAATTTAGGCTGGATCGTCGCCGAGGTGGGAAGACAACCATGGATTGTGTATGGACTGATGAAAACAGCTGATGCCGTCTCCCCTATATCGATGGGACAGATTATTTTTTCAATATCGGGCCTTGTGATTTTTTACACAATGCTAATTATCGCAGACGTTTATCTGCTACAAAAATATGCGAAGAAAGGCCCGCAACAAAAAGAGTCCAAGGATGAACATGTGCAGGGCGCCGTAGCTTAAATTCTCTCTCATCAAGCAGGAAAGGTTGTGAAATAAAATGACACATGAAATGCTGGCGATTACCTGGTTCGGGATATGGGGATTAATCTGGGCAGTCTATTTTGTTCTGGACGGATATACCCTGGGAACCGGAATGCTTTTTCCCTTCTTGACGAAACAGGAACAGGAAGAAAGACAACTGCAGGAAACCATAGGTCCCTTCTGGGGCGGTAATGAAGTATGGCTGATTACCGCGGGTGGGGCAACGTTCGCAGCGTTTCCTCTGACCTATGCATTAATGTTTAGTTATCTCTATACTCCGTTATTTTTGATCCTGTTTGCTCTCTTTTTTAGAGCAATCGGGCTGGAATTTATGCATAAACACGAGGCTAAGCGCTGGAAATCCTTCTGGAAATGGTCGTTCTTTACGGGAAGTGTCGTAATCGCTTTTGTATTCGGCGTTGCCTTCGCCAATATTTTCAGAGGATTCAATATGGATGCAGCAGGTTTCCATGATCATTTGCTGACTTTGTTAAACAGTTACGGGATTTTGGGAGGGCTCCTGTTTGTATCACTTTTTCTCCTTTCGGGAGCACTGTGGGTGTCGATCAAAACGGAAGGTGCACCGGAACAACGGGCGCTTCGCTTTGCCGGACCATTCTGGATCGTCGCGATCGCTTTGCTTGCCCTGTTTTATGTGGCTGCGGCAAACAAAACGCAACTGTTTCAAAATTACGCCGAGCAGCCGCTGTTGTGGCTGATTCCGCTTATATCGCTGACCGCCATCATTGCAGGAAGATTATTTTTTGCCAGAAAGAAGATCGGGATGGCATTCGCATCCGTCTCGCTTACGATCTTTTCTCTGATGGCTACGGGCTTCGCAGGCATATATCCGGCAATGTTGCCTTCGCGATTATCTGCTGAATACAGCATTACTCTGTTTGAAGCGGCAGGCAGTGAATTAAATCTTAAAATTATGCTGTTTGTCACGCTGTTCATCGTGCCGGTCGTCATCACTTATCAGTCCTGGATGTACCGGATCTTCCGAGAAAAAATCACGACAAAGAGTGCGAAAGGATATCAATAGGAAAGTCAGTCGTGCTGTTTATGAAACAGGAAAAGCCGGATGACAGAATCACATGAAAACGGTGATTCGTCAACCGGCTTAATTTTTAACTGGCAAATCATGTTTTATTTATAATTATGAGGAGGAAATAAAGCCGTTTTCAAAATACGAATATTTAATACGATAAAACGAAACAGTTGATAGATCTTACACTGACGGATAAAACGTGTTCGTGCTGTCGGTTTCATGTCCTTGATCAGTTGCATCACAACACAACCTCCTTTGCAAAGATCATCCTTATTCGGGAATCAACTGCCATCCCGGATGGCCTTTCATTTTATAAATAAACATGGTGTGCAACACGCGCTTGATCCATGCCCCGGCAAGTCCAATTTCCATACTGTTCACTTTCAGATCACGCCCATAATCAGGATATCGATCATAATCCGGAGCAACCGGATACATTAATATGGTTGCCGCGGCACCATTCCATACAGATTTACCAATTGATGCTATACAGGCCCCTGGCATATCCGTCATGGCTTCCCGATGGGAAGGATCATTTCCCTCGATCATATCCACGATATTTTCGGCTACAACGCGTCCGGTTATTCCTGCTGCCATCCCGGTCCGGGGAGGGGTGGCAGTAATTTGAACCCCATTCTTATTGACAAATGGCTGAGAGATGGTACCCGGAGGAGCAAAAGCAATCCCCGGCGCAAATATATTCCGGTATAAGGGAGACTGGTAAGTTGAGGGCCAGTCTTCACTCCTCAAGTCCTTCCACTCTTTCCCGTAAACACCGTCAACCAGCATAAACCCGGCAGGATTGGTCATTTGATCGGTGATGTCCTTCTGCTCCCGATTGATATATTTCAGGCGCGTACCATGGAATTGCGGGATGAGCATGGCAAAATCATACGCTGTTTCTCCCTGCTCTGCCAGATAATTTTCCCAGTATACCTTGTTCTGATCGACTTCCTGAACGGCCGTCTGCACCTGATAATAAATTTCCTGTTCGGCAAACAGGGATTTGAGAAACGATTCGGAATTCATGATATATCCGTATTTTTTTACATGGACACCGCCAACACCGAGATCACCCAGTTTCGGTTCATTGGAAATCCACATGATTTTTGCTTTGTCACGAAGCCCGCGACGAACCAGATCATTGTGAATGTTGGTGATGTACTCCAGTGCAGCCCCCTGACAGGTTGCCATACCATGTCCCGTTCCAATAAGGATTCGTTGCTTTTCCCCTTTTTCCATTCTTGCGACGGATTCAAGATAAGCCTCTCTGGCCATTTTGGCATGATGAATATTACAAATTGAATGAGAAGTACCATTGTCAGGACCAAGACCTTTTGTCCCTTCAAAATTTAGATGCGGCCCGGTGGCGTTGACAAGATAATCATAAGGAAGTTTTTCTTTAATGCCCGACTTGTCTTCAATCAACACAAACTGTTCGTCCGGGTGAATTTCGCGCGCCCAGGCCTGTTTAAAATGGATCCCCTTTTTTTCATAGACCGGGGCAAGTTCAAACATCGTTTGTTCTGGATTCATTCGTCCCATTCCAACCCATACCAGAGAAGGGATATAGGTAAATCTGGGCCATGGATTGACCACGGTTACGTCATGTTCCCTGCCCAGCTTTTTGCGCAGATAAAGGGCAGCGGTCTGTCCGGAAAAACCCGCACCCAGAACGACAACTTTCGCCATTTTGTTCTACCCCCTTTTCATGTTTTCAGTCACATCATATAGGAAATGACGGATGACAATAATCAGGGAAACTCCCTATTTTAAAACAAAACAGGCTTCCGCCGTGGGCTGAGATTCGGTGGAAGCCATACTATCTATCATCTTGCGATTAATTTGCTTTTATCGTTTTTTCATTTCCTGAAACGTATTCACTTTCATTCTTGCTTAAACTGAAATGTTTTTTGTTTAATTTGAACAAAACCTGTATCGTTTTCAACTGGATTAACACAAATGGGATCAACACGATAAAATAAGGAATTGAAAACATCTCAACAATTCCGTTTCGGACCAGTCCCCAGTAAATAAAGAACATGCCAAGAACGAAAAATGCCACACCGGGACAGATCAATGCATAACTTCCCGCACTTTTCTTCGCCCCGTTTACATATAGATCAAAGTATCCGATTTTTTTCTGAACGAAATAACCAATCATTCCGAACAAAATTTGAATGGATACAAACAGTGATAACACGATAAAGAGTATGGCCGGAGAAGCTTCGGTATGGGCCACATTATGATGATATCCCATAAACAGGCGAACAAAGGTAATCCCAAGCAGGGTGACAATCGGAATGATGATCCACAGACTGGGACTGGTTTCAAGAGCAATCCCCTGTTTAAAAATCGACTTCATCCCAAGAATTAATTTGATGACCGCCAGTGTGACCGCCATCATGGAGAACAGGATGGCCATAAAAATGGAAGCAGCCGATACCAGCACCTGATGACTCATGGCAGCCGGTGCTGCAAATCCCACGGCAATCATGGCAAAGGCAAAGATTGCGATCATCTGGCTTAAATTGTTGTTGTTAACGAAATCAAAATCGCCGTTACAAATCAATCTTGTAAAATAATCAGTAAAAATGCGGACCGCATAGATTCCGACGGCCAAAAATCCAATGAATGCGACCGGAAGCATGTATTCAATCACATTCCACAAATCTGGAATAAAAGTAGCTCCCAGTACAAATAAAACATTAATCGACATGGCAAGAGTCAGCGGAATCGCCATCAACGTTACTTCAGAGTTTGAATTTTTCAGTTTCGTGAAGGCTTCCGTTTGTTTAAAGTAACGATACTGTTTTACGTTCCAAGCCAACAGTCGAAAATGATTAATTGCAAAATAAGCAATCAGGATTAAAGCAACACTGATTAAAAGTGCTTTGGTCACGTCGCCTCCGGTAAGCAACGGAAAAATATGGTTGAATGTAGGCATCGGCGTATCCGGATGTTTGACCATGAACATAAGATACATAAAAAATGAGACCGATATTCCGCCGTTGCCCAGTGCTGCCAGAAAATAAAGCGGACTGTACTGTGCACCCAATAGTCTGTTCAATGAAATCTTCCTTTCTGTGAATTTTAGTATTTATACCCCTGCAGGTATATAATATTGAAAAAAATAATCGTGCTGATCAGCACGTCCTTATTTAGTAATCTTACATAATAACTTACATATATGTATATGGGGGTTTTCATTCATAAGAAATAAGCAGCCTTAAATCCCCTCGGGGGACAGGCTGCTCACTTTTTGTCTATGCAAAAACAAGCTTATTAAAATCGGCATAATGCCGGATTTCGTCAGATATCTTTTTCAAAAGGGATAACCGATTATTTTTAACTTTCTCATCGTCAACCATTACCATAACCTGATCAAAAAATTCATCGATGAACGGCTTTAATTTTTCCAGGGATTGCAGGGCCGACTTGATCTTCAATTCATCCCGCTCATCGTCCTGAAGCGGAGTAATCTGCTGAATCGCATCATATAAAGCCTTTTCGGCATCATGCTCGAACAAATCAGGATTGATCCCCGACTGATTTCCTTCAGCTTTTTGGGCCAGATTAAAGGTACGGTTAAATGATTCGACGATGCCTTTAAAGGAATCATCCGCCAATCTTTCCATGAGATAATCGGCCTTCTCGACGATCTGGGTGATATGCACAAGATCATTTGACAACAATGCGTCAATCACATCATAACGGACCTTTCGTTCCTGCAACAGATTTTTAACGCGCAGTACAAAAAACTGATATAAGTCTTTTTTGATCTCGTCCGGTGATCGTTTACCCAGACTGCGTTTTGCGTGTATATCCATTACCGAGTCAAACAGAACATCCAGCGTGAAGGGAAGATCCCGTTCCAGTAAAATCTGAACGACACCGGCCGCCTGTCTTCTTAATGCATAGGGATCCTGTGAACCCGTAGGCACGATTCCGATACTGAAGCAAGCGATGATGGTATCAAGTTTGTCAGCAATACTGACCAGTGATCCCGCAGTGGTTTGCGGCAACTCGTCCCCGGCAAAACGGGGGAGATAATGTTCAAAAATCCCGCGGGCAACCTCATTCGTTTCCCCGGCATGACGGGCATAATATTCTCCCATGATGCCCTGAAGTTCCGGAAATTCGTATACCATGTTGGTCACAAGGTCAAATTTGCAAATCTCCGCTACCCGATCAACCGATTTAACTTCCTGCTGCGATAACTGTAACATCTCAGCCAGACGGGAGGAAATTTCTCGGATGCGTCGCACCTTGTCGCCGATGGTTCCCAGGTCTTCATGAAAAACGACACTTTCCAGACGGGACAGCGCCTTGTCGATCGGCATCTTCCGGTCCTCATCATAGAAAAAACGGGCATCGGACAGACGCGCACGCAGAACTTTCTCATTCCCTTTGGACACCATATCAAGATGCTTATCATCCCCATTTCGTACGGTAACAAAATAGGGCAACAATTTTCCTTCCCTGTCCCGTACAGGAAAGTACCTCTGGTGTTCCCGCATCGTGGTAATCAAAACTTCTTCGGGCAGTTCCAGAAATGCTTGTTCATAGGTTCCGTAGAGGGCAGTGGGGTATTCCACCAGATGAACAACTTCTTGTAACAGGTCTTCGTCAATCGGTATATGCCATCCTTTTTCTTCTTCCAGTTGCTTGAGCCGGGTACGGATTCTATTTTCTCTCTCGGCGGAATCCACAATTACATATGCATCCATCAATTCTGACATGTAGGAAGAAGCCGACGTGACGGACACATCCTGCCCCAGAAAACGGTGTCCCTTTGATGTTCTTCCGCTTTTTGCACCCGTGATTTCCATGGGGATCACTTCTTCACCGAAAAGCGCCACCAGCCAGCGAATCGGTCGGACAAATCGCAAATCATAATCGGCCCAGCGCATGTTTTTGGGAAATTGCATGGTGTGAACAATCTCCGCGATATCGGGAAGAAGTTCACTTGTGGCGCGTCCTTCCTCTTTTTTTCGAGCAAAAATATACTCAACTCCCTGGATTTCCTTGACATATAAATCTTCCGGTTGAACACCCTGACCACGGGCAAAACCGAGGGCCGCCTTTGTCCAGTTACCTTCTTCGTCCACGGCAATTTTTTTGGCCGGTCCCCTCGCCTCTTCGTTAATGTCTGCCTGTTTTTCTGCCAGAGAACGAACCACTACGGCAAACCTACGGGGTGTTTCATAGGTTTCAATGCTTTCAAAAGAAACACGCTGCTGTTCTAGCCATTCCTTTACTTTTTGTTGTAATTGTCGGGAAGCATGACCTACAAAACGGGCGGGAATTTCCTCCGTTCCGATTTCGAAAAGGAAATCGCGGTGATTATTATTACTCATGATTTGCCACCTCCCGTTTTTTTAACATGGGGAAATCGAGTCGTTCCCTTTCCTCGTAATAAACCTGTGCGCAGCGTCGCGCCAGATTGCGGACACGTCCGATATACCCCGTACGTTCCGTCACACTGATCGCTCCTCGTGCATCGAGCAGGTTAAATGTATGGGAACATTTCAACACATAGTCGTACGCGGGATAAACCAGATTTTCATCCAGAGAACGCAGAGCTTCTGCCTCATAGGTGTTGAACAGATTGAACAGCATCCGACTGTCCGAAACTTCAAAGGTGTATTTAGAATGCTCGTATTCCTGCTGGTGAAAAACGTCACCATAAGTAAATCCTTTTACCCATTCCAGTTCAAACACGTTCTCTTTATCCTGGATATAGGAAGCGAGCCGTTCCAGTCCATAGGTGATTTCTACCGATACGGGACGGCAATCCAGACCGCCCACCTGCTGAAAATAGGTAAACTGGGTGATTTCCATTCCATCCAGCCAGACTTCCCATCCCAGACCCCATGCTCCCAGTGTGGGGGCTTCCCAATTATCTTCGACAAAGCGGATATCATGCTTAAGGGGATCGATTCCCAGTTCCTTCAAACTGTCCAGATATATTTCCTGAATATTGTCGGGGGACGGTTTCATGATCACCTGGAACTGATGATGCTGATAAAGACGATTGGGATTTTCTCCATAACGTCCGTCCACCGGACGACGGGATGGTTCCACATATGCGACGTTCCAGGGCTCCGGCCCGATAGAACGAAGAAACGTCATCGGATTCATCGTACCTGCCCCTTTTTCCACATCATAAGGTTGCAGAATCATGCAATCCTGTTTTGCCCAGAAGTTTTGCAAGGTTAAAATTACTTGCTGAAAATTCATTGTAAACTCCACCTCCAACAGCTTGTTTCTAAACGTGTGACAAATAAAAAACTCCCTGTCCCTTATGCCGATGCATAGGGACGGGAGTATTCCCGCGGTTCCACCCTACTTGGTTTACCTAATAAATAACGATAAACCCACTTCCATGTTATACGCTCCGGAACGCCCTTCACCGGGGTTTCTGTCAGGCTCGCACCCTCCCTGACTCGCTTGAGAGAAACTTGTCCGGTTACTCCTTTCCTTCTTCGCCGCAATATATTCTTTTTTAGACGTTGAGAAAAATATACCGAAAAAACGGATCCGCGTCAAGACTCACCCTGTCCGGGCAACTGAAGAAATTGATCAAGGAAACGACGTGATTTTAGGTGAAGCCCGGTATGTTCCTGGATAAACCGGTACAACACCTCACGAAGCTGCATCTTGGTCGGATCGGAAACACTGATATTTCCGAGACGTTTCAAGTCAAAATGCTGAAAAAGACGCAACAATTTCGCCGCACCTTCAGATAAGACTATGGCATTTGCGTCCTGGTGGCGACATTGCTGACAGAGGATTCCCCCTTCACGGACACTGAACAAAAAAGGTCCTTCATCTGATCCACATGAGATACAGGCATCCACCTGCGGACGATATCCCGCCGCCTGCAACATTTTTACCTCAAAAATTCGTGTGATGATCTCGTGATCTTTGTCCTCCGACAAATACTCCAGTGTCATTTTTAACATTTCAAACAGGTAGGGATTGGGATCGGAGGGCTCCGTCAATTTATCGAGCAGTTCAATCATGTAGGATGCATAGGCGGTTGATTCAAGATCCTGTTTGATGCGACGGAATGAATCGACCAACTCTCCGGAATTAAGGGTGCTCATGGATGAATTCCCCTGATAAAACAAAAAATAACCGTAATTAAGCAATTGGGAAACGGCGGCGAGGCGACTGCGTGTTTTTTTGGCTCCGCGCGCCATCACTCCCAGTTTGCCGGATTCACGGGTGTAAACGGTTAATATTTTATCCGTTTCCCCGTAATCCGTGGTACGAATGACAATCCCTTCCGCTCGCTTTAACAACGATTCCTCTCCCACCTTTGCCTAATACTCTTCCATCGATTCCTCTCCGCTGGCCTGTTCGGTCAGCGCATTTTCGCCCATGATTGTTCGCTGATGATCTTTATAAAGCAAATAGGATTCAATATCGCCGGTTGAAGAAAAATAATTCCACAGAAAGTCTTTAAACAAATGAACTCATCCTTTCGCAGCGTGATCAATCCGCTGAGTATTCAACAAGCAAAAGGATTTTACATTGTTAGTTTTTCTATGTCATAGCGATCTATGCATTGGAATATTTGTCAACCGGTTATTCATCGTCACGGAAACCGAAATCCCGCAAATAGAGTTGACGGTTACGCCAGTCTTCTTTGACTTTGACCCACAAATCAAGAAAAACTCTGTTGCCGAGCAATCGTTCGATATCTTCCCGTGCCCGTTTGCCCACTTCTTTTAACATCGCCCCGTTCTTCCCGATGATAATGCGTTTTTGCGATGAACGTTCCGTATAAATGGTGGCATAGATATGGACAAGATCGCTGTCATCTTTCTTTTCCAATTGCTCGATGGTTACAGCGATGGAATGAGGTACCTCTTCCCGGGTCAGATGCAAAATTTTTTCGCGGATTAACTCGGCGATGATAAACTGTTCCGGATGATCCGTGACCTGATCCGTCGGATAATATGCGGGTCCCTCCGGCAGATATAAAAAAATCTGGTCGAGCAGGGTTGACATGTTATTTCCCTGAACTGCCGACACGGGTATGTATTCTGCAAACGAATGCAGGGATCGATACTTATCAATTAATAAAAGCAATTGTTCGGGATGGACCAGATCGATTTTGTTCGTTACCAGAAAAACCGGTGTATCGATCTTTTTCAACTGTTCGATAATATAACGATCTCCCGCTCCCGGTTCCTCGGATGCATCCACTAAAAACAGGATCAAATCCACTTCCTTAAGGGCATTCTCCGCCGCTTTCACCATGAAGTCTCCCAGTTTTGTCCGTGGCTTGTGGACTCCGGGTGTGTCAATAAACACGATTTGTCCTCTTTCTTCCGTATATACACCCTGAATTTTGTTACGCGTCGTCTGGGGCTTGTCCGACATGATTGCAATTTTTTGCCCGACGAGGCCGTTCAATAATGTTGATTTTCCTACATTGGGTCGTCCGATTATAGATACAAATCCGGATTTATAGCATGAATGATTGTCAGACATCGAGATCCTCCCGTTCAAATGCGTCCGGCAACAATGACGCCATCGTTTTGTTTATTATCTCTCCTTTTATATTCCCCATTATGACAGGAGTCTGTGAAGAAAAAAATTCGGACATCACCTGTCTGCATGCACCGCATGGGGAAGTCGGACCGGGACTGTCCGCTATAACGGCCAGACCGGCAAAGCGGGTATATCCCTGGTTTACCGCGTGAAAAATAGCGTTCCGTTCTGCACACACCGTTAAACCGTATGAAGCATTCTCCACATTACTTCCTGTAAAAATTTTTCCGTCTTCAGTCATCACTGCCGCTCCCACCGCAAAATTAGAGTAAGGAACATAGGCATTTTTTCGGGCATCTTTTGCCGCCCTCAATAATACTTGAGGATCCATTTTTTACACCTCCGTCACTATTTGTTCATTACAAAGCCCGATCTCGACATCAATTATGTATAAAGGTCCCGACCAAACGAAGAATTGGAGGAAGAAAAACCGCGAGACCAATGATGATGGAGAGGACCGCGGCAAGCAATACCGCACTGGCTGCCGTATCTTTGGCAATTTTCGCCCATTTATGATGCTGTTCGCTCACCAGATTGACCGTGCTTTCGATGGCTGTATTGATCATTTCACTAATCAGCACAAGAAAAACGGCAAAAACAACAAGCAGCGAATCTCTCCACGGGATATCGAGAAGCCATCCCAGCGGAATGACGGTAATGGCAAAAATGAGATGGATTCTCATATTGGGTTCATGTCGAACGGCGTGCATAAATCCTTCCCAGGCATGAGACACACTTTTGCGAAACCGTTCCCACTTTTTCATGGCAAAGCTCCTTTTACCAGAAAACTATCTTACTAGTTGAAAACGCCGTAAAATTTCTTCCTGACGCATAAACATTTCCCGTTCCTCTTCCTCAGTATGATGATCATAGCCGAGTAGATGTAAAAATCCGTGAACCAGTAAAAATCCCAGTTCCCGCTGAAAGGAATGGCCATATTCCTCCGCCTGTGCTTCAGCCCGGGGAATCGACACGATAATGTCGCCCAGCATTTCTACCATTTCAGGAATATCAATTTCTTCTTCATCATCGCTCATGGGAAAAGATAAGACATCCGTCGGCCGGTCGATCCCGCGGTATTCTCGATTTAACTGCTGAATGTAAGGATCGTCGACAAAAGTGACGGCGACCTCTGCATTTTCCACGTTTTCCATCTCCGCCGCCAGTTGCAACAGGGATTCCATCTGTTGTTCCAGTTCTTGAGACAGAGATTCAACCTGCTCATATTGAAAACCAATCTGTATCGTCAACTGCTCTTCACCTCATTGATTGTGTCCTGATTTTGAGCTTTGTCATCCGGATATTCAATACGGGAATGGAAAGTTCCCAGCAACGTTTCACAAACCGTATTTGTAACAATTTCAAGCTCTTTTAACGTGATGTCACACTCATCAAACTGTCCGTCTTCCAATTTATCTCCAACAATATTTCGCACAAGTTTTTCCAGTTTTTCCGGAGTGAGATGAGACATCGAGCGTGTCGCCGCTTCTACACTATCACATATTTCCACAACCGCCACTTCTTTAAACTGTACTTTTGGGCCGGGATACCGGTAATCCGTTTCAGAAACGGGCTCATCCGACTCCTGCTTGGCTTTATGATAAAAATACTTTAAAAGCGATGTTCCGTGGTGTTGTTCGGCAATATCACAGATCGGCTTCGGGATCCGGTACTGTTTCAACAATTTAACCCCATCATAAGGATGAGCAAGGATAATGCTCTTACTCAATTGGGGTGAGATGCGATCATGGGGATTCTCCCGGTTCATCTGATTTTCGATAAAATAAAGAGGACGATTTAATTTGCCGACATCATGATAATATGAACCGACTCTTGCAAGCAAACCGTCCGCACCAATCGCTTCGCATGCTGCTTCAGCCAGATTTCCGACAATGATACTGTGATGATATGTCCCCGGAGCCTCAGTCAGTAACCTTCGCAACAGAGGATGGTTGGGGTTGGACAACTCGATTAATTTCATGGTGGATAAAATACCGAAGGCTCCTTCAAAAAAGGGCATGAATCCGATGGTTAATACTGCCGACAGCAGTCCACCCGACACTCCGAAAGCATAGGAGACACCCATTTCCCTCCATGGAAAAGTGGCATGGGTTAACATATACAGGGCTGTAATCATAACAACATTGGTTGCTGCGGAGACAAGGCCGGCTCTCACTATATAGCGGCGCTGGCGGGTACGTCCTAGCGAGTATGCGCCTGCAACGGAAGCAGCAAAGGCATACAGCGCATATTGTATATCAATCGGGATCCCATACTGATCGGGATTAAATAAAATACCGGATGCCATGGAAAAGATGAGGGCGCTGATCACGACCAGTTGATTGCTCAACAAAAGAACGATCAGCATCGTTCCCAGAGCTACCGGCGCCAAAAAACCGGCGTTTTGGTAACCGAGATGTTGCCCCAGACTGACGACTTTTAAGATCGCTACTGTTAACAGGATCAGTAAAACATACATAAACAACTTACGGTTATCCTGCAGTAGTATCGGATAGGATTGCCGAATAAAAACATATAAGAAAGCCATGGAAAAAATGATAAACAACAACAGGGAAATTCTGGGCCAAAAACTTTGTTTCTCCTTCAATAAGCCTGCCAATTCCAGTTTCCGATAAACTTCATCATCGATGATCTGACCCTGTTTGACAATGACATCATTTTGCTGAATCATGACCGGTTGGACCTTGCTTCGCTCAAGTGCCTGCAGCTCACGGGTTGCCTCTGCATCATAGACGATATTGGGTACGACGGCAGATTGGGTCAATTCCTCAATGAGTTGTTTGGCCTGCCGGCTTAATTCAAGGGAGGACAGTTCATCATTGATCATAGTCTGGGACTGTCCGGAAGCGCCGTAATTTTGGACTCCCTGCTCCATGATCCGTTCGACCAGCGCAGTGGTCACATTGCGGATTTCTTTCAGCACCTTATCGTCAACAAAGAGCAATGTTTCATAGGATTGCTCAGCAAGAGAAAATCCGGACATAATCTGCTTCAACTGTTCCAATTTTTCACTGTTGGTGACGCCCTGCTCAATTCGAATTTGTTCAACTCGATCAAAAAACAGATTGAGACGGCGCATTTGATTCTCGGTAATCGAATCTTTTTTTTGATATACGGGTTGGACGGCAGTGATTGCAGCCTGTTGCAATTCCCTTGTTTTTTCTTCATCCTCCACCGTTACGGGCGAGCGAATCTCCGACGGACTCGGTTCAAACTTTTCAACCTGTAAAGGTCGCGGAATCATGTGATTCCACAACAGAAAATAAAGTACGATTCCCAGCAGGAAAAAGAGGAACACCCGTACCCAGACGCTCCCGATCCATTTCTTTTCCTGTAACCAACTTTTTAATTGATTCATCATTGGTCGTGTCCCCCTGCTCTGCTCACCGGGAACTTTGATCATAATGATCATACGCTTCGATGATCTTTTGCACCAGACGATGACGAACCACATCCGATTGTGTAAGATACACAAAGGAAATGCCGTCTACTCCCTGTAATACTTTTTCCACCGTGACCAGTCCCGATTGTTTTCCCCGCGGCAAGTCAATCTGCGTGACGTCACCGGTGATCACCATCCGGGATCCGAAACCGAGGCGCGTCAAAAACATTTTCATTTGTTCCTGTGTGGTGTTTTGTGCCTCGTCCAAAATCACAAAAGAATCATCCAGCGTTCTTCCGCGCATATAGGCGAGCGGTGCCACCTCGATAATCCCCCGCTCCATAAACTTGATGACATTTTCCGTTCCCAGTACATTGTACAGGGAATCATACAGCGGTCGAAGATACGGATCCACTTTTTCCTGCAGATCACCGGGAAGAAAACCGAGGCTTTCACCGGCTTCCACTGCGGGACGGGTAAGAACGATACGTTTGACTTGATTATTTTTAAGGGCCGTGATCGCCATCACGACCGCCAGATATGTTTTTCCCGTTCCGGCCGGACCGATACCGAAGACGATATCATGTTTTTTGATCGCCGAGATATACTGACGTTGTCCCAGCGTCTTTACTCGGATCGGTTTGCCCCGGAACGTGGTTGTAATCTGCTCTTGAAAAAGTTCCAGCAATTCATCGGTAAATCCCTGTCTCGCAAGATTAAGAGCATATGGAATATCTTTTTCCGTCAGCTGAACCCCTTCGCGCAGTAATCGCAAAAGTGTGCGAAACAATCGTTCCAGCATTTCCACTTCCTGTTGGTCGCCGCTGATGGTCAATTCTTCACTTCGGGTAATAATCCTGGCACTTGTCGCTTCCTCGATTTGCTTCAAAAAAGCATCGTGAGGGCCGAACAAGCGTTGTGCTTCTGATGCGTCTTCCAGGTGAATCTTTACTGTCACATCGTTAGCCTGCAATCTGAATTCCATCTCCTTACAGAAGGTTATTTACGATCTATTACTGATCGTGTTTATTGTTATTTTCTTCTTCAAAAGGACTTTGATCGATGATCGTTTGTTCCACAGCAATATCTTCAATCACGGCAAAATGCATCTTTATATAAACTTTATCACTGTCGACTTGATGGTGCAAAACTTTTTCTTCTTTTATTCTACCATCTTCTACACGCCTTAACACATCCTGTCGTGCCATTTTTTTTCCGAGTTCCAGTGCTTCCTCCAATGTCAATTTGCGAAAATCACCGCGTTTTTCACGCATGACCTCTTTTTTCCACCCGAGCGGAATACGGTAATCCCGCCATTTCAGATAGGTTTTTTCTTCATTTGTTTTATAGTCAGTAAACGGGATCTCATCATAACCTTTGATTTTCAATGCGTAAGAACCGATCAAAAGATAAAAGTTTTCATGCTTTTTTCCCGTGTATGAAACGGGGTTTTGTTTGAGGGGAACCCGGATCTCCGTCTCATACCATACTTCTCCCATCACTTTTCCCTTTGCAGGCACAATGCGATAATTATTCTCATTCCCCACTATTCCCGAAATGAGAATGTCTCCTTTGTTCACCACCTGATTCACCTGAACCTTTTGCTGGCCTCTTTCTACGAATATATTATGAATGACTGCACGTTTGGCGGCCACCAGATGACGGGGATTGAGGGGTTTTTCTTTTTCGGGGACCACCTTCTCAACCACACGAATGACGACACGTGTTCCCCGGATTTCCACTCCGACCCAGGATGCTTGTTCCAGTTCACGTGAAAAAAAACGCTGTGCCTGTTCGATGGGAGGAAGGGTATATTTTAACACCCCTTTTTTTATTCCGATCTCCTCAGCCAGTTCGAGAATCTCGTCCTTCTCGACCTTGTCATTTCCAACGATATCGACCTGCCAGACAATATTGGATAAGATCAGCATGCTGATCACAAATAAAAACACACCGAGTAAAAATGCAAAGCGCCTTTTTATTTTTTGACCCAGGAAAGGAAAGCCTACTCTCTCCTTAATATGAACACGGCAGTCTGTCTTTTTCAACAAGGGGCGCAGGCGAAAAAAATCCTCCAGTAATATGTTCATTTTTCCGTAATCATTGCCGAACCTGTGTATGTTCCACACCGTTATACCTGCGGCTGTGGACAAATTAATTAATCTTTCCAATTGTTTTCCCGTCACTTCAAGAATGAGATAACCTTTGAACCATTCTTGCCCCCGGTTATACAATGCGGTCTCCTCCTTTATCCCATTACACTTCTGCTAGTCGTCGATGTACTTTACCGTATGAATTTTTCCCGCCACCAGCACCTCTTCCGGCCATATCGTTTGAATGACCAGATTTTCTCCCTGTACAAGTAGTTGTCCATTTGTTAACAACAAACGGAGTTCCCGATCATGAAACTGGATGACTCCGCGGTGGTTTTCGATATATAGTTGAACATGCCCGATCATGGTAATCCGGGGCATTTCCATGGTCACATCCTGTGGCAAATCAAGGGCATCTGTTATGGCTCTTTTTATCTGCCTGCTCCAATTTTTCATGATGAAAAAAGGGCCCCCTTTCTCTTCCTAAAGATTATGCGGACAACAATTATGGCATGACAAAATTTTGATTTTGCCTTCGACTGAGTTGACAAAGATTTGTTTTTGCCTCTCCTGTTTCCTCGCTGCGCTCGGTCGGTCTTCGGCCAAAAACAAATCTTTGTCAATCAGATAAGGGTAAATAACAACTATTTTGTAACACATTATTGTTGGAATACATGGAGAGCATCAAAAACAGACCTTGTCATTAAAAAAAGGCACTCCATAATGGATTCACGGAGTGCCCCTTGATTTGTGATCAACGTTTAACTGAATGATTTAAGATTTGGAAGTTCCAAAATTATGCAGTTGGAATACGTTGTTTGTTTTGTTGCAGCCATACTGACAGGGTTTGTAGTTCGGGATTAAGGGCTTTTGATAATTCTATGTCTCTGATTGCAAGGAATACTTGCTCAAATTCTTGATAGAATTGGAACATGTTTCCTAAATCGTCTGCTCCGGGAAATCCGAAACTGCGATATTCAGCAGGTGTGACTGAATGATAGGCTATTTCTTCTTTAAAAGCTTTTGAAAGTTCGGCAGCAATTTCATTGCCTGTAAGGTGTTGACCGGCAATTCCTATATATTTGCCCCTTGTTTTCTCGGGACCTTTTTTAAATATCCCATAAGCACATTTTCCAATATCTTCAGCGGCAATACCTGCCAGTTTTTTATCTCCCATCGGAAGAGTCAGAACAAATTTCCCATCTTCCCTCCGTTTAGGCCCCATTGCAAAATGAATCATATTATCCCAGTAAAATGATGCAAGCAGGAATGTTGTCGGTACTCCCGCATCAATAAAAAACCGGTCAGCCTCTCCCTTCCCATCGAAATGAGGGACTTTATACTTTTCCATCAGGGTAGGCATACGGTCGTCACTTAAAGGAATCCACTTTCGTGTATCCTCCAATGTAGACCAGATCAGATGTTGAACACCTGCTTTCACCGATACTTCGGCAATACGTTGTGCATGTTCCAATTCTTTTTCCGGTGAAAAATGATTCCAGAAAAATGTCACAGCGAACACACCATAGGCGCCTTCAAGTGCTTGTTCAATACTATTCTCATTGTCAAGATCTGCCGTAACTACCTCTGCACCAAGTCGTGCCAATTGTTTGGCACTTTCAGAATGAGGATATCTAGTGATGGCACGAACAGCAAATTCCCCATTTTTATCCCGCAGAATGGCTCGAGCCAATCCGCCCCCCTGCAAACCCGTTGCTCCTAATACAGCGATAATTTTCTTGTCCATTATGTTTTCCCTGTCCTCTCTAGAAATTATTTTATTTGCTGCTGCTCTTCATCCGAAATGAAATAAAAGTGCAGATCATAATGTGGAATCTCAAAACCTGGATGTCCGTTCGGGACAAACCCGATATCGGACTGGACAATCGCCGGAGATGGCAGGCCCTTCATCCCTTCCAAATTCTCAAAGGAAGAGCCATCTGCAAAATCCTGTTGTGAAATCATATATTCAATAAAAACAAGCTTACCCTCGTATACCCCGTATATTGGTCCTGTCGGCATATCTACAGGATTGGCCCAGTGTTCCCCCATAGCAGGCACTACAACGGGATCAAGTTGAATCGTACCTTCAGGAAGAACGAGTACATATACTGATTTTTCTTGAGGATCCCAGGTAACCTGGGTTGCATTGACTGCATCGGCCAGGTCACGAATCCACGCGTAATCTACACCGTTCCACTTTTTTATAGAAAATTGTTTCCCGTTTAAACTAGCTGTATTTTTTGATTGATTCATATCTGCTTTTTTCCCAAACAAACCTGAAAAATCATTTACGGACACATAGGTTTTACCATTGTTCAGAACACTCTCTAAAGAAACTCCATTAACTAGCACCTCAACATTCGCCGGGTTTTGCGAAGCAGATGATGAATTTCCACCATGGGCAGATACACCAAACGGAACGACCACTAACAGACAAAGAACCAGAAACCATTTTTTCATAAGAATCTCTCCTTCAATAGATTTGTTGTGAGCACATCTTGATGATATCTGTCAATGCGTTCCTAAATCGTTTCATAAAAAAAATAATCCGTTTCAATAAAAAATTGCACCTCATTCCAAGGTGCAAATTAAATTAATGGACTTGTAATTTACTGAGCGATTTTTTTATATCTTCAAGTGCTATAGAACTTTGCAACGCCTCAGGCGGAACAGGAGGAACAGGGAAATGCGATCTTTTGACTCCGGATAAATCGATTCCAAGATCGTTCGCCCATTTCTCATAGAATGGAACAGGAGATTTTCTGTATAAATCCTTTACACTCAGTTCCGCCTTTTGCAGGTGTTCCTCATCGCCGGAGATTTCCCAGAGGGCGTGATAGATAACTGCCCGTTCCTTTTCACCGGGGTTAATCTGAAACAACAGCTTTAATTGAGAAATAGCTTCAGGAATTGTTACCCTTCCAGAGCAAACCCGGGAACGAACCAGAATGACTTCCGCCAAACAACTGAGATCCTTTCGATCAAGCTTCTTTGTTATCTGTAATACATTAAGAAGACAATCTTCTGCTTCTTTCCATCGCTGTCGACGGAAAAAATAATCCCCTAGATAATACAGGACATCACAGTTAAAAAAGGGGATGTTTAGGGATTCGCCTATTCTCCTCCCATGTTGAAGTGCCCATAACGCAGTTTCATCAGAATTTTTTCTGTCCAGAATACGGCCCAGCAGTCCAAGGGTAATGGCGACAACGCGAACGTCACCAATAAAAAGAGCTTCATGAAGGCAATATAGTACACAGATGTACGCCTCTTCGTCATACCCGGCATGCAGGAATGTTTTCCCTATTTTCCCGATTGAATTGGCTATCCCATTTCGATCACCGAGTGACCGGCCCAACTGCAACTGTTCGCCAAAGGAATGGAATGCCCTTTCAAATTCATTTAACTCGATATAGACGAGCCCCATACCTCCAAAAACTTGGGCCAAAGAAGATAAGTTATTGTTTTTATTGGCTATGTGAATCTGTAATTTGTAATATTGAAGCGCTTCATCATACCGGTTTTTCTCATAGTATATATTTCCCATGATTCCGGAAAATTTTCCTTCCTGCTGTGTTTCTGTACCAAGATCAATGCATTTTTTTAAAAAATAAATGGCTGAATCATATTCTCCAATGTATTGATAGACGATGCCCAAATTCCCATAAGCCTCTATCAGCCCTTCTGGATGATCGAGCATTTCAAATAAATGAATAGATCGATCCAGGTGAAAAAGCGCATCCTGATATTTTCCCTGCAATCGCAGGCAGTTGCCAAGTGCCACTTCATGCAGAGCTTTTTGCTCCAGAGAAACGGAGTAATCACATAACTCCAGCCACTTTCTATAAGCTTTTTCAGCTTCACTCCACTTTCCAGAAAGACGAAAGGCTTCTGCCATAATGGTGAGCAACTTTAATTGTTTTTGTTTTTCTACATAGGGAAGTAATTTTGAGCAATAATGTACGACCTGATCGTGGGCATAAATTTCTTTTGCTTCCATGACTGCCTTCTCGTAATAAGGGACAGCTTCGTGTTCATACCCAGCTTTTTCAAGATGGTAGGCAATTTCGGCAGAAGTAAAACGTTGTTTGCGTTCTTGCTTCTCCATCGCTCTTGCCACCATGCCATGTAATAACTGTATTCTTGATTGCTCAATTCTTAATCTGGCAGCTTCTCTCCATTGATCATGATAAAAATCAAACAGACCATTCTCTAACCGCCTTAATATTCGCATCTGCAACAATTGTTCTATATTCTCAACGGTCTGATCAGGAGATTTTGCTACAGATGATAAAAATGGAAGCGATGCAGGTTTCCCAAGAACAGTCAATACACCAATCAACCGTTGAACTGATTCTGACAAATCAGCGAGCCGACGTGCCATGATTGAAAGAACGTTGGTTCCATAACCACTTTGATAAGTTGCCGATTCCGCTGACCTTGTAATCTCACTAATAAATAATGGATTTCCACCACTTTGATCATGAATTTGTTTCGAACGAAGAAGTAAATCATTCTTGTCGGATAATGATTTTACCATTAGCTCTGTTTCCTCTGCAGTAAACAGTTCTAAGGTAATTTTGATAAGCTGTCGTCTTTTATGAAGAGAATCTAAAAATTCCTGAATAAAAGAATGTCGGTGGATCGTTCCTGTTCGTAAAGTTCCCAAGATGAGCAAAGGCGAAGGTTGATCTGTACGCAGGAAATATTCTATCATTTTAATTGTTTCCTTATCCGACCACTGAATATCATCTAGGATGAGTAAGGTGGATTTATGATTGATTAGTGCCGTTTCAATGGCATTAAACCAGTTCCTTATTTGACCCGGCTCACTGAGAGGTTCCGGTGCAGGTAAATCAGGATACCGTTCTTTTAATGCCGGAATGATTCGAGAGAGTTCGGCTAAACTGCCTTTGTCCATATGATCAACGATGACTCCCTCCAACCAATTCATCACGGGTTCATAAGGAGAAGATTCTCCAGATGGATAACAGTGGGTAGAATATGTTTGTATCCCCTGACTGACAGCCCATAAAGAGAATTCTTCGGCAAGCCGTGTTTTCCCAATGCCGGATTCCCCTTCGAGAATAACAAGATATGGCACTCTTTGATTGGCTTTTTCCTTCGCCTCAAGAAGTAATCCCCATTCCTTTTTTCTGCCGATCATTGGAACGCTATGTCTCCGGTTGTAATCTCCTGAGTCGTCTCCGGATCTGATATTTTCATCGTTAAGGAGCTTCTTAAATGCCTTTATAACCTCGTCAGACGGAGGAACATCAAGCTCATTGCGCAGTATAGTTTCCATATCCAAAAATTGCTTCCGGGCAGCATTTATGTTCCCATTCATGATATGTATACGGGCAATGGTAAGGTGAGCATTCTCCGACAGGCGGTCCAACTGTAAATACCTCTTGGCATAAGCTATTGCATCCTCAAACTCTCTTTTTTGTTCGTGTAACTCAATCATTTTTTTTAACAGAGACGCATACTGCATGGATAACTTTTCTCTACGTTCAATGATCCAGTCATCATAAAACCCGGGCAAAAATTCACCTTGATAAACATCGAGGGCTTGTTTCAAATCAGATTGTTTGTGACTGTTTATCTTTTTCTCAAATTCCATCACGTCAATGTGGCAACTTTCATTCGAGTGCCAGATGATATGTCCGTCTTTCACTTCCAGATGATCATCTGCAGCAGGTAAAATCTTCTTTAACTCAAATAGGATCTTGCGTAAATTCGTTAATGCCTGCTGTTCAGTTGAGTCGGGCCAGAATTGAAAAGCTAGTTGCTTTTTGTTTAGAGGAAGATCAGAATGAAGCAAAAGAAAAGCAAAGATTAATTGTTGCTTCCCCTTTGGAATTTTCTTCAGGGACTTATCATTGTATACACAAAAGAATGCACCCAACATTTGAATGTAATAGCCGTTCAGTTCACTCACTCCCATCCGTTTCATGGCACCGGAAACATGATCTTTTCTTCAAAACCATATTCCCCGGAAAAAACTGCCCCCTTATTTACATGTATATGCAACATAAATTCGTGAGTAATAAATTGAATCCCTTCCTGAACAGAGTGCAATCAAAACTTTTACATATAATAATCGTCCCTGTGAACTGAATCACAGGGACGATATAAATTAACTAGTTTGTGGTTACTCTTTATATCTGTTTTGTTTATCTTGACAAAAATTTCGATTTTGCCGAAGATCAAAGTTTAATTGCGGTGGGCTCGATTTACATATGGGTAACGATTGGTTCTGTGAGGATCACGGGCTCTGGGAGTCCCCAGAACCTGTGACCAGATCATTCCTTTAATTACTTCATTTCCAGACATTTGTATAGATGCCGGGCTTCTTCCCGCAGAATCTGTTACTGTTTTTTCATTATAAACCGGTGATACCGGCTTCCGATCCGGGATACGGGGTGTATTTACCGGTTGTGATGACGGCTCTGAAAGATTCGGTTCAAACGCCGGCAGCGGGTCCCGTTCACTTTCAGTTTTGGGAATGGACGACTCTTTTCTTTCTACCGGTTTTGGGTCGGGGCGGGGTTCATCCCACATATCGTCATCCCAGGGAAAGGTCGGCCAATCAAATATTTCCTTCTTTTCTCTGGGTTGAGCAGGAATCCCGGTTCGTGACCGGCCTGTTTCCCCGGCCTCCATGCGTTTGGGTTTTTCAATGACCACCGTTCGGGTTTGGGTCGGTCTGCGTCGCCGTTGCTGCTGACGTCCTTTTTGCCCGCGAAAGATAGGGGCAAGAAACCAAAAGGCGATGATGAGAAGCCACAGTTTGGATAACAACCATTCAATCAGCTGATCGATAATCAATCCCCCCTTCCTTCATCGAATGATCCATTTCCATTCCTTGATCATGTATTATCGGTCTTTTCGATTGTTATCTTTGCCGTCGTTGTTGTCTCCGGTCATTTTCCCGAAAGATTCCCTCATATCGGTATCAGCCATGATATTCTGGATGTTCATATAGTCCATGACACCGAGTTTTCCGGAACGGAGTGCTTCTGCCATTGCCTGAGGAACCTGCGCTTCCGCTTCTACCACTTTCGCTCTCATTTCTTCTACGCGTGCTTTCATTTCCTGCTCCTTGGCGACGGCCATCGCTCTGCGCTCTTCCGCTTTGGCCTGGGCGATATTTTTGTCAGCTTCGGCCTGATCCATCTGTAACTGTGCCCCGATGTTCTTGCCGACATCGACATCGGCAATATCGATCGAAAGAATTTCGAATGCCGTTCCCGAGTCTAGTCCCTTGTTCAGTACGTTTTGAGAAATACGGTCCGGATTTTCCAGAACGTCTTTATGGGTAGTCGCTGAACCAATGGTCGTTACAATCCCTTCTCCGACACGGGCAATGATTGTTTCCTCTCCAGCACCACCGACGAGACGATCAATATTGGCACGTACCGTAACCCGTGCTTTGGCTTTCACTTCGATTCCATCCATGGCAACTGCAGCGACGATCGGTGTTTCAATCACTTTGGGGTTAACGCTCATCTGAACGGCCTGTAATACGTCACGACCGGCGAGATCAATGGCAGCGGCCCTTTCAAAAGCTAGAGGAATATTGGCACGCTGAGCTGCAATCAGTGCATCAACCACACGATCAACGTTCCCTCCGGCCAGATAGTGGCTTTCCAATTGATTGTTCGTAATATCCAATCCCGCTTTTCTCGCCTTAATTAAAGGATTGACGATACGCGC
>JAWLDF010000022.1:0-56335 GCA_041686735.1 Bacilli bacterium
GGTATCTGGTACTGAAACCATTTTCCGCGACGAGAAAACAACGTTTGCATGGTCGTTTGAGTTCATCCTTTCCGTAGTTCATTTCATTTGTGGAAAAATTTTTCCCGGATTGAGGATTCCCCGGGGATCAAGGGCCTGTTTCAAGGTGAGCATCACGTTGAGGGCATCCCCGTGTTCTTCCGGCTGATACTTTAATTTACCGATCCCCACTCCGTGCTCTCCGGTACAGGTTCCTCCCCGGCTTAATGCATCTTTTACAATGCTTTCATTGATCGAATCCGCTTGTCTGCGATCGTCTTCATTGTTCGGGTCGATCATCAATAACGTATGAAAATTGCCGTCACCGACGTGTCCGAGGATGGCAGCCTCCAGTCCGGATAGGTTGAGTTGCTCACGGGCATAGGAGATGGCAGCGGGAAGTTGCGAAAGAGGCACACATACGTCGGTGGTCATCATTTTCTTGCCGGGAGATCCGTGAATGAAGGCGTAGGCAAGGTTATGACGGGCCTCCCATAAGGTATTGCGACCCCGTGTGTCCGTTTCGAACTCGAAATGGCTGCAACCGGCTTCTTCAGCGAGGGAACGGGCAAAGTCCACATCCTGTTTCAGTCCGGACTCATTACCGTGAAATTCCATAAACAGCGTCGGTGCTTCCTCAAAGTTGAGTTCGTTATACTCATTCATTTTTTTAATGGACGGGGCATCGATCAGTTCAATTCGGGCCATCGAGATGCCGGCAGATAAGATAGCGACAACGGTCTCAACGGCTTTTTCAACACTGGGAAAAGTGGCGCGGGCGGCCATAATCGCTTCAGGAATACCGTATACCCGCAGGGTCAGTTCCGTGAACAGCCCCAGTGTTCCCTCGGAGCCGACAAACAATCCGTTTAAATGATATCCGGAGGAGGATTTGGGAGCGAGACTTCCCGTGTGAATGACACGACCGTCGGCCAGCACCACTTCCAGGTCAAGTACTTGATCGCGCATCACACCGTATTTCACGGCAGTCGTTCCGCTGGCGTTGGTTGCAGCCATCCCGCCCAGTGTGGCATCTGCCCCCGGATCCACCGAGAAAAAGAGACCGTATTTTTTTAACTCTTGATTTAATTGGCCGCGGGTAACTCCCGGTTGAACTTTGACGAGAAAGTCCCGGGGACGTACTTCGAGGATGCGGTTCATCCGCTGAAAGTCAACGGAAATCCCGCCGTGGACAGGGATGACATGTCCTTCCAGACTGGATCCGAGCCCGAAGGGAATCACCGGAATGTTGAATTGGCTTGCTGTTTTTATAATGGCCCTGACTTCTTCGGTTGTTTCGGGAAACACAACAATGTCCGGCAACATCGGTGTATGATAGGATTCATCGTGGCTGTGCTGCTCTCTCTGGGTCTGGTTGACGGTGACACGCTCACGATCCAATTGATTCTGCAATTGTTGGAGTATGTCTGCCAGTTGTTGATCATTCTTCATAGCGATCCATCTCTCCTCTTCTTCAGCTCTTGACCATTTGTATGGAGGTCAGGTTTTCCCTCATAATAACACAGCTTTCTGAAAATACATACAAAAAATCAGCACCACCCGTCAACATGTCCGCGCTATCCGCATATAATGTGTTACACCTCCAACAATCATACAAAAGTGGAAATCGTCAGCCCAATCTTATTCATGGTTGCGGGAGGTGGCGAATATATTAATAAAACAAGGGAGATGCAGGACGTATAGAGGAATTTGCTTTCGTGTTCTATGGTTTTTTCGAGCGACGGCGCGTGCGGATCGGAAGGTGTGCCATGCACCGGCAGAGAAAGGAGAGGTGTCATGAATGGATATCATAAAACGGATTGAAGAACATCGCACCCGGGAAAACCAGTTACTCTGGGAAGGTACGTTTGCCGATTATTTCAAAATTGTGGAGGAACGACCGCAGGTGGCTCAGACGGCCCATTCCCGCATCTATCACATGATCAGGGATGCGGGAGTGGAAGATAAGGATGACGGCAGTAAGGAGTATAAATTTTTCAGCAAGGAGCTGTTCGGGCTGGACCGGGCCATTGAAAAACTGGTGGAAGAATATTTTCACTCTGCAGCAATGCGTCTCGATGTGCGAAAACGCATTCTGTTATTGATGGGTCCGGTGAGCGGCGGTAAATCCACGATCGTAACAATGTTAAAAAAAGGACTGGAACAATATTCACGGACGGAAGCGGGTGCACTATACGGGATCAAAGGATGTCCCATGCATGAAGAACCGCTTCATCTCATACCCGACTCACTCCGCCCGGAAGTGGAGGAGCAACTGGGCGTAAAAATCGAGGGTCAACTGTGTCCTTCCTGTAAAATGCGTTTGAAAAATGAGTACGGCGGACGCGTTGAGGATGTGAAAGTGGAGCGAGTTCTTTTTTCTGAAGCGGATCGTACGGGGATCGGTACGTTTAGCCCCTCGGATCCCAAATCCCAGGATATCGCCGATCTGACGGGAAGCATTGATTTTTCGACGATTACGGAGTATGGTTCGGAATCTGACCCGCGTGCCTATCGATTCGACGGCGAATTGAATAAAGCGAACCGGGGCCTCATGGAGTTTCAAGAAATTTTAAAATGTGATGAAAAATTTTTATGGAATTTGCTTTCGTTAACGCAGGAAGGAAATTTCAAGGCGGGACGATTTGCCTTGATTTCGGCCGATGAACTGATCATTGCTCATACCAATGAAGCGGAATATCGCACTTTTATCAGCAACAAGAAAAATGAGGCGTTGCAATCCCGGATGATTGTGATGAATATTCCATATAATCTGCGCGTCAGTGACGAGGAAAAGATTTATGAAAAACTGGTTCGCCAGAGCGACCTCAACCACGTTCACATCGCCCCCCATGCCTTGAAAGCTGCCGCGATTTTTTCCATTTTGACCCGTTTGAAAGAGTCGAAAAAGCAGGGAATGGATCTGCTGAAAAAGATGCGCATGTACGACGGCGAAGAGGTGGAAGGTTTCCAGCGAAACGACCTCGAGGAAATGCGCAACGAGTTCCATGATGAGGGGATGACCGGAATCGACCCCCGTTATGTGATCAATCGCATATCGAGTGCCCTCATCCGGCGCGATACGGAATGTATCAATGCCCTCGATGTCCTGCGTGCGCTCAAGAGCGGTCTGGATCAGCATCCGTCGATCACGGCGGAAGAGCGGGAACGCTATCTCAATTTTATCTCGATCGCTCGCAAGGAATATGATGAACTGGCGAAAAAAGAGGTACAAAAAGCGTTTGTCTACTCCTATGAGGAGTCGGCCAAGACGCTGCTGGATAATTATCTCGACAATGTGGAGGCTTATTGTAATCGCAATAAGTTTCATTTTTTATGATATATACATATTGGATTATATTAAAATTTTGAGAAGGCCATGCTTATGCATGGCCTTTAAGCTATTCATATGTAACCGCGGCAGATGAACTCCTAGATTGAATTTTCAAAAAAGATCCATACAATTCTATAAATTTATCTATAAATAATAGTGGCCACAATTGGTCGAGGTAAAGATCGAATGATAATTTTAGATTGTTGTGTAGACAAAAAGTGGCAGTAGGGATGGATTAACTATTTTGGGCTGCCGTTATTATCTTATTATTTTGTCAAAAATGGTATACAAATATTTAAAATTGTATACCAAACAAAAAGATCATCTAAAATTAGAATTCATCGAATGAGAAATACCAAAACTAAAAAACTGAATAATAACAAGAAAAATACTTGCCATAACGTATTTTTATTGCAGTTCAGAAAATTTATAATTGACGAAAACATTTTTTATGGTACATAATGTGAGTATAGATGGTATACCATTATATTTTTACAAAAAATGAAAGGGGTTTTACAAATGTCACGCATGAAGGGAATTATTTTTAGTATTACCGTAATCCTAAGTCTGATTTTAGTTACTGCCTGCGGAAGTGGTGGAGCCGAGAATTCAACGAACGGGGCAGTGAATACACCGGTAGCAGGGGGAGATACAAGTGAAAACCAAGAGCAAACGAAGTTTCCCGATAAGAACATCACGATTATCGTGCACACTTCCGCTGGAGGACCTACTGATTTGATGGCTCGTGAACTGGCGAAAGCGGCCGGCCCTATTTTAGGAACGGATATAGTCGTTGAGAATAAACCGGGCGGCAGCGGTGCAACGCAAATGGCAGCGCTTGCAAACTCGAAACCCGACGGATACACACTTGGAACACTGACGCCTTCTCAAATCGGGGCCTGGAACGGAAATCTAAAAGGCCAATTCAGCCGTGACTCATTCACTTACGTGCAAGGTGTGCAAATTGATCCTTACATTATCGTAGTGCACGCGGACAGCCCGTACCAAACATTGCAGGATTTGATTGATGATATGAAAGCTAAGCCGGGCCAAATCACGGTGGGCGGATACGGAGCCGTCGGTTCGGGTCATAACATTGCGTTTAACATTCTAGCTGAAAAAGCTGGCGTAGATGCAGCCTGGACGGCATACGAAAGCACTGGCGACGCAGTTACCGCGTTGCTTGGAAAGCATATCGTAGCGGCAAACTCGAATCCTGGTCAAGTGTCGCAATATGTGAAAGCCGGCCAGTTACGCGTATTGGGAGTCATGAGTGAAGAGCGTCTCGCAAGCATGCCGGACGTGCCGACGTATAAAGAATCCGGTTATGATGTGGATACAAATTGGGCGCAATTCCGCGGCCTGTTCGCACCAGCAGGTGTACCGGAAGATGTATTGAAAGTGCTAAACGATGCTTTTTCGGAAGCGATGCAAACCGAAGAGTTTAAGACTTATATGAAAAACGCAGAATTGGAAGATGGCACCATGAACAGTCGGGAGTTCACGGAATACGTGAACAAACAAGACCAGCTTTCGGTCAAATGGATGGAGAGGCTCGGAATCAGCAAATAAAGGAGTCGTTCGCATGAAAATAGCAGTCGTAGAAATCGGTGCAGGAATCGTCATGCTCGCAATTGCGCTGATCGCTTTAAGCGAGGCAGTGCAATTGCCTCCTTCCATGAACCCGATGGATATCGGACCGGCGGCCTTTCCATACCTGATCATTGGCGGGATTATCGTTTGTTCTCTTGTGCTCATTGTTAAGGCGTATCGGAAACATAGTCAAGGGGATGAAGAGAAGGTTACTATTGTAAGAGCAAATATGGTCGTTGTAAGTATCGTCATTTTGATCGTATATGCGATCCTTATCCCAATTCTCGGTTACTATCTTTCGACAGCATTGGCCATGATTGGGCTGCTACTTAGTTCGGGCCAAAAGAGGTTGATAAAGCTCGTTTTCGTTACAGGAGGATTTCTCTTGTTCGCATGGATTGGGTTTGAAAACATTCTAGGCGTACCGCTGCCATAAGGAGGTGAACAGCGTTGCTGGAGAATTTATTGTTGGGCGTCAACGAAGTGTTTCAATGGAAAATTTTATTGGGTCTCCTTATGGGTACTGTTATCGGGTATTTTGTAGGGGCTATGCCGGGACTTACGCCAAGTATCGGGATTGCACTATTAATTCCGTTTACATTCAGCATGGATCCAGTTATGGCGATGGTCATGCTGATGTCGCTTTACATGGCGGCGGAGTACGGTGGCGCAATTACAGCGATTATAATCAACACTCCGGGGACGCCAGCTGCTGCCGCCACTGCATTCGACGGTTACCCCATGGCCAAGCGAGGAGAAGCGGGCAAAGCATTGACAATCTCGATTGTCGCTTCCGCGGTCGGTGCCGTTGTCAGCACTATCTTGCTAATTTTTACAGCTATCCCGATGGCGAACTGGGCGCTAGAATTCGGCCCAGCTGAATATTTTGGTTTAGCGGTGTTTGGTTTAAGTTTAGTCAGCAGCTTAAGCGGCAAATCGATGTCAAAAGGTTTTCTCGGCATGCTGTTCGGGTTGTTGGTCGCCACCATCGGTTTGGACCCGGTGAATGGAACACCACGGTTTGCTTGGAATCCCCATTTATTTGAAGGAATTCCGTTTTTGCCTGCATTAATCGGTCTGTTCGCGCTGTCCGAAGTGTTCTATATGTTTGAGAATGTAAAGGATAAGCCGGTAGAAATGCAGAAAATAAATGGTATCGGCGCTCCGGTAAGCTTATTTACGAAGATGTGGGGCAACCTGATTCGCTCTTCAGTAATTGGCTACATCATCGGTGTCATTCCGGGGGCCGGTGCGACTGTCGCGTCATTTGTCTCTTATAATGAAGCAAGGCGTTTTTCAAAAAATAAAGATCAGTTCGGAAAAGGGAGCGCGGAAGGGCTTGCTGCTTGTGAAGCAGCCAATAACGCCGCGGTGGCGGGTACCACCGCGCCGTTATTATCGCTTGGCATTCCGGGATCGGCGAGCGCCGCCATCTTGATCGGCGCGTTGACTATTCAAGGCATCCAGCCGGGACCACTGTTGTTTACAGAGCATCCGGAAATTCCATATTCGATCTTCATTGCTTTGCTATTGTCGGCACCGGTAATGCTCGTACTCGGTTTGATCGGCTTGCGTATATGGATGAGGGTTACGTTAATTCCGAAAGGCGTTCTAGCAGTTCTTGTTGCAGGCATTTCTTTGCTTGGAGCATATACGTACAGTAATTCCATGTATCCTGTATGGGTTGCGATCATATTTGGCATTATCGGGTACGGCTTTCGGAAAGTGGGCATCCCGACCGCTCCGGTCGTATTGGCGCTTGTGCTAGGATTTATGATGGAAGTAAACTTTAGAAGAGCACTTACTGTATCAGGTGGCGATATGTTTTTCGTCTTTACTAAGCCGATAGCGCTTGTGTTGATTATTCTGTCTTTAATTACGTTGTTTTTGCCAATCATTCGCAGAACACTGTCCAAATCTGATATGTAAAAATGTAAACCGGGGGGCTGCATACCTGTGTCTGATGAGAAAGACATTAAGAGGGAACAAGTGTTTCAGTATATCATTTCAGGGATTGCCAAAGGGGAATTTCGTGCAGGGCAGTCACTTTCCGAACGACATTTATCCGCCAAACTTGGAGTAAGTCGTACACCGGTAAGGGAAGCATTCCGCCAATTGGAAAACCTCGGTTTGGTTCGGGCGGAACCACACAAAGGGGTCACTGTTTCCTATATCTCAGCTGATCAAGTGAGGCAGCTTTATCTTATCCGTGAAGTGCTTGAAGGGTTGGGCGCACGTCTGATGGCTGAAATTCAGAACAAAGACGATATAGAGAAGCTAAGAATGTTGATGGAGCAGGCGGAAGACGCAGCGGCAAGGGATGATATTTCAGCGCTTTCGAGGATAAATACACAGTTTCATATTACAATAGCTTCAGCATCGAATAATCCCTACTTGGAAACGACAATGGAAATGTTGCAGACACATATTAGCTTGTTTATGTCGAACACATTGGCGCAATCCGGTAGGCCGCGTCAAAATCTGAAAGAGCACTGGCTCATTCTGCAAGCGATTGAAAGCGGCGATTCTGCGTTGGCAGAGGAAGCCGCCAAATTCCATATTCGTAACGCGCTTAAGACGATGATGCGGAATGTATTGACCTATACAAATAAAGATAAAGTAGTGGAGGGTAAACATGATTACTGAACAATTGGTTAAAAACGTGATAAACACATCTTATGAAAATATCCCCCCGAATGTAATCGAACACGCGAAGCGCAGTATGTTCAACTGGCTCGGCGTTGCTATTGGAGCAGCGTACCATCCTTCTACCGACATGTTACTTGCCGTATCAAAAGAAGTGGAATCGAGCCCGCAAGTATCTTTACTTGGACGGCACGAGAAAGTGGATCTGTTAACAGCGGCGCTTTTTAATGGTATGACATCCCATATTTTTGATTATGATGATACGCATTTGGACACCATTCATCATCCAAGTGGACCCGTGGCTCCAGTCGTGTTCGCATTGGGTGAAAAGTACGATTTGTCAATGAGGGATCTTCTGCGTGCTTTCGTACTCGGAGTAGAAGTAGAGTTGCGGATCAGCAATGCAGTTTATCCGAGTCACTATGATCATGGTTGGCATATTACAAGTAGTGTCGGTGTATTCGGAGCGGCGGTTGCGGCGGGCGTGCTGCTTGGACTTGACGAAGAAAGGATGCTGTATGCACTTGGTCTTGCCGGGACGCAAGCATTCGGACTCAGAGAGATGTTCGGCACTATGACCAAGCCGTTCCACCCAGGTAAGGCGGCGCAGAATGGCTTGCTTGCGGCAATGCTGGCGCAGAAAGGATTTACCAGTTCGAATCAAGTGCTGGAAGCAAAACGTGGATTTGCGAATGTATTGGCACCAGAACACGATTTGAGTAAGGTGAACATCAATTGGGGAGAGCAATGGGAGCTCTTGAAAAACGCATTTAAGCCGTACGCCTGCGGCATCGTTCTTCATCCGTCAATTGACGCCTGCATTGCGCTTAGGGATAAGGCGGAACCAGAAGAAGTGAAAGAAATTCAGGTTACGGTAAACCCTTATGTTTTGGAATTGACCGGCAAACCGGAACCGGCGACCGGACTCGCTGGCAAATTTAGCATTTACCATACAGCCTCGATCGCATTCCTCGATGGAGACGCGGCGGAAGAACAGTATTCTGATGAAAAAGTAAATGATCCGAAAACGGTGGAGTTCCGAAAAAAAATTAAGCCGACTGTGGATGCTTCCATGGAAGAGGATGAAGCGTACGCGAAGCTGATTACTATGGACGGACGAGAGTTTGATGTGCGAATTGAGCATGCGACGGGTTCAATTGAAAACCCGATGAAGGACGAAGCACTGATTCGCAAATTCCGTAAACTCGTTGCCCCTGTGCTTCCGAGCGACAAAGTGGATGGTCTCGTGGAACGGATGTATCAATTTGAAGAACAGAAGAGCATCCGTGATATTGTTGCCCTATGTCACAGATGAGTTCGTTCTCCCCTATGTTGGACGGTCAAGGCTTTGGCGCCTTGGCCGTGCTGGCATTGGCGATTGTTTTATGGTTGACAAAAGCGCTACCTTCTGCAATAACCAGTTTGCTAGTTATGGTGCTTGTTCCGTTATTTGGAATACTCTCATTTGAACAGGCGGCGCAGTCGCTTGGACAGGAAGAAATTTGGCTGATTATTTCCATGCTCATGATGGGTTCTGCTGTAGAAAAGTACGGACTAGACAGGCGGCTTGCCTATAATGTACTGTTACTTTCTAGGGGTAATGTGCGGTTAGTTGTCGGTTTTTTTATTGCAATCGCATTTGTGCTTACCTTCTTTACACCGAATGCATTGGGGAGGCTTACGGTACTTTATCCCGTTAGTGTTGGATTGATTGAAGCGATGAAGAACAGTACCGGCCCCAATTTTGGCAAGCTGATAATGTTAGCGGTAACGTTTGCTCCGTATATGAGTAGTATTTCTTTGATAACGGCCGCAGGGGGCACGATCTATTCTGTCGGTTTATTCGATTCTATGCTAGGGTACAAATGGGGCTATTTAGAGTGGATGGCTGTTATACTTCCGATGACGGTTGTTGTACTTATATTGTTTTGGCTTGTATTACTTTGGTTGTTTCCGCCTGAAAGAGCGGTTTTGGATGAGGGAGTTAAGTATTTTCGCAAGGAGCAAGCAAAACTTGGTCCGATCCGTTCGGAAGAAAAGAAGTTGATTATAATGTATGGGTTGCTAGCCATGCTTTGGGTGACAAGCGAGTTTCACGGCATGTCTGTTGCTCATTCGGGATTGTTGGTCGTCACTCTCTTGTTTCTGCCTGGAATCGGCCTATTGACTTGGAAAGAAGCAGTGAAAAAGGTCGATTGGGGGATACCATTCCTATTCGCGGCAGGCTTTGCATTGGCGGGTGCGCTTCAAGGGTCGGGTGTGACGGCTTGGGGTGCAGTTGTAATGTCTAGGTTAACAGTAAATTTGTCACCAGAATGGCACGCGATCATTCTGTTTGTATTGTTCGTTGCGGTTCGCCTTTTTTTTACAAATTATACCGCAATGGTAGCGTCTCTGTTGCCGGTTGCCCTAACATTCGCTGTCGCCAGCGGAGCGAATCCGCTTTGGCTTGGCATGATCGCTGTCGTAGCCAGCAGTACAGGTTATTTCATTCCCACACAATCAGCGGGGAGCATGATGACATTCACAACCGGACTTTATACCGGGAGGGAGTATTTCATAGTCGGAACCTTCATCACGATTCTGTTTTTCATTGTTACAATGGCCGTAGCTTTCTTTTATTGGCCCGTTATTGGCCTAAGTGTTACTCCGTCGTGATTATTTGGGAAAGGAAATAATGTAGATTTCGTTTGTGCGCGACTTCCACGTGACCTTTCACTCATGTTGGAAGCGCTTTTTTTCTACGACGACTGACCAAAGAAAAACTAAAGTGCAGCTACACAGCTTGGAACAAACTATAAAACACGAATGTGAGTACAAAAGTATTTAATACAATTTTATTCGTATAACTCGATCTCAATTTCAAACTGATAAGGACGATTCCAATCTGGTTCACGATTGTATCTGACCTCTTTTATAAATGACTTTAATATTGAGTTTTTGTCTTTAATACTTTTTGCTGTTCTGTATGCCTGGAGTGCCTTTGTAATGTTAGGAATTAAATTGTCCTTCTTATTTGATCTTTCTTTTTCAGAAGCCAATTTCGATTCTGCCGCTTTTAATTCTTCTTCTAATTGGTTTTGCTTCTCTTTTAACAACCGGCTTCTTTCGATAAAAGTATCTTTGTCATAAGTACCATCTTCGAGAAGATCGTGAAGGTTGCTCCGCCTGACTTCAATTTTGCTAAGTTCTTCCCGTATTTTATTTACTCTCTTTTCTGCTAGTTCAATGATTTGATTTGTTTCCTGTTGAGTTATATTTTTTCTGTGTTTGATTTCTATTGCTAATTCAGATAGAATCCCTTCTAATTGTTGAAGTAGAACTTCTTCCACTTTGCTTAATGCGATCATCTTTTGATTACAGCCGATAGTGCCACAAAAAAGGTATTTGTTTGGTCGATCAGAAGGGTTGTTAGCTAAAATGGCTTTTCCGCATTTTTTGCATTTAATAATCCCGGCCAGAGGATTGACTATATCTAAATTTTTTTTAACAGGAGCTTTTATGCGCCGTTTTATTGCCTCTTGCGCGCTTTCCCAAGTATCTTTATCAACGATTGCTTCATGAGCATCCTCAACATAAACCTCTGGTACATCTGACTTTTTGGTAATATATTTGCCATTCTCACTTTTTGTATATCTATAGCGACCAAAAACTTGATCTCCTTTATACTTTGGATTGGATAAAATGTTTCTTATTGTTACGTGAGACCATTCTTTTTTACCATTAGGAGATGGGACCCCGAGTTCGGTTAATTTCTTTGCAATTTGTACTCGTCCCATTCCTTCAATACACCATTTGTAAATCATTCTAACCCATTTGGCTTCTTCCTCATCAATGACCAATCTTAAATTATGGTCTTTTTTATAGCCGTAGGGTGGCTTTTGAGTTTGGTCACGACCAACTTTTGCTGACCTAATTCGTCCGCTTTGCAAACGCTTTTTTATTGTTTTATATTCCATTCTCGCAAGAAATGTTTTGACTTCTACACTGAATTCACCTGATTCTGAGTTCATATCATAGATTTCATACGGAGTAATAATTAGGGTATGGCTGGATTTAAAAATCTTTTCTATACGCCCTTGATCAACTTTGTCTCCGCGGCCTAGACGATCAATATCCATGACCAGGACCGCATCGTACTTCATATCTGCAACATTTCTTAAAAGTTTTTGCATTTCTGGCCGTTCAACAATATATTCTCCGCTTACCACTTCTTCAAAAATATCAAGAACGTTATGTTCATCACGTTTTGAGATATTCAAAAGCTCAGTACGATGCTTTGTTAAAGTATCGTATGATTCACCCCGTATGGCAGCTTCACGTTCTGACTCAATATCTTTTCTTGATTTTCGAAGGTATATTGCAATATCTAAATTTTTTAATCGTGTCACGGATACCAGCCCCTCCAAAAACAACTATTTTGTTTCGATTGAATTACGGATAATTGTCATTTGTAATAACTCTTCAATGTCACAAACTTGAATAATGAGTTGATCTATCTTATTTATATCAACTCCATATTCTTTCGCTCTTTTTTTTACGTAGGGGAGATATATCCCAAATTCTTTATTTATGTCACTATTCCTTGTTAGGTCAGACATTAATATCGTCATTCCCAGTAAATTTTCATCGAAATATTCTCTTTCATATACTTCAAGAGGAGAGTGAATGTAAACTATATGTACTTCAGACGACCAATCAATTTCCCGTGTGTTTATCACTAACCAAATAGGAACTATCTTCCCGTCATAATAATCATAAAATACTTTCATGGCACGTTTTATCCTACTTTTGGGAAAACCGCAGGTAGAGCTTTTGCATTATACGTTTTGTTTCGTTTGACCATTTTGCAGGATCATATTTTCGGGGGTGATCTAATGATTTGTATTGTTTTTCAATTCTCTTTTGAAATATTCTATTCCGGATCTGAATTAATCTTGTTTCAACTATTTCAACTGGCAAGCAAAATTCATCCGCAATTACTGTGGCTGGCATCATAATATAGTTTTTTATGATGTGAAAAGGTAGAGCTGCATAAAGTTGAAAAAGTTTTGCCTGGATTTCTTGTAATTCTCTAAAAGCTTTTGGCATTTGGGTCTGATTTCCGTAGTGTTTTAAGGGGTGACATAATTCATGAAAAAAATCAGCGCGATAATATGGTTTCGACAATCGATTATTTAAGATGATTAAATAATAATCGTCATCCCACTGCACATGGGATTTAACATTAGCAAAAACGACATCAACCTGGAAAATATCTGCCACTCGTTCAACTTCAAGATCACCAGGGAATGTAATATTACTTTTAATATAGTGTTGGGTAATCCATTCCTCGAGTGGTGAAGACTGATAGTAAGAAAGATTCATTAATATCCCTCCATCCTAATTATAGAACATACGTTCGTTTTTGTGTGATAAAATTTACCCATGTCCTCAAATATATGGAGATGGGTAATGATGAATCTTTTATTTAGTTGGTAACAATGACATAATTCGACAAACGAAACGAAAAATAAAAACCCCTATCAATCAAGGGTTTCTTAGGGTGACTGAACAGGGGTGTTTGGTAACAGCATTTTATTTGTTCTGATTGTCTCTTACTTTTTCTTTTAGGAATCTTTCCTTCCTCTTTCTATAGATCTCAAGGCTTTCTTTTAAATACTCAATTTCATCCTCGCTTAGATTTTCTCCACCATCGATAAAAGCAAGGTTGGGTTCATTGTCAAATTGATTTGGGTTGGGGTTGTTAGTACGACCGAGTAGATAATCAACAGAAACGTCATATATATCAGCTAATTTAAACAAAGTTTCAGTATCAGGATCTCTGTAATCCCGTTCATATCCAGACAAAGTTCCGTTTGATATCCCTAGTTTTTTTGCTACTTCAATTTGGTTTAGATTCTTTTGTTCCCTAGCTTTTTTTAAACGGAACCCTAATCCTTTCATCTATTCTCACCTCATGTTTAATATACCAATTTTGCGCGCTACGTTAAACTCATTGAGCGAAAAGCTAAAAAAAGTGTTGACTTACGCGTTTCGCTTAATATAATATGATAATAGATTAAGCGTTACGCATAATTAAGGAGGTGTTATAAGATGTTTCCCATTCACTTAAAAATTGAGGAAATACGGCGTAAAAAAGGTGTTACAAAGACCTATATTGCTCAAAAATGTGATAAATCAGTATCTTGGTATCATGGAATTGCTACTGGTAGAAGGACACCAAATGTTGATTCAATTAGACAGATAGCAGAAGCATTAGATGTTGATGTAAGAATTTTTTTTGAAGAAAAACTAAGCGATACGCATAATAACGAAAAAAATGAACAATACGCTTAATAAGGAGGTGTTCCAGTGATAACGGATTCCATGAAAATCGTACAAGCCCCCACTCATAAATATGTTAACAAGGGGGCGTTGGGCATGGAAAAACCACGAAAGACGGTCTTTATGAATGATAACCAAACCAAGGTCACTTTAATCGGCAAATGGTTCTTTATGACACCTGATGAAATCAAAAATGATTACGAATCTCGATTAGAAAATGGAGATCCGTTGATCCAGAACATCAATAGTGTTCTTTGTAAGGTTGCTTTAAATCAGGATTTAGATTAATTTCTGCATTTATTCATTATTTCCTTTAAACAAATTTTTCAAACGAGAAGGGAGGGGTAACATGAATAATCATGATCAAGCTGATCGTGAAAAGGTTAGAAAGGTAGCGATAGCAAGGGCAAGAAAAGCTTGTCGTGTAGTTGAGTTTTCGGAAATCATTGCAAAAGAGGGTAACCAACAATGGCCAGTAAAAATTAAAGCGCGGGCTGATGAGTATTTTTACATTTCCGGACGAGGATCAGGATTAGATGTGTATATAACAGAGACAAATGCTGGGTATCTGGTATCAGTCTCGAACTATAACAGATGTGGGCATGTACCGGCTAATTGCAATCGGTATGACATACAAGAGTATTTGGATTTAGAAAATGCAGCCGACGCGCTAACTCTTGCAACTGCAATCAACTTTATCATTAATTCCGGTCTCGTAAGTAATCACCCTGAAATACAAAATGGGGAAAGAAAAAACCCATCGATTTGAGGAAAACCGATGGGTTTAGGGATAAAACATAGTATTCTGATTGGTTATTATTATAACCCGTTTTATCCCCTCATTCAACCCCAAAACTCATGTTCACAGTATAACTTATCTGATATTAGTCCCTAGAGAACAATTGAAATGTGGTGGCAGCCAGTGACATGTAACCGGTATAACCAATTGTCACTATTTAAAGATGTTGATTTTGGATTTTACAGCACATTACCTTTTTGTGATCGAATCATTGCAGAAAGATATGCTGATGAGTTGTTAGACACCTGGAAAGAAGTTGATGTAAAACCGAAAGGTAATGGATGGGTCATCATATATCGAAACCGTCAGAAAGGAGTCGAAAAATGAATCTTAGACGTTTTGTCAGTGATTTAGGGAATAGTACAAGCCAGTTTATGATTGATGGTCATTATTTTGAAATGCCATCGTCATGCACTGAAATTTCGAGAGCAGAAGCTGAAAGTGTTTTTGCAGGAAATATCGATCAAGAAGATATCATAAACAATTTGGTTGTACGCGTAAGGTACGAAGACCAGGATCGATATTTTAAGGTCGGATCCATCGCTGCAAGAGATGCGTTTGCAGACGATCATATCCAACAACTTCACGATAAAACGGAATCGATCAAGACATTTGTAAATTGGATGGCTGCTGTAGCGTTTTATCACGCTTATAAATCTCCTGATCCCCAGGAAGATGAAGTAAGCATTCAATATTGTTCTACGTTATTACCAGTTTGGCTTTTAAAAAGAGCCCCAAAGTTTAAAATGATGCTGGATAAAATGGCAAGTCGGTTCATAGGTGATGTTGGTGAAGTAGAATTATTGACTCCGGGATATGAAAGGGTATTACATATTCATTCCAAGGAATCGGAGTGCCGGATTGAAGGGGAAACAGGAAGGTTTGCGTTAAGTCGTGGACTCGATCTAAGGCCTTTAGAATCTGCGTCACAATTTAACGATTGTATTGTCATCATGAATGATCTAGGGGGACAGACACATGACATGTCTAAACTGAAACCCGGGTTAAAAAGGCCAGGGGGATCTCACGATTTTGCCTCTAACACGGATCAGACATACCTGCAGCATCTTGAGAATTTACGTAAAACAAAACTGATGACACACTTTTCGAACTTACGATCATTAGAAAAGTTCATTGAGAAAAACATCCACCAAAAAAAATATGTCTTTATCTCTTCCACCACCGGACAACAGACGGACTTCACAGAGATCATTGATCATTCATTAAGTCAATTTGCCCGGATCGTGGTTGAAAACTCCCTGCATGCATTTAGTTTGTCCAGTGGACAAGCAGTCAAATTTGTATGGATTGGAGGAGTTGCTCCGCTATTAAAAGACTATATTAGTGCGTATATTGCAGATCAATATGGTGAGCAGATTTTAAAAGAAAACCATGTGTTTCCGGAAAATGCCCGATTATTAAATATCTATGGTTTAGAGATCATTGCCAAAGATCGGGATGAAAGCCTTGAGGTGATCCCAAATGATGAAAAAACGGGCTCAATTCACGCTTAGAACATCAAAAATGAGTGATGAAGTGTATCAATTCTTTGAGAATTTATCAAAGAAACGGCAACTGACCTCATTTTTGATCCAGGCTGCTGAGAAAGAGATTCATGGATACCGTAATACTGACGAGGTAAACCTTCTGATACAAGAAATCCGGGGATTAAAGGAGTTTATATTACAGAACGGTGTTTCTGTATCGGGTCCAAAACTGAGAAGCCAGGAGGATACCTCAAAACCCATGGTTCAACTGTCAACAGATGAAAAGAAAGGATCGCTGGATCAAGACGACGTTGACTATGGTGACTTATAGGAAACTACACGAAAGCTACACAATTTTATTTAAAATGAGGACTTGCTACACAAAAACTACACGAAATGAGTTAGTTGAGTTTTAAAAGTAGATATATAACTACACAAAACTACACAAAACTACACGAAAGGAGGGTGGGGAGATGAGGCAACTAGAGGTAACCCCCAATAATATAAAATTCATTTCCAATAAACAGTTGGTGAGTAGATACAACCAGATCAAACGGTGGATCTCTGGCACGAAATCACACCTCCACCCTGAGGTCCTATCGAGCCTAAAAAAAGAGCAGGAACTGATAAGACTCCAATTAGTGGAACGTGGAGCAGAGGATATGATAGCGGAACAGTTACAATTACCAGGCATGGAGCATCCTAAAAAATCAGCGTATGAAGAAATCGTAATCCAACAACTGATCTCGTACTATAACAAAAAAATTATGCTGAAAAGGTTAGAAGAGCGACTGAAACACGGAGTCAAAATCAAAATACCCATTGGGATCAGTTCATACGGAAACTTATCTGGGGTCTATGGGGGCTCTCACGAGTATCAAAGCAATTCTGAACGATCCATCATACAACAGGAAGAAAAGATTGAAGAACTGCGAAGAGAGATCGAGCAGCTGTATCAGGAGATTGAACCTGTAGAAAACGCATTAAAAATACTAAATTTCCTGGAGAGAGAACTTATTGAAAAGAGGTTCCTCTGTAAGGATAAACCTACTGATCAACAGGTGATTTTTCAAATGCCGGTTCAAAAGACGAAGTACTATGAACTGAAAAGTGATGCATTACTAAAACTGGCAGAAGCCTTAAAGATTCTATAATTTAAGCTCCCTCCAATTTTATATAGATTAGGGGCCTGGTAACAGGCCTCAGTGCAGAGGAAATAAGTTTATATTGTTTCCTGTGTACTGAGGGGAAAGGAGGTGAATGAGGTGCGAGAGGAATTGATGGAAATGGCGAGCTCTTTTATTGAAAAAGTAGTTGAAAACAAGTTAACCATTCAAGAATTGCGCGATTTAATTAGTCACATTGAAAACCAATCAATGAATTTGAAAGTGACTAAATAACTTAGGTGGGCAACTAATGAACAATTGTTATTTCCTATAATATGGACAATCTTTATACTTAGCTGGTCCAAAAAAGGAGTCTTTGGTTAAGCAATACTTTTTAGCATGGGTTTTGTCTATTTTATTTTCAGAGAAAAAGCCTGGCTTGCAGAGATGTTGAATTTCACCAAGGAATTTCTTTGAATCATAATTTGGACATGTCATTTTTACAACCCTTTCTTTATTATTCATTAGTTGCCCAATATTTTCTAATTCACCACATTATATTTTTATCCTTTAAGAAAAGTAAATCAAAGGAGGGAATGATAATGGAACTCGCTTTAAAATGCGAAAAGTGTGGCCTGATCCATGCCGGAATCATTGCAGAAGAATGTATTGAGTGTGGATCTTCATTGGACCTCACCAGGTTGGATTCCAGTCAGAGAGTAAGAAAGATTAGTGAAATTAAGCAGATTCTTTCAGAAACAGAATGGTTATTTTTTGAAAAGTATGCGTACATGCACCATTTAACACCTCGGGAACTGTTAAGAAAATGTATTAAGATGTATGTTCCGATTGAAGAGATGATGCAAGAAAATCGTTTGTCCGAAAATAAGGATATGAAAGTCGTGAAAAATTAAGGAGGCATTTAAAAGTGAGAAACACGCTTGGAGATCTAAACAATCATTTGTTTGCTCAACTTGAACGTTTGAGTGATGAAGATTTAAAAGGAGAAAAACTGGAAGAAGAAATTAAAAGAGCCAGATCCATCACTCAAGTTGCATCAAAAATCATTGAAAACGGATCCCTAGTGCTTGAAGCAAAAAAATTTATGGATGACAAAATCGACGCAGATATGAAGTTGCCAAAAATGTTGGAGGAATAATCATGTCTCATCGTTATACAGAGGAACAAAAGGGCTTTATCCGTGAAATTGCGCCTGGTCGATACAATCAGGAAATCGCTGAATTATTCAATGCTAGATTTGGAACAAATGTTACGGAAAGTCAGATTAAAAGCTTTAAAGCGAATCATAAGATCAAAAGCAACGTTCCGAGAAAAAGGGTAACGGACGATGATGGCCTTTTTACAAAAGAACAAAAAGAATTCATCAAATCAAACGCTAAAGGATTAAAAAACAAAGAATTAGCTGACCTTGTCAATAAAACGTTTGGATTGTCAATTACAGCTAGACAGATGAACACCTGGAAGAAAAATCACGGTGTGACCAGTGGGCTCGATTGTCGCTTTAAAAATGGGCATGTACCGGCAAACAAAGGAACAAAAGGAAAGTTTAATGTAGGCGGTAATCGAACCTCATTTAAAAAAGGTCACAAACCGCTAAATTACAAACCTATTGGGTCTGAACGTATTGATCGGGATGGTTACACGTTAATAAAAGTCCAGGATGATGGCCCCTGGCACAAACGATGGAGATATAAACATCGTGTCATGTGGGAAAAGGAAAACGGACCTATCCCAGATGGTCACGCTTTACTTTTTGCTGATGGGAATAAACAAAATATTACATTAGACAATCTAATCTTAGTTTCGAGGAAACAGATGGCCACATTAAACAAAAAAGGATTAATAACAAACGATTCAGATTTAACCAGAACTGGCATAGTTATAGCAGACATCTATCAGAAAATAAGTGAACGTAAAAAGTTAAATAAAAGGAGAATGCCAATGAAGAATTCTAACACTAAAAAAGATCGCCCGAAGGCGACCAAGTGAGGAAAATAATGATCAGGTATCCATTATAACACATGAGGGGAGGGAATTGGTGCATTGATTTTAGAAATGAACTTGCCAAATCTATTTTTTATAAACAATTAATTAGTCCCCTCTCAATTTATATAGATTAGGGACCTGATTTTCAGGCCCCGGTGCAGAGGAAATAATGCAGAGGAATTAACAATGTCTTGTTTCTTCTGTACTGGGAAAAGGGAGTGGGTGATAAAGCTTCGGATTGAGAACAACTTCCTACATATTATTCAATATAGAAGGAGGCCTAAGAACAATGAAAAGACAGCCAGATGAAGTTAAACAGAAATGTCAACGAGAAGAATGCACTCGTGAAAGATATGAACTTATACAATCGCCAATACCAGGAGACAAAAAATTTGTATGTTCAAACTGTTGGAACTATCTTTACAGACAGTTTAAAAAGAAAATTTAAATCTTCAAAATGCGGGAGTGCTATAGAAGGAGGGGATTGAGCATGGGAGTCAATTTTGGTTCGACCAATGAGATTGATGATATTGAATACGATGAATATGGCCGGATGAAGTATCATCCTGAATTTCATCCAAACCATGGAAAGCCATTTACTCAAGAGGATCTTGAATATCTATGCACATTTTACGAGGTGGATAACAAAAGATCTCTTGCTTTCGCAATAGGTAAAACGGAACACGTATGTCGTGCAAAATACTATGAACTCAAGAAAAATGGGTTAGTTGATTATTATAAGGATCGTTACAAAAGAAAGTTAGAAGCATAAGAGAGGAGGTAAATTACATGACCAAAATTGAGTGGGCAGACGAAGTGTGGAATCCGGTGACAGGGTGTTCAAAAGTAAGCGATGGCTGCCAAAATTGTTATGCTGAGAAAATGTCACACCGGTTTAAATGGACCGAAATGTCATGGAACGAAAAAAACTCTGATCAAAATATAAAGTTACATCCGGAAAGATTAGAACTGCCAAGTAAGTGGAAAAAACCGAGAAGAGTTTTTGTAAACAGCATGAGCGATCTGTTTCATGAGAATGTTCCGTTTCAATTCATAGAGATGGTATTTGGTGTGATGGAAGAAGCATGGATGCACACGTTTCAAGTATTAACAAAAAGACCTCAGAGGATGCTTGATTTCATGCGTTGGTATAGTCAGCGTTCCTCTGATGACATTGTTGGTTTAGAGTGGAGTCCTCCAGAAAACGTATGGCTGGGTGTATCCGTGGAGAACCAAAAAGCTGCGGATCAACGGATTCCTCTTCTTTTAGAGACACCGGCGGCGGTACGGTTCCTCTCTTGTGAACCATTGCTGGGTCCGGTGGATTTGAAAGAATGGATTTATCCCGGGTGGGATGGTGATATTCGGAAGACAATTCCGGCACCGCGTGTTACATGGGTTATCGTCGGCGGTGAATCCGGTCCAAAAGCAAGGCCAATGCACCCGGAATGGGCGAGGAACATCCGTGATCAGTGCGTAGAAGCAGGAGTGCCGTTCTTCTTTAAACAGTGGGGTGAATGGGCTCCTAAGGATAGCGGACTATCCGCTAAGAATATGATTCATTTTCACACATCCGGAAAGCTGTATGATCCCAAAAAGCCAGAAGAATGGTATGCGAAGGGATTTGAAACGGTGTATCGAGTTGGCAAAAAGAAAGCCGGACGCCTTCTGGATGGCCTAGAGTGGAACGAAATGCCTGTTAGCTAATTAATTTGCAATTAGGGAGATGGGGAAATGGCACGAAAAAGATTTGTAAGCAGTGAAATAAGTACTGACAAAAAAATAGCAATGCTAGCGGAAGAGAATCCTACCGTAGCACTAATGTGGCCATGGTTTACCACTGCTTTTGATGATTGGGGCAGGATGGGGGCTGATCCCTTTGAAGTAAAACTCACCCTGTTCCCGGCCTTTCCCTTTACATCAAAAGATATTGAAGAGGCCATTCGAAAATTTGATGAATATGATCTGGCATACTTATATGAAGTTGATGGAAAACAATATCTTTCTATTAATCCGAATAAATGGTATAAATATCAAACTTACATATCAAGCAAAAGACAACAACAGGATAATTCAAAGTATCCAGCACCACCGAATCCTCCTTGGGAAAATCAAAGAGATTCGCAAATAAACACGGTCGATGAAGAAGAAAATCAAGATGAAAATGATATTTCTAAAAAAGTTGCAGAAAATCTGCAAACTTCGCAAAAGATTGTACCTTCACTTTCACTTTCTCTTTCAAAAGATAGTAGTGGTGGTGGTAATAACGCGCGTGCGCGCGAGGAGAAGACAAATAACGAGAAATTTGGACGTGCTTACAGAGCTGTGGAAGAACATTTTTTTCAATCCCTAAACTCCGTGCAAACGGACAAGCTTGATGGGTTTGTCTCAAAAGGAATTGAACCTGAGCTCGTTGAGAGAGCAGTAAGGATTACAAAAGAAAAAGGCAAGGATATCTCATACCTCTGGGGGATCTTAGCAAGATGCGAGTCAAGCGGGGTTTATACACTAAAAGCGTTTGAAGAGAAAGAACTTGAGAGGAGGAGCCGTGATGGCCCAAAAGTTTCTAACCATCGAGGACATGATGAAAGATCTTCAAGAGAAAATCAAGATGAATCAGGCAAAGGATATGTCGACGATTACCCAGGTCTCATCAACAAAGTCAGTATGTCCTAAAGGGTGTATTGACGGATATATTGTCGAGGGGTGGTCTGCTAAACCTTGCTCTTGTTTAAAACAGAGACAATTAAGATCAAGATTGAAAAAAGCCATGATTCCAGAAGAGTTTGAGGATGCGGAATTAAGAACTTATCAGATCGGGAATGAGGTTCAGAGAATCTTATATAACGCGACACGTGAATATTTAAAAAAATTTGATGAAATCAAAGATACTTCAACCAATTCACTTGGATTTATTGCGGTATTTGGAGAACAAAAGTTGCGGGCAATAAGAAAATCTCAGGAACGTAGCCAAATGAAAAGAAAACATAACAACTTTGGATTAGGTAAAACCCATCTTCAAATTGCAGCGGCAAAACAGCTTATGAGAAAGGGTTACTCAGTCATATGCATTTCTGATGTCGATTTTATGGATGAGGTCAGCCAGGCCAGGGGATATGATGATCGTGGAGAAAGGGTGAATAGCTTAATTGGAGCAGTTGTTGAAGCTCCTGTGTTGGTCTGGGATGACATTGGAAAAGCAAAGCCAAGTGAGTACCGACTGGATGTTTATTATCAGATCATTAACGAAAGGTACAAAAAACGTCGCCCAATCCTGTTTTCGTCCAATGAAGATGCTGACACGTTATTAGAACGGATAGGTGACGCAGCAGGAAGCAGATTGTTAGGAATGAGCAAGGGGAATATATATGCTGTTGAAGGTCCGGATTATCGACTGAAAGGAGATTCGAGATTTTGAAAGAGTTAGGGGATTACGATGAATGCCTTGAATGCATGATCAATTATTGGGGTGATAAGTAATGTGTCAATGTCAAGGATCAGGACTATATATCAAAGAATGCTTTGGAGGACTACTATTTCAAACCTGCTATGATTGCGATCAACACATAAAGAACAAAATTGAATCAGAAGAAAAATTAATTAAATTGCTTTATAAGATTCAGGAAAGAAAACATGAAAAAGACCCTTCACAAGCGAAGGGAAAAGTGAGTGCCTAGACGATAAGATTATACCAATTATTTCGAGTTATTACCAATCTGTTCGATGCAAAAAAATGCAAACTTTTTTGAACCCCATGACTAAGATTACCAGATACTTGATGTTACAGTGCTTTTTTTAGGAGTTGATGTCATTGGATCAAATTAGCTTATTCAATCAACCAGAAGCACATATTGAAAAAGTACTTCATGCATTGTACCGGCTCCGGATTCATGTGTTAAGAGATGAATGGGCTCTTCATGAACAGATCAAGTTACAGTTAGAGAACGTTGGGATTTCATATAAATATGAATATAAACTAGGTTCTCGTAACCGCATTGATTTCTTAACTTCTGGTGGAATTGGTATAGAAGCCAAGAAAGGTAAGCCCAATACAAGAACAGTAATAGCTCAACTTGACCGTTATGCAGAGTTTGAAAAAATAACCACACTCATTCTGGTTGTCGAAAGGTACATGGATCTTCCTCAATATGTTAATGGCAAACCATGTTTTTCTATAGGATTGAATAAATTATGGGGCATAGCCAGCAAATAGTGGAGGTGAATAAATTGGTAGTCGACACCCTTACACAAATTCCTTCTTATTTGGAACGACCCAAGGCAATCGATCATTATTATGGAGAACTCTATTATGAAGAAAAAAGTGATTCCTGGATTATAAGAGGTGAACCGGTTGTATGCCAAATGGCAAAGAAGTTGTTCCCAGGTTCCAGTGGTAGACATAAGGGCGAAGCACGATTCAAAAGGAATAAGAGGACCAATGGTGATCTTAACTGGTTAATGCATCGTTTCCCTTTATTAATACGAAACAAAGAGCTTTGGAATAGAGATTACGAAAAAGCAGTGGAACACGTAGTTTTTAGACAACAGATTGCGAAAAAACCTCAAAAAATAGAACCCTCGGAATTCATTTTCAATGGAAAATTAACAGAATATCAAAAAGAGGGTGTGGCATTTTTAACTCATAATGCTCCTACATTACTTGCAGATGATATGGGCTTGGGAAAAACGGTTCAAGCGTTAGCTTGGATTTCTCATCTTAATCAGTTTCCAGGAATAATTGTTGTACCTACTAATATCGTGAAACAATGGGAAAATCAGATAATCCAATTTATTAAACCACAAGAATCATTTGGTCAACAGTCTTTGTTTTCTGATGCTGAAGGAATGGTTCATATTATCCGAGGGCTCAAACCATATGATCTGCCTCCTGCTTCTTTTTATATCATTCATTATGGTTTACTGAGGGGATGGAAAAACGTATTACCTGAATATCGCTTTAAATTTCTTGTTATTGATGAAATTCAGGAATTACGCCATAAAAACACTGAAAAATATAGTGCTGCTTCTCTGTTGGCCGAAAGCGTGGAAAATCGAATCGGTATGTCTGGGACCCCAATCTACAATAAAGGCGGAGAGATTTGGAATGTTACCAACATAATAGAAATGAATTGTTTAGGTGATTGGGATTCATTTACAAGGGAATGGTGTTATGGATATGGAAATGATGTGGTTTCTGATCCGGAACTTCTTGGACAACATTTACGTAGGGAAGGATTAATGCTTAGAAGAACGAAAGAGGAAGTTCTAGATGAGTTACCACCGAAACGAAGAATTGTGCAACAGATCGACCATGATGAATCAATATTTAGTCAATATATTAGTAAGGCTTTAAAAGACATTGAGCTTTTAGATAATACAGAGGATCGATTCGAACGTGGCCGGTTAAAAAAAAGAATCAACGAAGAAGCCCGGGAAGCTACGGGAATTGCTAAAGCGTCATATGTTGCAGCATTTGTCAAACTTCTTTTGGAATCGGGTGAGCCAATTATTCTTTATGGATGGCACCATTCTGTATATGATATTTGGATGAACGAATTGAAGAATTACAATCCGGTCAGAATTACTGGAAAAGAAACAGAGAAGGAAAAGGAAAAAAACAAAAAAATGTTTATTCAAGGCGAGACAGATTTAATAATTGTCTCTTTGCGAGCCGCTGCAGGGTTAGATGGGTTACAACACCGTTCTAAAATCAATGTCTTCGGAGAATTGGACTGGTCTCCAGGTATTCATAGCCAATGTGAAGACAGGCTTAATCGATATGGCCAAAAAGATTCAGTCATTAGTTATTATTTAGTCTCAAGTGGTGGATCTGATGAAGCAATGTTGGAGGCCCTGGGTTTTAAAACAGCACAATTCGTTGGAATTATGGGAGATCAATTAGAGACCGAAGAGGATCGAGCACTTGCACAAATTGAAGTAGGAAAACATATGGAAAAGGTGATAGAAAGATTGAGAAAAAGAAAAAATGATTTTTAACCTATTATAGAGGAGAGAGTTTAATGATAATATGTCTAAATTGCTATCAGAAAAATTCATTAAAAAAAATTAGTAAATCACAGGGGTGTATTAGATGTAGAAATAACAACTTAAGTCGATTTGATATAACTAATTTAGGTAATGGAATGGCTCTTGCCTCTAAAATTATGTTATTACAGAGTTTAATGAAACAAAATTCTAAAATTTTGGATCCTAAATATGAAAGAACTTTTAAAACTTAAGATAAAAATTAAAAACTTTGAAATATAAAGAGGAAAAAATCCCCCTTTTGTCTAAAAATAAATAAAAAAGAGAAAAAAGGGGGGAAGATATGTCAAATAAAAGAAATAGCCCTTGTATATGTGGCAGTGGCAAAAAAACTAAAATGTGTCACCCCGACATTCATCCTCAAAGTAGAGCAGGCAATATGTTAAAGTTGTATGCAGAGTTTGAGACAAGAAAAAGGGATTATTACAATAAAAATGATATTGATCCCCCACCTTGCACTGCAGGATGTAGTCAATGTTGTTATCATAATTTTTTTATTTCTGATATAGAATTTAAACTAATTCTTGAAGAATTAAAAAAATGGAATACTAATCAGCTGGAAAAATTGTTTTTGACGGTATCAGAACAAATTAACTATGTAAAAACTAATTTCCCTGAAGAATATACTAACCTTCAAGAAAATGGGACAAATAAGAAAAACATAGTAGAGAAACAAATAAAAAATATGTCTGAATCATTTGGCCTTCCCTGTCCTCTATTGGATAAAGAGTCGGGTAGATGCAGAATCTATGACGTTAGACCATTTATATGTAGAATTCATGGGTCATCTTTTTATATCAATAGAGATTATAATATTTGTGACAAAATTAATAGTAATTTGGAGAATAAAAAGAGAGTCCCTGATGTTTCAGATTTAGTTGAAAAACATACAATACTCAATTGCATTATTCATAATGACATTGTTATACAAAAACGTAAATATCCCATATTTTATTGGTTATCATTAGATCTTAAACCATTCGAAATAATAGGACAGGTAATTATTCCAGAACGAAACAGAGATTTTTCTATTCCATCAGAAATTGCAGATATGCAGGATATAAAAAGATTAATTAACAATAGAAAATTGTAATTTTTAGGAAGCAAGTTTTGTAAAGAAATAAATAAAAGCTATTGAAATTACCAAGGTAATGAATTTTTTATATGTACTTCTTCCCAAATTAGAGAACAGTTGAAGAATTTTATCAAACATTTATTCAACCTCCCTATAATTTTAATTCTACAATAGGTCATATTTCCCTTTTTAAATATAATGGAAATATCCCCTTTTGTCTAAGATTTTAGTAAAAATTGAAGAGAGGTGGTTGAATAAGAGAGACAGATGTAGAACAACGAGAAAAATGGAAACAAATTGAAGGAGAAAGCAAAAGGAGTCGAAAATGTGGAAAATAAAAGGGTTATTGGGGGGATTCTATGAATTCAGAATCTATATTATTTGATAGTGAAGAACAAAATATTCCTGATTTTGCTTCAATAATGTCTAGTAGTTTTAACAGGCTTTCCCGGGAAGCTCAGTATAAAAATGTAGCTATTTTCATTGACTATGATAATGTTTACTGGACATTAAAAAACAATTATGTTCATGACCCAGATCATGAAGATCCTAACAAGAATTTATTTCAAAAACTATGGGAAAAATATCATATGGATAATGTCAGAGTTTTTAAGGCTTATGCTGATTTTGAGCAAATTGATACCAGTTTAACCAGTCTTCAGAAAAAAAGAGTTCAAATAAGACACGTTTATGCTAATGGTAAAGGCAACACCCATAGAAAAAACTCTTCAGATATTGAACTATGTTTAGATGCTATTGAACTTGCCAATAGAGACGAGAAAATTTCTTGTTTTGTCTTTGTAACAGCTGATAGCGATATGATTCCGATTATGAGTAGGTTAATGTACAAAGGAAAAAGGGTAGAGCTATTTTACATAAAAAGTGCAGCGCCTCAGCATGTTGATATTACAACTTATGCTCATGACAGTTATGACCTAATAGATTTCTTAGGAATAGATGTTAAGGAATATAATATTGAAAATTATGTTATGAATGCTTTAGAGTTTATAAATGACTGGGAATCAAAATTTAAAGAGACAGAAAAATTTTTAGGAATTGGATGGCTATCTGATCAATTGTCTTATTTGCTAAAAATACCGAGAGATTTTACAAGTGATCTTATTGAATATCTAAAGGTAAACGATCTTATTGCTGAAGGGAAAAAGAGTGTTAACGGTGAATTAAAATCAAGCTATCAATTATCTACAAAAGGTAAAGAATTGTTAGACGAATTAATGAAAGAAGCGGCTTCAGCCAGCGAATAAATTACAATAAAAATTTTATGTTGATCATAATAATATTGTTATGTTAATATAATTTTACAAATTACTATTCGCTATGTTTTAAATTCGTTATTTTAATTCACTATTACTTAATTCGTTAATTAAAAATTCGCTATGTAGAAAGGCAGTCAGTTTGTTCTGGCTGCTCTTTCTATTTTTTAAATGTATTTCTTTGAAAAAACGCGAACTTTTTGCGAACTCTTTTTATCGTTTAATGAGATAAAATAGTATCGTAAGGAATTAATATCAATTGGCTAAATGAACCGATCTGAACCCAGGTCGGTTTTTTCTTTGCCTGAAAGGAGGGGTGCGAACGTAAATATGAATTCAAACATTGTATAACTTCTACTATTTACAGATGTTGCAGACAAGAGATATCCGCATGATATGACAGAAAGGAGGGATCAATTTGAGTCGAGTAGGGTTAAAAAGGAAACCGTTTCATCCTGGAGATAGCTTTCATCTTTATTTTAACCAGGAAATCCCTTCCCAATTGTTTAATCTAATGAACCTAAATCTTCATAGCCCAAATGGTTTTTTGCTTGAAGTACTTTCGGTCGTTGTTGAGCATCCGGAACTATACAATCAGATTCGTGAAACTATGAAACAGACGGAGAGCGGAAGGTGGTATGAGTTTCCGGAATATCATCATTTACTGAACAGCAATCATCCTCAGAATGAAGATCCAGACAAAATTTCACAACGAAAAACAGAAGACAAAATCGGCTGGAAAAAAGATCACTGATATTCCTGATCGTTCAGAAATATCAAACATGTAGTATCTCAAAGTTATGTAAGACAATCGGTATCCGTCGGATACAAAAATTTGATATGAGGAGAGATAAAATGAATAAACAAACCCGAGACTTTGTTGAGTTTTTACTGACCCTTTTATTTGTTGGTGTAATCGCGGTCATTGGAGCCATTATAAGTGGGTTACCCGGTATGTTTTGGTTTAGCCTGGCAGCTATAGTGGTTGCATTTGTTTTCTTATTTCAGCGGCAGTCGTTTTACAAATGGATCTATGTCTTTCTGTTTGTTCTATTGTTATTGGATAAATTCATTGGATTGGTGAACATAGCATGATGGACTATTTCCTGATTATATCAGGGTTTGTCCTGATAACCACAGTCTTTTTCGGTGTTTTCATCCGGATGAGAATGAATGCTCAAAAAAGAGATCGTAATCATGTAACCTGGTTTGAATTGCAACTCTCCGGGATCGATCGACCATATGAAGGTGTTCAAATGGCTTTTGTTAACCTTTTTGCGTCCATTGGACGAAATGGTTGGAAACGAAAATTGTTAGGTTCCATGGGGTTCCGGTTTTTCTTTGTTGGCGAAAAACAGAGTGTAAAAATTTATGCCTGTGTCCCGACAGAAAGGAAATTTCAATTCAAACAATCTATTGAATCTATTTATCCAGGGTGTCTTTGTACAGATTTAAAAGAGAACCCTCTGGAGAAACTGGTTACAATGGATGGATATGCAGCTGCAATGAAGGCTCGAAAAGAAAAGGCTCCATTTCAGCCTTTTTCATCAAAGCAGATCCCTGTGCTGGACCAAATCCTTGGAGTCCTTAAAACCCAGGAACAATCTACGGTGTTTTCCTTATCTATTTTTGCGGACTCACCTAAAAAATTAAAAAGAAAAGAGGGAGAAATGCCTCTTGTTAATCTTGATCAAGCAGGTGACGCTTTTGAAAGGGGATTGCATGCCTTAGGACAGGAACTATTGGGGAAATACAATATATTTGAATTTCCTGAAGATAAGAAAGGGGAGCAAAAATCAAATACTAAAAATAAAGAGCTGCAAAAAGTATTTGATCAAAGAGAGAGCTTATCACAGCGTGCGTTTCAAGTCGTACCGATTTTATATGCTAAAGGAAGCAATGCGAAAAGAAGAGTGCATACCATAGCAAGTCAGTTCTCAGGTATGCATTTGGTAAACTCCTTTAAACCTGTTAAGAAAGGGCGAAAATTAATTCATTCGATGTATAACGGCAAATTTCCCACAGCAATAAAATCATTGATGGCCACTTCTGAATTGGCTCATTTACTTCAGATACCTCATCAAGAATTTAGAAGTTGGCCGCTTGCGAAAGAAGTAAGAAAGTATTCTGCTGAGAAAGGATTCATTTCAAAGAATGGATTACTGATTGGCACATCCAATGCTCCCGGACCATTCCATTCAGAGAAGATAAGGTTATTGTCGGAAGCATTTTTAAGCCATGGGTATATAGAGGCTTCTCCGGGGTCCGGAAAAACAAACCTATTAGCCTCCATGATCGTGGATATGATTCATCAGCAGCTAGATGAGAAAAAAGGAAAGATTCGGTTTAAAACACCAAGGGAAAGTACACCTGGAGTTACTATGTTTGATCCACATGGAGATGCAGTGGAAAAGATTTTGACACATCTTCCTCCGGAGCTATACGAAGATACCTATTATATTCAAATGTCGGACAGGGACTTTCCCAGGGCATTTAACGTCTATGATATGGATGGAATTGATGTAGAAAGTATTGCTGATATTTTTGTAAAAAGCATGATGGATCTTTATCCAGCTGGAAATGCCGTCCGAATGGAAAACTTTCTAAAGAATGGAGTACTGACACTGTTAAAGAGCGGGGAGGAAGTGACAGCTCTGAACATCCCGTTACTTTTTACAGATCCGAAATATCGGAAAGAGATTCTTGACAAAGTTAGAGTGAAGGACCCGTTCCAACTAGAGTTCTGGAACGGAAGTTTCCAAGCAGAGGCAAATAACATTGATAAGGTCATGGGACCGATCTGGAACCGGTTAAATAACCTCATTTCTTTCGACTTGATGCGAAATATGTTTGGACAGCCGAAAACGTTTGTGAGTATTCGAAAACTCATGGATGAAGGGAAAAATCTATTTATTAATGCTGCCGGCGTTGGTCCGGATAATATGAAATTGTTTGCTGCGTGGTTATTAATTCAATATCACTTTACAGCCCTTTCCCGTTACAACATCCCGGAAGAACAACGGAGAGGGCATTTGTTTTTTGGAGACGAATGTCATGGGTGGTTAAGCCAGGTAGCAGCAAATATTGTTGATGAAGACCGAAAATACGGTTTAGGATTATGGATGTCCACGCAATACTCGGATCAGATTGAAAACAAAAGATTGTTGAACAGTATTTTGAGAAATGTGGGAAACCATATTGCTCTTCGATCAAAACAGGAAAATGCTCAGGACTTGGCAAGAAGGGTGGGGGTAAAAACAGAAGATATCATCAATCTACCGGACAATGCAGGATATGGCCAGCTTTTAATGCAGGAAGGATATGCGAAATCCTCACATGTTGTCAGCTTTGAAAATCCATATCTGGAAAAAGGGGAGTATGATCCCAAACCATTTAAGGATCTATCTAACCAACGGGATGGTCGAAAGCGGGAAGAGGTCGAACAAGAGATGAGAAGCCGGTACCGGCTTAATATTACACCTGAAGAAGAATCCCCGGTTCCTTCCCAACGGTTCAGATCTATTCGACGCGAAAAAGTACATTGAGGAGCATGATCATGATGAATGCTGAATATCACATGTTGCATTACCTTTACGAATTTGAGGTTATGTTGCCGCAACAATTAGCTGACCTCCTAAACTATAGTACGAAAACGGTGTATAACAAATTGGGACAATTACGGCAAAGAGGGAAGGTCCGAAGTGTTGATGCATCAATGTATAAAAGAGGAGTGAAAGCATTCTATCTTTCAACGAATGAAGCAAAGAATGTTGCTAAAAGCAGAAATGAACTATATTTATTTAAGGAATCCGAGTGGGGAATGCCACCGGGGGATCTCCTCAATACGATTCTAGCCAATCAGTTCTTTTGTGATCTTATAAAAGTATGTCGTCCTATCCCGGGGGCCGGATTGATAGAATGGATAGGCTCCAGAACGTTCATGGCTGAAAATATCAAAGATCAGAAAGGAATTCCGATTATTAAAGGGTATACGGATTTTCGTAATAAGGAGCAGCGAAGGGATGTTTTTTTAAACATTCTCATAGGAAAAGAAAGTTTGCGGGTTGTAAGGGATATGTTAATCATGCATTATGAAGCAATTCAGCAGATGTTTCCAAGTGAATCATCCAGGGTATTGCTTCTTTTTTTATGCCTAAATGAAAGAAGCGTGAATAACGTGCTAGAATTGGCCTCCGATCTTGTGGAGGATTCAAGATTTCCTTTTATAGCAGCTGTACAGGCTCAAACCCTGTTTTCGAAAGGAGTGTTGGCACCTGTTTGGAAGTCAAGAGATAAGCAAATCTCACTTCTTGACATGCCTTATAAGAATATGGAGGTGGTTCAGGATGAGAAGCTTCTTGGTAAAAGAAAGGTAAAAAAATTTCCTTACCCCGATCCCGATGGGTTAGGCGTTATTCGGTAGCCTCATATCCGACATAACATTCAGAAATGAGAGTACCAGAGGAACCTCTGGTTCGGACAGAACTGTGAGAACGGGGCAAATAGGAGCTACGTTGTATTGAGTAGGTAAACTTCTTGGAGACGTATTTTAAGTCAAGAAATGAAATACACAGTGAAAAAGAAAGTGAGATTTTAAATGAATTCTAAAAGGAATTAATAAAGGAATATACCAGGGAACTATAAATCTGGGCAAAGACCTTAAAAACCTTGCTGTAATAGGGGATTTGAGGGTTATATTTTGTTGCGGTTAATAAGGAATGATTATATTTAGAAGGAAGGTGTTAGGTTTTCGAGTTTAATAGAGGAATGATTAAGTGTCCGATCGAGAAGGATTTCTTCATCAAAATGAAGACAGCGGAGAGAGAACAAGTAAAGAGAGAGGTGGTGAGAAGCTGGGAGCTTGAAGCAGGACGTGCGAAGCACGTCCTGCGGAGGAGGCTGCAGAAGTCTGCAGCAATCAAGGTGCATCGGGAAAAGACACAAGAATGGTGTGACGCATTCAGGTATTCTGAGGCATGGAATCAATACAAAGGTTTTTCTCATGATCGTGCACAATTTGAACAGGAAATCCGCGAGAAGATGTGGGTATTAGAAAAAGGAACCATAGAGATCGATCTAGATGTCTGGTTGACACTGGCTTCCCTTGCTTATTTACACGAACAAAAAAATCAGAGTCCCAATCATTTTTTTTTAAAGGAGCTCTTCCACCTTTATATTGATCGTTTCCATCCAGGATGGGAGATACAAATGGAATATCCCTTATCCATTTATGGTGAACCTGTTGTGTGCGATGCTGCATGTGTATCAGTGCATACCGGTGAGATCGCTCTTGTGGGAGAAATGGGAGGAGTTCAACTGTGGAAAGCAATGGCCCTTTTACACGCAGGATATGAAATCATTGTTTTCCCCCATTGGACAAGAAATAAGACCAATCCTTTTATAAGAAGAAGGTTTAAATTTCACTATTATTGGTTTAGTCGGGAACCGACAGAAAAGACGGATCAGATGGTTCTGTGAATGATGAATGAAATGCAAATTATGTAAGACATGATAGTTATGAAAGTAATGCAAGATACGAAAGAAAGGAGAGATCAATCATATTGAGAGGAAATCATAATTGGATGCATAGAGAACGGTGGGGTATATATGCCCGCCGTTTTTTTTCGATTGTTTTACTCGCCATGTTTGTTTTTGGATTACTGGGCTGGATCGATGGATGGGGAGATTCGGTGACACAGGAAGTTACCCAGGTCATTCAGGAGGAAGCAGGGGTGTTTTCATCACCGGCTCTTATTCAAGGTACAGTAGAAACTTTGGCTCACAAATGGTTTGATTTTCACCGCGGCTCGCAAGTTTGGACGGACACTCACATTCGGGGATCTATGCAAAGTCAAGCGAAAGGAGATGTAACATCAGAAGTCATTTCAGTAGCTCTAGATTCTATTAAAGTGTCCGATGATCCTAATACCGGAGAAGTATCAGCGATCATGCATAGGAAGATCACAATGTACCAGGAGGATAATCAACCTGAGGTTCAATATAGAACAGATCAATTAAAAGTGGCTCTGACATATAAAGACGGACGTTTAGAACCCTTGTCCGGACCCGTTGTTTCGAAATCTAACCGAGTTTATGGTGTTGAACCGTCAAACGAAGTTGTAGAGTTAACGCCGACTGAAATGTCATTAGTCGAAAATCTTGCAAAAAGTTATGCCTCTGCATTGTCCAGCGGATCTCGGGAACAGATTGGATATTTGTTTCAAGATCAATCTGTTGCCCCGGATCCCTTAAGTGGGTCCGTTACCTTACAACAAGCCATCCCTACGATGAAAAATGTGGATGAAGTTATACTGTTGTTACGGATTCAGCAAGAAGAGGAGACGGGTATTTTGTTATCTCAGATTCATCAACTCGAATGTGTTCGTGTTGGCGATCGATATTTAATCAAAAATTTATGGGTAGGTGAACAACAATGAAAAAAATGAAAGAATGGTTTCAAAATCAAAGCAAAGCATGGAAAGCTGCATTGTCTCTCGTGATTGTGAACGCATTTGCCAAAAATGGTTATTATGCATGGAATCCTAAAGACCTGTTTGCAGGGATTATCGATACGATTTCCTATCTTTTAGCCATCGTATGGGTGGTTGTCCTGGCCAACTATGGGATTAAACGAAAATTCCTGGCTTTTACCATGGTTTTCTTTTTTGGGGGAATTGCCCTTTCTCTCTTAAACAGTACAACGAGAGAAATTGCACTGACATATATGGGCAGAGCATTGCAGGCGATTCTTGATGCATAAGATTCGGTTTTACACTCGTGCACTAAAGTTTGAACGTGAGTTTAACTGGCCCTTAATTGGGCCAGTAACGTTTCAGCAGTTGATGGTATCAGCTGTTTCATTTGTTTTGTCAACCATCCTTTTTTTATTCTTCATGCCGGCTGAGGTGGCACCGGTAAGTGGAGGTATCTTCGGATCGGTTGTTTGGTTTTTATATGGTGCCATTAAACCGGATGGAAAGAGAATTCACCGGTTTTGTATCGATGGTGTGAAATTTATTCTTCGGCCTAAAAAGAAAAACATGGGTCAGGTTGTAACCAGCACAAAAATAAAGGTTAGAAAATGGGTTCGAGTTCAGGAGTAACTCCAAATAACTATTTGAAGGGAGGAGTTTTAATGTGGCCGGATTATCAATTTATTCAGGATAACATTGTGATAACCAGACGCTATGAAAAACGAAACAAGTTAGATGCTTTTGCCTTCTTTAAAATGGAAAAGTTTAATTATGACTTTGCTGAAGATAGTGAAAAGCATATGTTTCGCAACAAAATAAATCGGTTAATTGCAGTAGGGGAAGGGCCGGGGCAACTTCTCATGTTACCTACACTGACCCATGCAGATGAAGCAATTAAGATTTGGAATCAAAAGAGTAAGGCCCATGATATCCGTGATTTTGTGGATAAGTATTATCAAAGACAAATGAATCATCTGAGAAACCGTTATTCTGCTGAATATCAACCATATCTCATTATCAATCTCTACTCAGTCGATCTTGATGATCAGATCAGCCAGGAAATTAAACACTTTAGTGGTGATTCATTAAAGGAACGGATGGTGAACGGGGCAAAAGATATTTGGAATCGATATGTTAAAACAGTAGAGGGGAGCGCGTATATCTCTCTTTCAGATTGGTTGGATATCAAAAACAAGGAGAAATCGATTCATAATCGATTAAGCCAATATGTTCAATTGGAGCGATGCGATCTCAAGCAAATTGAATGGCTTATATCGAGAAACTTCTGGAAAGGGATCGGGGAACCGAAACTACTTTCTTCCATGCGAGATTGGACGACTTCTTTTGAGGTGGAAGATGATCTTTATCGCCCGACTCGTAGCTTACGCTTTTTAATGAATGGGGAAATTGACTTTAAATCCCGTCATGTTGAGGTCAATCAACTGGCTGGAACGGGATATCAGATGTACTTTACGCTGAGTGAAATTCCAGATGAAGGACTGGAGTTTCCTGGAGAGGAGTTTTTATACCATGCACTTCAAGTGGATTTACCAATTGAATTTAGTGTGAAGTGGAAACCACTGAAAGATAAAAAAGTACGACGTAAAATCAAAAATATTCGCCTAGACATGGACGATCAAGAAGAAATCTCCGGGGAGTTTAATGACGATCAATTTTCAGATGTGATCGAGTTTGAAAAAGAGATTAAAAGGTCCTCGGATCAAGTGGTATTAACGACGTTCTCTTTTGGGTTGTATTCGCATGATTTAGAAGAATTACAACGAAATTCTCATACCTTTATCTCTCATATGGATAGTGGGAATGTTAAGGTTGTCAATCCGTTTGGGGATCAGGAGCGCGGTTTTGTAGATTTTCTTCCGTGCACTCCGATTGTTCTCGCGGATGATTACCAGCATTACTGTTTTCCCAAAGCTATTGCCGGGGGGATGCCGAATGCCAGTATGAATATCGGAGATAGTCACGGAATTTATATTGCCTGGCATGGCAGTTTAGCTGCTCCGGTATATACTCAGTATCCGTTATTACCTTCCAGAGGGATGTCCGGCGGGGCAGCTATGTTCGGTCCACCCGGGTCCGGTAAATCCGTATTAATGAACCTTCTGGGAGTCGAGACCGTGTATCATGGTGGGCGTGCATTATTTTTTGATCCGAAAGGAGACCGTACCTTTTGGGATCGGAATATTCCAGGATTACAAGGAAGAGCTTCCGTTGCTAATTTTGGTGGGGATGAAGCATTGCAAGATAGAGGACGATTTGATCCCTTCAGGTTGTATCCGGAGAATCTAATGAGGGCCATGTCGATATTTACGGATTTATGGTCGTTTTTGCTTGATCTTGAAGCTGGAGATATGAGGGTAACTGCATTGGAAGAGTCGGCTCAAATTTTAAGGGATATGCCGATAGATGAACGACATACGAGGGGGTTACTTGATCGGTATGAAGAGGTATACCAAAGAGAAAAAGTGACGAAAGAGGAATACGGAAAACTGGTCAGACAGATCCGGGCAAAAGCTGATCACCCTCTTGTCGGTCTCTTAGTGGGAGACGGAACGGAAAAACCTTTTACAACAGATGATTTATTGACAGTCATTCAAGTTCATGGCCTGAGTTTTCCTGATCCTGATGCAGGAGCCAACGTGGAATTATCTTCTGAACAAAGAATTTCCCTGGCCAGCTTCATGGGGATTATGGGGTTTGCCTTTAAATTTCTGGAGAAAAGAAATGTATTAAACTTTGTTGGATTGGACGAGGTATGGAGTATCTCCCGAATCGCAAAGGGGAAACAGTTTATCTCAAAATTGCTTCGGGAAGGACGTGCTTTACAAAATTTGATTGCACTTGCTACGCAGCAACCCTCAGATACAGCTGGTATGGAACAGTATCTATCGCATATGTTTGTGTACCGGCAAAAAGGGATTCAAAATGCAAAGGATGCGTGTCAAATGCTCGGAATCCCGGATTCTGAACAAAATCAACATGTAGTTAATTCATTACCGCAATATAATTGTTTGTTCAGAGATCAGTATGACCGTGTAGCGCAAATTCGTGTTGAGATTACTGATCCTGATTTGATGAAGGCATTTGATACAAATCCAATATAAAACTCGCGAACTTTTCGCGAACTCCTCAGTGAAAAAATTATCGTATAATATTTACAATAGAAATTTGTATCATCAAAGGACACGGGGGGCAGAAATTTCTGCCTCCTTTACTGTTAAAGAAGGAATTGGCAAAAAAACGGAGTAATTCATATGAGAGGAGGTTGAAAATTTTGTGAAAAAGCATACGTTAATATTCTTGTCGTTACTTGTACTACTGTTATCGATTGTAGGATGCAGCAACGATTCTGAAGCCAATGCGGACGTTATTGAGAATGAATTGTGGGATATAAAGGATATGCCATTCTCTGATCATGTAAAAGAGGTCTTTCCAGAAGAAAAATATGAATTTACAACGGTTGATGTGAATGGATTTAATATAGCTGATGAATATTTAAAATATCGTATTGCTATGGCACCACCAAAGATGGATCCTAAAATTGCTTTTAAAAACTTTGTCATTCGGTCAGTTGTAGCTATACGTAAAGATGATGATCCATATACAATTTATTTTTTAACAAATGGAAAAGGGTACACGCGAGCAGATTTTTCAAAAGAAACTCCTGTATTGGAGGGTATAAATAATTATGAAATGGTGGAATATACTCCAGAAGAAACGCTGGTTATCGTACAGAGGAAGGAATAAATTTGTTGCGTCAGTAGCAGTGATTTTAATCGCTGCTATTTTTTTATGCGTTCCTTTTTTTAGTTCTCCCGTTTTTGCAAACACCTCGGGAGGTTGCATTGCTTGTTATGATAGTACAGATCCAGGAGGGCATAATTCAGAGATCAGTAGTTGGTATCTATATTATCCTGATTTATTTAATGAAGGTGGTATATGGGAGGATTATCCTCCGGAAGCATTGAAATTTTATCTTCCTGATTACGGGTTTATGAGTTTGTTTGATCATTCAACCTACATTCAAATCGTTCAAAACAATATTGCGAATGATAAACTATCTACGTCTATTGGAAATGTGTTTTCCAGTTTAGAACATATCCGTCGGACAACGGATTTTACCATTTTTAATATGATGTTAGATTTTTTAAATCCAATCACCGATGCGGTATGGAGTTACGTGAGCACCTACTGGTTAGAATTATTTTTTACTTTAGGGATTGCATATCTTTTGGTGGGACTCGTTACAAGAAAATTTGTCTGGTTAATGATTCGTTTTTTAATCCTGATGCTATTGTCCGGATTTATGATCGCGCTCTTCCATCCTTCATTTCATATGTGGGATCGAACCCTTACAAAGCTACATGCAGCGATGAACGAGCATACTCAGCATATTCTCAATATATCAACTCAAAAATCAGGAATTCAGTCCTCTGGAAACTACGTTACGGATGTGGGAAATGCCTTATATCAGCTTAATGTAATCTATCCTTTTATGGCCGCACAGTTCGGGCAAAGGATAGACAGTGAAACAATCGCTGCTTATTTCCGTACAAATTCAGATCAAGAACGCCGGGAATTTGTGCAAAGTTTTTTAGGAACGGAAAAGGAAGTAGTTGAAGAAGTGATAAGGCAAAGAAGCCGAATCTCGACACGGATGGTATTCACAACCTATTTTGCTTATATAACATATATGGCACAGGGATTTGTTTCGATATTGATAGAAATATTTCTGGTTTTTTTAATTATCCCATTGATGCTCAGTTTAATCTTTGCTTCGCTGCCGACTGATGACCACCTGGGACATATATGGCGCAGACTTTCAACGTTGGCAAAGTTGTTGTTAGGGAAATTAGCAATGGCATTTATCATTAGTGTCGGTGCCTATGTAAATGTATTCATCATGAACAAAGTGAATCTAAACTGGGATAGAGTAGTGGACTGGGACGGTGTAAGCAATTTAAGCATAGAAGATGCACAATTGCTCGTAATAATTACGTATATTTTTACACTTGCCTATTGTTGGTTTTTGCTTCGCTGGATTTGGAAGAGACGCGATGAGGTGGCGGGGAGAGCAAAATCCTATTTAATGCAAGGGATTAACACAGCATTAAGGGTAAGACATCATAAACAGTTACGTGAAGTGGTATCAAGTACCAACACGGGTCAAAGCAATTCTACTGGAACACCACCACGTTCTAAGCCGCGTGAAAAACCAATAGAATTTGAAAGTTCTTCTAAAACCAGACGCAGATCAACATCAAATGAAACGAAACCAAGTAATTCAAGAGTAAGGTCAAACCATTCTGGTCATGGTTCAACATACGCTTCGCGATCCATACGTTCTCGTCCTAGATCGTCACCTATACAAAGGGGCACGTAATAATGCAAAAAATAATATGGCAAGTAACTTATCGGGTTGCAAAAAAAACGGTCAAAAAAATATGGCCATTTTTTATTATTTTAGGGTTTGTTTTGTTAAGTATTTTTTATCTGATTTATCAACAGTTTTCTATGATGAATCTATTATTAAACCGGCCATCCCCCTTACAAACCTCTTTTAAGGTTGACCTTTTTTGGCCGGTACAAAGTTCAATCATAACTTCACATTTTGGAACTAGAACAGATCCTTTTACTGGAGAGCGAAGTGTTCATAATGGGATGGATATAGGGGCTCCTAAAGGAACTGCTGTTTTTGCAGCGCACGACGGAAAAGTGATCACGGCACAAAAAGTCAGTGGTTATGGCGAAACTGTGATGATTCAATATCAGGGGGATTTGGATGTAAACATTGTTACACTCTATGGACATCTTTCAGGGTATACAGTAGAGGAAGGGGACTCCGTGAAACAGGGGGATGTCATTGGCTTGGTAGGGAACACAGGGAGATCAACAGGAGATCACTTGCATTTTGGTGTTCAAATCGATGGTCAATATGTAGATCCTTTCCCCCTATTGTTTATCCATTATGCTGTGTACAAAGAGTTAGAAAAAGAAATGTATAGCGCGTTGGAATATGTCGTTCGTCTTAACAAAGATGGAGAAGAGGTCAGAGTAGAAAGGACAATTAGAGTAAAAATCCAGGAAGATGAATTTGATCATTTGAATCTTCCGCATATTGTTCAACCTTATGTTGTTGATCGAGATGAGAATAAATTGACTTTCGAGATAAAAGGCCTCAAGGTCTTTTTAATATCGCCATCAATTGCAAATAAACAAGAATTTAAGATCGATGAGGATTATATCGATTCCAGGTTGAGAGGATATGAGCAAGAGTTGGAAGAGGATAAGAAGAACATTGAAATTGATATCGAGGCAGCAATCAAAAATCTATTTGAACAGGGAGGTTTCTAAGAAGTGAAATGGAATAAACCCAAGCCGTCAAAGGCAGTGATTTATGCACCTGGGATTCCAGCAGACGTAAACTTCGTACAAGGATTTGAATTGGTTGACCGACTGGATACACATTGTCGTGCTTATCTCTTTATTGATCAAAGAACAAATGAACATGAAATGGGGATTACAGTCAGTGAGATACACGAAAAGGTTAAACAATTAAGGCACCGAATTCCTGGGGTAATCCTGACGAGCGAAAGTTTAAACATTCATGAGGAAGGTGTCATTCAACTTATATTAGACGAACTAGAGAATGTAGAGGCATCGATTCAAGAAGCACTCCAAAGCGTTTTAAAGCAGTCCAAAGGAATTGTGATCGGTTTGTACCGTACCAAAGGAGGTGTAGGGATACACACACTTGCCCGATTATTACAATTACATCTTCGAGAAAATAAGATGAATGCTCATGTCATAGCACGGGAGGATAGGTATGAATTTCAATCAACTCCCGTTAATCAGATGCCGGGTAAAGTAGATCAAGCTAAGGGAATGTATGATACCGTCATTGTCTGTGAGCCTACACCCTCAACATTGGTGGATCGTAAAGTACTCATTGCCGATCAAACCGATGTCAGTGTGAAAAATATTAAAGAAATCGGTTCCGAGTACGATTGCATTGTCATTAATCGATTTAATCCCGAGGTCATTCCGCAAAACGTGTTTCAAAAAGCAGTAGGGATTGAGAGTCTGTTGTTTATTCATGAAGATTTGGGAATCCGTGCAGCCAGCATGATGGGGGTCATTGAAGAAGTTCCTACTTCATTAAGAGCTGAGTTGCAGGCCATGTACATGTAATGAAGATGAAAGGAGGAAACGTTTTGAGTGAAAAACATGTGATTTTATTAGATCCTCATCTTACTCAATCCAAATTATTTTCTCTACTTAATGAAGTATATCGGGTTCAAGTTTATGGAGGGATCAGTGATTTACCTGAACCGGAAAAAAGTCGGGATACATGGATTGTTTCCAAGTGGCAGTTAGTGGATGGGGAAGCTGTAGATATACCGGTCTCATTTAGAAACAGGTTAATAGTCATCGATGAGTCCGCTTCATTGGAAGCCTGGCAAAAATGTAAAAAAGCAAAAATTGAATATGTTTCCGAGGTAAAAATCTTACTTGAAAAGTTGAGAGATCGACTTCATCAGGAAAAGGACAATATTGAAAACGAAAAAAAGCCAGTTGAGCTCAATATTGACACGAATAAAGTTGTTCAACAAAATGAGAAAACAAAAGCGAGAAAGATCAAAGAACCTACTTCTGATCCATTTGCGTTAAAAGAGCAAATGGATGAGGTTCAAGAAGAATCGTCTAACACCTTAAAACAGACACCTGTTGGAAGAATCATAGGTAAAGAGATTATTGCCATTACTCAAAAAAAAGGTGGAACAGGGAAAACGACTGTCACGGAAACCGCGGCTCGCATTATCGCTGAAAGAGGTCAGAAAGTACTGGTGATTGAGTTAGATCCGGATGGAGGACATTTAGCCAGTAGGCTAGATTTATTCAGCAAAGGGAGCATTAACTTGTTGAACCATGGATATTCCATGGAGTCCATTATTGAAAGTCGGGCTGTTAGAGCTGTTGTGATCGATTACATTTTGTCACCCGATTTTTCGAAGCGTGAGGTGATTCCACCGAATGTTGTACGTTCTCTTATCGAGCAGGCGCAGCAGGATTATGATGTGATTATGATTGATTGCGGAACAGCATGGGATGAAACCATTCAAGCTGCCATTCAAATGTCAACGCAAATATGGATGGTATCCACACCGGATTACGCTGCTCTTCTTGATGGAAGAGTGTTATATACCAAGATGATCCAGAGCGAAATTGAACCGGAACGGATATATCATATTGTGAACAAAGCAAAAAAATCAAAAGGAATTTCACTTCAGGAAGTACAGGCAAATGTACCGGTGTCCCATATATTCTTGCTTCCTGAAGATAAAAAAGTAGAACACCTCCAGCGTCAAAAGAAGGAGCCCATCGATTGTCCATTCGGGAAGAAACTCAGGGAAATGGTCAACGAAGTGGTTCCTTTTCAGTTAGATGAAGAGGAGGATGAGGAAAAGAGTAGTTGGCTTATGAGACTGCCTATAGTCGGGAGGTTATTTGGATGATTTTAAAACGATACGCTTTTGTATGGGTGATCCTTTTGTTTGGGATCGCTGCATTTTTGTCTCAAACGAGTGGAACTGCGGAAGTAACGGGCGAAGGATGGTACCCCCGAGTTGATATTCCTCCTGGAGCAATCATTCGTGAAGAGGATATAGAACAGGGAGAAGTTGTCGTTCGAAAAGATGAAGTGGATGACCTGGCAACAAAGGAAGAAATGATCGGTAAACAGACGGTATACGGCGTCAAAAAGGGATATGGTATCACACGAACAATATTAAGGGAACCGCATGAGGAATATCATGAAATTTCGATTCCTATCGAATTGGCCTCTTCAACCCGTCCGGAAAAGTTAAAAAAAGCCATGATTTGGGTAAGTTATGACCCAAAAAGATTTCCCGGAAAAATGCCGGAGCCGATCACGGAGGCCGCTGTGATTGATTTATTAAATAATCGTGGGATTTCTATATTCAACGATAAAACCACTCAAAAAGTACCTGTTTCAGCCGTTTTATTTGTCAAGAAGGATAAAATTGCTGTGATTAAATCCAAAGGGCAGCAGGGGGAGTTGTTTTTGACAAATCCTTATTACTTACTGGAAGGAGGGATTTCAAATGAATAACTTACCAACCGTACAAGAGATGATTGATGCCGTTCAACGATCAGATGATACACCGGTCATTATAGAAGAGACGGGAGAACAGGAGGGGCAGGTTTTACTATTTATTGGAGCGGTAGATGGAGTTGGTTCTAAAACCACGGCAACATATGCTGCTCAGATTATAGCCGAAGAACTGCAAGGAAAACGTGTGCTTCATATGGATATGAATATTACCTCCCCAGGTCTTGAATACTTTTATTTCCCTGATCCTTCGCGGATTCAGTTGAATCTGGATCGTTTATACCAGGAAGTGAAGAAAGGGACAGTTACGGGACAGCAGATACAAAATCATGCACTTGCTTCGAAAAGAAATCCTAACATCTATCTTATTCCGGGCACAAGAAATCATTTGGTAGCAGATGAATTTGATGATCGTGTTTTACAGGCGATTATAAAGGCCGCCCGACAACACTTTGATTATGTCATCCTAAACTGTTCTGCAGACCTCGATAACCCGGGAACTGTTGCTTGTTTATTAGAAGCAGATCATATCTTGTTTTGCACGTCAGGGGATGCGGCGGAAATTCGAATATTAAATGAAAGGCTGAGTCAACTCTTTCGGCCGCAGATGCCGAACCTGGTCGAAAAGATGAAAATCATTCTTGTTGAACGAGATATGAAATTCAACCAGGCTGAAAAGTATGTTAAGACAACAGATTTGCCTTATTTGGGGAAAATTCCATATTTACAGGGGCTTCTTCAATTCAAAAATCAAGGAGGGATCTTAAGAGGGAAAGAAGCGAATGAGTATTTGTCCCAGTTGAAAAAGGTCTTAATTAAAACAGAGCTTATCAAGGAAAAAGTCATGCAATCGAAAGAACATAACGGGTGGATACTTAAATTTAAAACGTTGTGGGGAAAAGAGGTGTAGTCCATGTATGAAGCAGCAAGAGTTCTCCAAACAAGGGTTGCAAACAGTGGAGCTGTAGTGAAAAAGTGGATGAACCGGGAAACAGCGTTTGAACTAATTCGTGGATCCATGGTAGATGAACAAATTTCTGATTTAACAAGGAGAGCGAATCTCTTGGATAAAGAAGCAATTGATGATCTTATACAGATCGTTGAGAATAAGGTCTTTTCCAACGGGATCTCAATTCGTGGGATGACTTCAATGGATTTGGCTGTAGATTATGTCCATCACACCTATGTATTAGGAGATTTAACTCCCCACTACTTTGATCCAGATACAGAAGAAATCTACGTCAATTCATGGGATGAAAGTTTTCGAATCGTCAACAATCGAAGGGAGCCTCTCCATGTATCTTTTTCTCATGATAGAGACGTTCTTACAGTATTACGTAGAATCTCAAGAGGAGCGAAAGACGGGGCTGCTGGGGAAAGTAATCCGTTAAACAATGCCCGTATGATGGATGGAACCCGTCTGGCATGGTCTTGCCCACCGATCTCTACAACGAGCTTTAATCTCAGAAAACATGCCCCTCCGGAGAAGGTTGATCGGAAATATTACATTGAACATGAAGTCATTTCCGAGAAAGCTCTGGAGGCAATTCTTGCTTTTATGCTTGCAGATGCTGCAGGTGGCATTATTGGAGAAGGTGCGGTCGGAAAAAGTACATTTCTGAAAATGATGGCCTTGGAGATGACCAAGGTGTGGAGAAGACGAATCATTGTGTTGGAACGTCTTTCTGAGTTAGGATTGAGGCATTATTTTCGATACCATCTAAAATCTGGTGAGTATGACGTTTTAGAGATGGAGGCCCAACCTGAAAAGAGTATTATCCAACTTTTTACGAATACAAAACAGCGTGCAGCCCAGGTACTTCTTCAGGCTGAGGTATTGGGTGGTGAAGAAGTGGAAAACATGAAGCAGATGTATCGATCGGGTCACAGTGCAGGGCTTTTTACCGGTCATTTTTATCCCGAACAGTTTATTGAGGGTCTGGCCGGTCTATCAGCTGAGTTTAAAAAATTAGATAATACATCTATTGAAGAAAGAGACTTGCGGAAAATCATTAATCTTTCCATTCAGATGGAATCAACCCACCAATATCCGAGAAAGGTGACACATGTATGGGAATATGGACCGGAAATACAAAAACCAATCATACGGTGGAAAGGTGGGAATCAATATGAATTCAAGAAAATCGAATCTCCGACATTACTAGATAAAGTAGAACGATTAAAATACCGCTTTCCTAATCACCATAAACTCTTGCAAGAGGTGGGACTGTTATGAATATCGTCTTACCTCTATTAGCATTGATGAGTACCGGAAGTATTTTGTTTTTTCGATGGAAGCAAGAACAAAGTTTTCGCCAAAAATGTGGGGCACGTATCAGAAAGTCCGCGTTTCATCTATCTTGGGGTGAAAAAGTAACCAGATCAATAAAAAGGGAAGCGGAATATGCGACACCGGATATACAACATGTTTATCCAATAACGATTACAGCTACTCTATTACTTATGTTTATCGGTGTCATTGTGGGTCAAATCTTTCATTCTTATTTTTTTAGTGTCGTGTTGATGTTAGTGTTTGGTATTTTCCCATGGATGATTCTCCGGTACCTATCCATCAGGAAACTCATGAAATTAGAGATGGAATTACCCACTTTTGTTACGGATCTGGTCCATCATCTTCGAGACAAAAAAGATATGAAGCTGGCCTTGATGAGTTGTGAAATTATTCCTCATATCCAAAAAGAGCAGATCAAGATGCGTTCTGACTTAGACAACAACTATATGCCGGATGAAGCATTAATCCGTATGTATGAAAGGACAAGATCCCGATGGTTTTTACTCATTGCTCAGATGGCTGCCATCATGGAAGAACGTTCTGATCTTTCGGCTGTAATGAAGCAATTTATGACTATGCAACTTGATATTCAGCGAGCCAATGCTCGTATTCAGAAAGCATTCGAGAGAACGAAGAAAAAAGCTCGGATGCTGTTACTTATTGAAGCAGTATTCTTTTTGACCCTATATATGAGTGTCAAAATGATTCAAGATCCATGGTATTACTTTACTGAAACAGAACAGGGGCAATTTCAATTGCTAATTGGATTTATTTTGGCCATATTTCCGGTTGGCTATCTGATTTATTTATTTTTACGAAGGAGGTGAGGAACTTGTTTACGTGGATGATTGCAGGTATGATTGCTTCCATCCCATTTATACCATGGTCAAGACTATGGAGTCAGTTTTTGTCCTGGTTTGACCGTGTCGTACCGGATGCCCGAAAAGATATTGAATATAAAATTAAACAGGCTCAAATAGACTGGCTCACCTATGAAAAGGTGATGCTGGTCTTTTTTATGGGCCAATGCCTGGTGGTGATTCTGTGGTTTTCCGATTGGTCCACCAGATGGAATTGGTTATTGATCCTTCTTTCGGTTTCTCCGTGGTATTTTTTGCGATGGTGGGGGAACCGGGTAAAAGAAGCAGTCAAAATGGAACTTGCCGATTTTTATCGAGCGTTACGCCAGCTTCTTGCATCCGGGGCTCACCCGGATGAAGCTCTTGCTTCCAGTATTGAGCATGTTCATTATTTAAAAGATCCGCTTCAACGTATCCTGGTGAGTTGGGGAGATCCGGTCGGAACAAAAGAAACACTCAATCAAATTTATGAGTTATATTCCGATAGTGACATAAAAAACATGGTGAATCTGCTTGAATCTATACTTCTGAATTATCAGGATCATATGACCTTACAGACGATGGAGTCACAAGAGATACTTATCCGGGATTTAAAGGAACACACGGAAGAAACACGGGATGAAGCGGAAAGGGAGCGTTTGGAGACCCTGAGTACGATGATTGTCCTAGCTCAAATTTTTGTGGTCATTTTACCGGTTGTGATGGATACTGTGCAACAAATGCAAAATATAGCGAATTAGGAGGTTTCTATATGGATAAAGTTGTTGTTTTCGCGATTATTTTAAGTAGCTCATCCACAATTACCAAAGATATTTTTCAGGATGATGGACAACTATTAAGTGCCATTAAAGATGTGGTGGGTGCCGTTGCCACATCCTTAAATGGATTATTGTAAGGAGGGAGAATGCATGGATAAAGTAGTAGTATTTGCGATTATCTTGTCTAGTTCTGGAACACTTACGAATGATATTTTCAAAAATGATGGGCAATTGTTCACTGCGATTAAGGATGTGGTGGGTGCTGTTGCCACAGCTTTGAACGGATTGATGTAATATGGGCCAAGTTAATACCTATGTTATTTCAATTGCCGTCATATTAACCCTTTCGTCTGCCTTTATATTGCTTGGAGCGCAATTTGGAGGAGAAAAAGGGCAATATGATGTTGTTAGGGATTATGCTGTGGATCTGGTGGATCAATATGGGGCTGTGACCCCAGAAGTGTTAAATAAAATCCAACAACAGGTGAATGAAACCGGACTCGATTACAATCGATTTGATTTTTCCGGATCCACGACAAGTCCTGTACCTTTATTTGGCGTCGCACGACTCGAAATTAAATATTTATCTGTAATTAAGAATAAACCTATTGAACAGTACGATGTATATCCAGAAACCTTATATCATGATGTGATTTATGTAACCCGGACGGGGAGGTAAGGACATGAATGCATTTCCCTTGATTATGGGAATTTTGTTTGCTATGACTGTTCTTTTTCATGGAATTGGAGAAGGTATGGCTGAAAAGAATCGGTACACGTATGTTGATATGGCTGCTAAGACAGCCGTAAGGGCCAGTTTGGAAGAGGAAGCTTGGGATCTACCGGCAACAGCTAATGCTGGAGTCATTGTATTGGATGAATATAAGGCAAAACAAATTGCTGAAGATCGTTTTTTATCGAATCAAGATATCGTTGGAATTGTTGATGTCCATGTGATTAATAATGCACCATATACGTTCACTTATAACGGGAAAATGTGTGAATTTCAGAGTAATGGGGTGGCATTAACTTACACCCTTGATAATCGCACCTGGATTCGATGTGGGGAGGTGGATGATTATAATTAGAAAGATTATCGTTTTAGGTATACTGTTGTTTGTCCTGGTAGGTGTATTTGTTTATGGGGTTAATTTGTTTAAAAAGTCGGACAAGACCCAAGAGGAGATTAATGAATTGAATGAATTATCGGCTTCGGATGAACAAGTATGGGAAACAATTTTATCCCAAGCCGCATGGGATCTTATTGAAGGAAATGTATCTGGGTTACGGCTGGCCCAAAAAATGAAGGAAGTTAATCTTTCAAATTATCAAATTTTTTCGGTCGAACCCTATGAGGGATGGACTTCGGGTGGTGTTACCGTAGGAAAGGTGCATATTATTATGATGAATCGAGAGACCAGAAACTATGACTGGCTCTCTTTTTCGTTATTAGTTAAAGAGAACCAGCTCATGGATGCAAGTCTTATTACACCTGATTATTACAAGGGATTGGTTCCTTCACATGATCAACCAGAAAAAGTGACAGAGTTTATCGCATCCGTCTTTGATGATATGAATATTAATCATTTTGGATATCGATATCGCACCCATTTTCAAACCCCTGATTTTCATTGGATTCTTAAAGATCAGAGAGTAATTGCTCAGGCAGGCCCCGTGTACTTGGTCGAGGTTCAATATGGCGTGGAGTATATCGATCAAAAGAAAGATTTAACTGCACTATTGATCGTGAGGGATTACCAGGGAAAGAAACTACAAATTGAGGACATGAAGGTGTTGTAACATATGAAAAAAAAATTGACTTTATATTTTGTTTTTGTTTGTATGTTCCTTAATGTGTCCCTATCGGTTCGAGCGGCACCGGGAGATCTGTTATTTGGAGATGACTTTCTAAATCGAACTTATATTGATGAAGGGGAAACAACTGCCGTAGTCGATGTGATAAATGGAGAGATCGTGTTGCCTTATGTCAGTTCAGCTGGAGGAATTGCCGCGGGTAACGGTGTTGTTCTTGTTCAAAACGGAGATTATGTTGATTTTTATCAAGATCAAGGCAGCAGCTTTATTTATCAGAGTCGATACAGCGCGACAAATACCCTGGCTATTGCATTAAGGGGAAATAGTACAGATCATTTTCGGTTGAACGAGGATGGAACCGGAGTTTATATGGCTTATACAGGTAGTGATTATATTCCGGTCCCTTCATTGCAATTATCAGGTTTGGATTCAGTTGTGTCCGTTTCCTGGATAAACGATAAACTTGTTGCATTGGACATGGAAGAGAGAAAACTCAGGCAGTTTCAAATGAATGGAGGCGGCTGGACGGAATTAACTTCTATTTCATTAGGAATCGAAAACCCGATTCAAGTAATATCAAAAGGTTCGGATATTGTCGTCCTGGATCAAGAAGGTGGACTGCATGTATATGCATATAGAGATGAAGTTCAAGCAATCCCCGTTGTTTCTTTAAGCGGATCTGATGCTGCAGTGATCACGAGTGATAATGAAAACAGGGTTATGGGGGTCGCAGAAATTCAAATCCAGGAATTTGAGGTTGAAGGTAGTATTTCACAAGGGGCTGTGATCATGGAGCCGGGAGCCGGTTTTGAGGATGTCGTAGCTTTATCTCCTGGGTCTATTTTGGTTCGTGACGGCAACTCAATATTTGAATATGTCTCTACTGGAGAAAACTGGTTAAAGACGGGGAGGAGTATGACAGGGACGGGAATTTCTTCAAGGTATCTATCCCCCCGGGCTTATGTATCGACGGAGATTACGCTACCCTATCCGTTACTGGGGATTCAAGTACTTCCACAACATAGCATACCGGCCGGAACGAATATAGATTATTATGCATCAATTGAGGGTGGCCCATGGGAGTTGTTAGATGGAGGTCCATTGATAAAAGAGAGTAATTTTCAACAAGTCAGGCTTAAAGGGGTTTTATCTACTTCAACAGTTGCTACTCCTCGTTTACAAAAGATTGACATCTATGATCGCTCCCTGTTTATAGATCAATTCATTGTAACCCATATGGTTCGGAATCCTGGGAATCCTCTTCCGACTTCTGCACCGGTGTCGGTGAACGCCGGATATCGCTTTGATTTTGAAGTGGTGGCACTGGGTGCTGACGAAGTTGTTGTAAGTTTTTCAGACGGATCAGGTGAAATATTTCTAAATCATGAGGGTGGCGATCGTTTCACAGGGAGTTACTATTTTACCTATAACACGCCATTAGGGAGTGAGTTTGATGTCTTCATCCGTGCGAAAGAGTACACAAATGGATCTGAAGTTACGAAAACTTTGCCGAAGCATTTTCTCATTGTAGACAGTATATATGAATCCGCTAATATTTACACCACGGAGTAAGAGGGGAGATGTTGTAAAAGTTGCAAAAAAAGACCCATATTGCTTTTGGTTTGGCTCTTGGTACATCTGCCTGGAGCTTTTTTGATTTTTCCCAAGCTGATTTTTTTATTTACGGCGCGGGGATTATGTTAGGTTCGGTGCTTCCGGATATAGATCATCCTTCCAGTTTCATTAGCCGGAAGATTCCTATTTTACCGGCTGTGTTATCTTTGTTTTTCCGGCATCGAACCTTTTTCCATAGCTTGTTATTTATCGGTTTGTTGGCTTTGGTGATGCTACCTTATGTTTCCGGTTCATTTTATTTTGGAATATTGCTAGGGGTTGCGAGTCATTTAATCGGGGATATGATGACAAGTCGAGGGGTCCAGCTTTTATATCCCTGGGGGAAGTTTATTAGGTTTCCGATTACTTTTCGGACGGGAGGGGTGGTTGAGAATATTATATTTTGGGTACTATCAGTAATTATATTTTTTAGTGGTACACAAATATTTTTTTATAGATTAGGAGGCATATAGATGAGAAAAGTCTACTTATTTATTTTATTAATTATTTTGTTAATGGTGCAATCCGTTCAAGCAAATACTATTTCGTCAGTTGATTGGGTCCAAGAAATCAAGTTAATCCAAGGATATCCTGATGGTAATCTTCATTTAGATAGACCAGTTACTAGGGCAGAAGTAGCTGTAATTATTGATCGACTTTTTGAACCGGAAAGTTTAAGGGATGCTCGATTTGCCTTATTGACTAGTGAATTACAAACTTCGTTATACAAAGATATTGAAAAAGGTTTTTGGGCAGAGAAACAATTGGTTAATTTGACTCAATATGGACATTTTCAAGGATACCCGGATAAAACATTTAAACCGAATAAAAATGTTACTTTTGCTGAGGCATCTAAAGTGCTATTGAATGTTTTAGGTATTTCATATGTAGAACAAGAGTGGCAAGACTATTGGTATGAACCAGTCATTATAAAATTAGGAGAACTTGGGATAGAACTCAAAAAACCTAATTTGGAGATGACTCGTAAGGATGTAGTGGATCTACTTTATCAGATCGAAAGTGCAACCGGCTTGGTATCAAAAAAGATTGAAGATAATAACAATATTCATCATGTTTTTTTGAAACTTTATTTGAATAAAGAGTTGTTTAATAGCCTCGTTGAATTCCTTAATAATGAACTGTTCCACGATGACATTGAAAAGAATTTTGAGCTAATAAAAAATAAAACAATGATCTTGTTAACTTTAGGAGAATATAAGGTTGATCATGAGAGGGGACGGATATATATCCGTATTTCACAAGATAAAAGTTTGTTTATCAAGGAGGAAATTGTTGATGAAAATTAAATGGGTTCTTTTAATATTGGTATTAATGTTTGGTTATGTTTCGTTTGGAACTGTAAATGCTGCATTATATTTTGGGATTGACAATGGATATGTGACAGTATGGAAAGATAAGTGGGCGTATGGTTTAGCCGACTCTGAATTAACGACAACTGATATCTATACACAGCGATCTGCTCTGCAAAAATTAGCTCAGTCACTTGGTCCTTATGTAGAAGATATAACTGCAAGGGATTTAGCAGAGGATGCAAAAGATACTGCAACTACTGCAATCAATCAGACCCAGATTAATACTGAGGAAATTACGAATATCAATGCAGATTTGACTGAAGTTTTAGTGAAAAATAATGAGCAAGATAATCGTCTGAATGTATTAGAACAAGACCGTGTTGCCCCGCTAATTAATAAGTTTGACACGAAGATCCCAAATAAATCAGCAGTTGATCTTTCTGAGGAAGGGAACATAATCTGGTTCGTGGTATATGCGCAAGATAACGTTACTCCGTTTACCAATTTAGAGTATCGAATTAATGGAGGTGTTTGGTCTGATATACCCATTAATGGGGAGGTTGCTGGTACCGTTGCCAGTGGTGCTAATACATTTGAGATAGAGGTTCGGGATCAGCAAGGGAATGTCTCAAATAAATTTAAACTTAATCGTACCATCTGGGGACTCTAAATGAGTCCCTTTTTAAGGAGGAAAAGAATGAACCTATATACCGTATATCAACCTATTGTTAATTTAGATTCAGATAAAATTATTGGTTATGAATCACTACTAAGAGGGAAGTATGCTCCGGAAATACTATTTCAACGGGCTGAAAAGGAGAGGAAAATGATTTACCTGGATGTAACAGCCATTCAGTTAGCCCTGCATTCATTTGTTAGAAGTGATTCAAAAATATTTATTAATTGCAGACCGGAAACGTTTGTTGAGTTAGATCTTCTAAAACTAATCGAAAATCTGGGTGTTAATCCGATTGAACGAGGTAACATTGTGATCGAACTAACTGAGCATAAAAGCCTTACTGATCTGAATAAGGCTCGAATTCATGCTGATCGTTTAAGAAAAAATGGGGTTAGTATTGCTTTAGATGATTTCGGGAATGGCTTTACAAATTTGTCCTTAATCGATGTTCTTAAGCCTGATTATATTAAACTGGATGGTGCGCTTTCCCAAAACATTATTTCGAGTAACAGGGTTCGTTCTCTTGTGAAAGGCTTAAAGAAGATTTCGGATGAGATAGGAGCTACGTTAATTGCTGAGGGAATAGAAGGGAAGAAACAGAGAGATGCCCTTCATGATTGCGGAGTAAACTTGGGACAGGGATGGTACTTGGGGAAACCCAGAAGATATCGAGATATTGCGAGGATGCAAGGTTGAGAAATACAAAGTTTGAATATTTGGTGCAACCTCTGAATTTAGGTGGGCCATGTACTGTCCGAGATTTAAAACCGGAATATAGATTATTGAAATGGCGAGAAGTTCCTACCTGTCCTAAATGTAAGGAAGACGAGAAATATATACTCACATGGGATCAAAAAACAGGATATTGTTTTACCTGTGGATTCCGATCCAGTAGTACGGACTCTATATATAAAAGAATGTAATTTTTTTTGCCTTCAAACCGAACATATGTTCTTATAGGAGTGAGAGAGATGAATAAAATATATCAAATAGACTGTGTGGATGGTGCCAAAAAATATTTAGATGACAACAGTGTAGACCTTATTATTGCTGATCCCCCTTATAATCTGAACTATGGTGGTACAAATAGTAAACGTACAAAAAAGCCTCGATTTGGCCAGTTTGCTAACGATCATCTTTCGATAAGGGATTATTATAGATTTACAAGATCCTGGTTACAAGAAGCTCATCGAGTACTAAAACCCGAAAGACATATTTACGTTTTTATCGATTGGAGAATGTATTCATACCTTTTTATATGGTTACAACGGGTTGGATTTAAAATAAAAAATCTTATCGTCTGGGACAAAAAGCATTTTGGAATGGGGAATTATTATCGATATCAACATGAGTTAATTATTTTTGCCTGGAAAGGTAAAAGAGCTGTACCTTTGAGGTTAAAGAATCGAAATGTTCCGGATGTTTGGCAAGTTCCTAAATTGGCAGCAAGTCGAATGATACATCCTACAGAAAAACCAGTAGATTTAATGAAGAGAATAATTGAATATAGCAGTGCGCCGGATGAACTGGTTGTGGATTTTTTTGCAGGTTCGGGAGTAAGTGGTGAGGCTGCTGTTAACTTAAACCGAAAATACATTGGTTTTGAATTGGATGAAGATTATACTTTTAAAGGGAATGAAAGAATAGAAAAATGCGATAGTAATTCATTTTGTTTTTAATACAATTGGAATGTTTTTGAAGCGGCAAAAAGTCTCCTATCCTCTATAGGTGGGAGATGGAATTGCTGCCTTCTAAGCTTTACTTACCAAATACCATCGTCATGATATAATCAGTAGTGTAGCCATATGCGGCGATGATGCTGTGGGAGTAGACTATAATAATAATTCAGTGTTTTTAAAGTACTATCCCCTCGTCTTGGTTAATATAACTTCGTGACGATATCTAATCGTCTTATATAGAAAAATTTAATAAGTGAAAAAAGGAGAGCGAAAAAATGAATAAATTTTATTTGTATATGTTGGTGTTTATTTTAGTATTCGTGTCTATTGCACAAGGCAGTTTAGCAGCTGAAAATGAAGTGCCTTGGAAAGATAAGTGGAAAAAATATTTCACTGATGAGGAGATAAAAGAATATGAAGCATATTGGAACAAAATCAAGGATGAAATTAGTGTTGATACATCCAGGATTCAAGAAGATCGATTGATTTTTAATCTGCCAGTTTTACGGAATGATTTAAAATACAAAATTATTGGAAATATGGAGCCGAAAGATTTTTATGATGGACAAGGTGGACCTAATATTACTCTCAAATATGAACATTCTAATATTGCAACAGAGATTACAATTATCCATAAAGAAAAAAATATAATTTTATTTTTTAAGACGTTTATATTCGTAGACGGTCAAATGATATTTACAAGTGAAGATATTGAGGAGTACTGGAATTATGGAAGAACACTAGATGATACATTATTCGAAAAACCGTTCCCGAATCCTTTTTCAGATATAGATAATCATTGGGCGAAGGATAATATTCTTAATGCTGCAAAGACAGGGTATATTAATGGTTTTCCAGACGGTACTTTCCGCCCAGATGAACACATGACCCGAGAGCAATATATAAAAACCATTCTTGAATACCAAAGAATTAAAAACTATGAAAGATATAATACCGGGATAACAACACAAACATTCCAGGATGTCCCGTTTTCAAGATGGTCACATCAATACATCGAAGCTGCTGTTCAGTTAGGGATCATTAAGCCAGAAGAACATCCGAATCACACCTTTGAACCGAATAAACCAATCACACGTGCGGAAATGATTGTTTGGGAAATCAGGTCATACGGTTCTAAATTAGAAAAAACTGTATTTAGTGAAAATACACGTGAGAAAATCGAGGGGACAGAGAAGCTATTTTCAGATATTGAAGGTATAAAAGAACAATATTACATCGAATATGCTGCTTTTAGTGGAATGATTGAAGGTTTTGGAGATGGAACATTTAGACCATACGAAAATGCGACGAGAGCACAGATTGTAACCATTTTGGAGTGATGAAAAATGAAGAAACTATTATCTTTAACATTAACTTTCTTACTAGTTTTTGAAATCATTTACCCGGTTCTTTTTATTGGGACCGGGTTTGCTGCAAGCTGGCAAACAGATAAAAAAACTCCCTATGAAGGGAGTATGAAGATCGGTACGATAAATAAATATAAAGCAGTTGTTAACTCAACACCAGTTTACATTGATGATCCGCAGCCATATAACGTGGCTAAAGTAGATGTTTATATTGATGGCGGATATGAAGGACAAGCATTGGGTTATTCCTGGTCAGGTTCTAATACAAACAATGGATATATCTACATTCATGTAGATGAACTTGAAAAATGGGTAGAGGCTTTTGGTGGTAATCTTGATTTTGTTCATCGTTGGGCGAATAAATACAGAAAAACAATTACATATGATAATTCGAAAAGTATATAAGCTAGCAAGAATTGTTGAATTATCCGGAGGCAGTGAATTGAAAAAAGGAGAGGAGAATTATGAAAAAGGCACTAAGTTTTTTGGCGATCTGTTTACTTTTTACGAACTTTGTTTTTGCGGATTCTTTTGAAGAAAGGTGGAAAGAAAATTTCACTACAGAGGAAATTGAAACTCTATTAAAAATAAGAAAAACAGTAAAAGAGAATACAAAGATTTA
>JAWLDF010000023.1:0-47036 GCA_041686735.1 Bacilli bacterium
CACATTATTGAAAGTCATGGCGGATATATTGAAGTAAATGGCTCTCATTCATCCGGTTCTTCTGTTTCAGTTTATCTTCCGACACATTTTTGCGAAACGGCCATACCAGAAATTACTTGAAACTTTCTTCATGATCCCTCCGTTATAGATTAATGAGTCAATCACGATATTACAGGAAATAACTAAGATAAAAGGGGGAATCACCAGTGAAGAAGGTGTTGATTATAATAAGTATGACATTCCTGCTAATTGCAACGGCAGGATATATGTTGTCTGATCTTATTACGGTGCAGGGGAAGGAGAGCGGTATGCAACAAGGAGCAAAAGTGGAATCATCACCGGTCGATTTAAAACAGGCTCCCGCTTCCATTCAAAAGTGGGTTCAGAAAAATCGTGCTGTAGAAGGAACCTTCGTAAAAACGGCAGGTGACCGCACCTATATTCTGGTAACATGGGGAGAAAAAAGAACAGGCGGTTATGTAGTAAAGATTGATTCGATTGTACAAAAAGGGAACCGCATTGAAGTTGTTGTAGATTATCAAAAACCGAAGGGAATGGCCATTCAGGTACTGACCTATCCGTATGATCTTGTTTCTATTCCGGCCACGGCGGATAAAATTGTGTTCATTAAAAAATAAGAAGGTTTATGAATTCTGCTTCAATTTTAAATCAACCACCACCGGCAAATGATCAGAATATTTTACCGGGATGATCTCATATTGAAGTAGTCCAAAATGCGGGTTTACAAAAATATAGTCCAGTCTTCGCCGAATGGGAAGAAATGTTGGCCGGTTTGATTTACCGGCTATTTTTGCTGTGTCATAAAGCAGGGGATGAATATCGGCTCGGGATGTATTCAGATCTCCCGTTAAAATGACCGGGTGATGAAACAACCGATTGGTTTCCAAATATCTACGTATGGTTTGCATCTGCATCCAGCGTTCATTTTGATTTAAGCCAAGGTGAGTGGTGAGCAGATATAGATCGTGTTGATTTACATTGATCCGGGTTGCAAGCAGACCGCGCTGTTCTTTTTTGCTTGCCAGAGGAACATTCACACTTTGAAGAATGGGATAGCGACTCAATACCGCATTTCCGAGGATGCCGTCCGTCATCCTGTGATTGCCTGCAAATTTTTCATATAACCCCAGTGTGGCTGCCAGCGTATTTACCGTACTTTTTTTAAACGGATATTCATGAACCTCCTGCAGAGTTATAAAATCTGCCTGCGATCGATGAAGAAATTCGGTGATCTCGTTCATTGTATCCCGATAATACAGATCCGTCCCCCCATGGATGTTATATGTCAAAACACGGATGCCGGGATAACTCATGTGATTCAAATCCTTTCTTTGCCACTTTGTTTGGTGTATGTATATGACTATTTTTCCCGTTTAACAAGTGAAATTATTTGAACTGTACTTTATGTATGACAGCAGATATACTTGAAAGAGAACTTAATATGCTTGATAAGCTGAGGGAACGACCCAGGCTGTTACACCGCTTCTTTTGGATGCGGTGTGGCAGCCTTTTTTTGTACAGATGAGATGTTTCCGGTATTCGGGAAAGGAATGAGTATCCGGGGAAAGGGGGTGATCACTTGTCACGTCAATTTATGATTACAGGTTTTCTGTTGCTGATTTATGCGGTGATGGCACTGTCTCAACCGGTGCTGGCGGCGGAAGGGCCCAATGACTTGCAGGATGTCCTCGGGGAAAAAGAGATCGACAAACAAAAAATCTATGGGGATATTAAACAAATTATTTATTTTATATACGGCATCGGCGGTCTGGTGGTGTTATCTTCCGTCATTGTTTCAGCCGTACTTCTTTCAACGTCCGGTTCCAACCCGCATAAACGGGGTGCAGGATTCGGAGCACTTGGAATGGCGGCACTTGGAGGTTATGTACTGGTAAAGGCATTTGATATTGCTGCATTCCTGTCCACTTTTGCTAATCCGGGCGGGAATTAATCGACAGACTAATCTCTTGAAGAAAGGAGTGACATGTTCATGCGGGAGGTAACGGTACCGGTCGATCTTGTATCTGAAGTTAAAAACATAATGGGGATCCTTTCGACCAGACAATTGGTGTATGTGATTGTCGGCGGTCTTATCAGTTACCAGTGGATATTTTATTTTCCGTCCCCTTTGACGGGAAGTTATCGCTACATGTTAAATGCGGTAATAATTGCTCCTTTTTTTATCGGGATGATGATGCTGTCATTTATTTATTTGCCTTCAAAAGATATGTATCTGGATAAACTTTTATGGTACTGGTGGAGATCGCGTCGTCAACATGGCGTCTGGTACTATCATCACCGTCCTGTATCAACCCGTTTTTCAACCGGTGAGGAAGGAGATGGGATCGATGGGAATTGCGGAATGGGGACTGGTGACTACGATGATTATCATCGCCTATATGGCTTACCGGTTCAGTGAAAACAACAGAGGGGGGAAACGGAAAACATCCATTAAGTCATTATTACATTTTTATAAAAAAAATGAGACAGCAGACAACCATGGTCATCAGTTTTCTCCAAAATCACTGGACGATTTTCTGCAAATTCGGCATATTTCCCGGGGAATGATCTGCCTCAATTCCGGAACGTATGTGTCCGCATTAAGATGTGAAGCTGTTAATTATGATTTAAAAAATGAAACGGAGCAAGAGGGAATTGACGTTGCTTTTGAACGATGGCTTACATTGACTGATTGGCCCATGTGCTGGTACATTCAGTCTCGTCCTGTTGATCTGTCGACACAGGTGAATGACTATCGAAGAAGGATCACATTGCTAAATGAAAATGCGCAACGCTACGGAGAAGGGGTTATTCAATATTTGCAGCAGTGGATTCATGCCCAGCCCCGGTTTGATACCGTCCGTTATGTCTTGTTCCCTCTAATGACCTCTGAAATTTCACGCACAACTTCCCCCAGTGGCGGGGAAAACAGTGACAGGATTAGTGAAGAAAAGGCTCATCATCAGCTTTTGAGAAGGGTTCGTGCTTCTCAGTCCGCACTGGAACGTTGCGGTGTAAAAACAACGATATGTAACAGTGATGATCTGCTGGAAATGATTTATTTTGCCGCTAATCGTCATCGTGCGTCCCTGTTAAAGTTTGATGATATCCGGACGAATCATTTGCAGGCAGTTCATATTTCTGCGGATCGAAAAGCGGCTGATGTTAAGGTGAAAGGAGATTCCCATGTTCAGACGAATCATAGCGAAAACAGGGCTGGATGAAAAAAATAACTCCGTGTATCATCAGGACGCTCATGGATCCCAAGAATTGAGTGATGACGTGCTGATTCCGACGGAGTGGGATGCGATTTCACCGGATGGTATTCATTTTTTGAAAAGTGAATTGTTCAGTTCGCAATATGATTATGCAATCTTACAGGACCGTCTCGGCGGGGCAAGGGTATTTCGCCCGATGTATGTTACCCGATCAGGTTGGCCGCGCAAACTGACGACAGGTTGGTTACGCGAGATTTACGGTTTTGGCGATATCGACACGATGGTACATGTAACTAAGGCACCGAGACGGGAAGCAATCCGACGATTACAAAATTTGCTCACCATTCTACAGACCAACCTTCAGGCAGAACTGAAACGGGGAAATATAGACCAAATTTCCGAGTTGGAAGCGCGGATCGAAGACACCCAGATGTTACGCGATCAAATTTCCTTTATGACCAACGATCAGTTTTATGTATCGGTTCAGGCCGTGTTGTATGCCGATGATCTTGAACAATTGAATACCCAATCGATGTTGATTGAGGATGATATGGCCGGACGTCAAATTCAGTTGAGGAGTGCATTTCACCGGACACTTGATGGATGGAAGAGTGTACTTCCGTTGGGTGAAAACCACCTTAAGGATACCTATCGCAATCTGGACCGTCATGCGCTCTCAACACTCTTTCCCTTTGCTTCAAGTGAATTGCGGTTTTCGGGCGGAATACCCGTGGGGATCAATCTGCAAACGGGAAATCAAATTTTTTACAATGCCTTTGCCCGACACATTAACAATTATAATTTGTCTGTGTTCGGGGTGAGTGGATCCGGCAAGAGTTTCACGATAAAAGCTTTGACAGCACGCAGTGTGCTTGATGAAATCCGTTCCGTCCTGCTAGATCCGGAAGGAGAATATAAAGGGATTACCCAACTCCTTGGGGGAGTGTATATTCCGTTGAAAGAAGGAAGCGATGTGGTGATCAATCCCTGCGCACTCACCGTGGAAATCGATGAAGAACGTTTGGCCGACGGAAAGGTGATTACGCATAAAAGGGTACCTCTGGATGAAAAAGCAAATGAGTTGCTGGCATTTTTTGATGTGATGATCGGTGGTGAGGAAGGCCCCGGTTTAAATACTTTTGAATCTGCAATCATGGATGACTGTATTCAAAAATATTTTAACCAGTTGGGAATTACCGGTGACCCCGAGAGTTTATATGAACAGAGACCGGTAAAGCATAAGGGAGCCATCTTTTATGATCGGGTTCGAAAACCGGAACCGGAAATATCAGGCATTTATGAGATGCTGTTGAGGGAATATACTCATGTTGAAAACGGTGAAAGGGTGACTGACCCCCACGCCGAACGGCTAATCGTGGGGATTCGTCCCTATTTGAAAGGGCATTCCAGAGGAATTTTTGACGGACAGACCTGTTTGGGACCGGGAAAAGAACTGTCTGATCTGGATCAAGCGCCAATTATTTGCTTTGATATCAGTCAGCTCGAGGAAGGTTTTTTACGTCCGCTTGCTTTTCATGTGTGTTTAAGCTGGACCTGGGAATATTTTGTGAAGAAAGATCGCCGTCAAAAAAAGCGTGTGGTTGCCGATGAAGCATGGATGCTGGTGGATCATGAACAAACGCTGAAATTTGTTGAAAAAATGGCACGTCGCTGCCGAAAAAGAAATACTTCCATGACGATTGCCAGTCAGGATTTTCATAAGTTTGCAAAGAATGAACGTGCCCGTTCAGTCATTCAAAATTCAGACAGCCTCCTTCTTTTAAAACAGAATGCGATGGATCTCCCGTTGATCGAGGATACCTTTCATATGTCCCGCGGAGAACTGGAAATCATCCTTGCCGCCAATCCCGGCGAAGGTATTTTTCGTGTGGGACCGGAAACAGTTTGGCTGCAGGTGGACGCTTCCGAACACGAAATCGCATTTTTGGAAAGTAACCCGAACATCCTCTCTCAGATGGAACAACAAAATGAGATTCAGAGGAATGTAAATGAGAGCGGGAGGGGGAGAGGAGATTGAATCAGGAAAGTTCCTGGTGGGAAAAAATTGTGGAGGGGTTGCTGGGGAAAATCCTCGAACCCTTCCAGCAGTTAAAATCGGCCCAACAACTTGTGTTTGACGTTCCTTCCGATCGAGTGTGGGGAATATTTACAATGTCAGAATATCAAGACGTGATCATACCGGGGCAAAATCTGGTATATCTTTTGGCCTGGTCCGTTTTGGTTGTCGCCATTATTGTTACAGCGCAAAAATTATCTCTGTCCGGAATTAATCCGGGTGTGAGACAGGATATGTTTCAACTGATCGCGCACTGGGTGACGATTGCGTTTATCCTTTCGAATATCGGAATCATTTTTGACATGATGTTTTATATCAATCGGACGATTGTTTCCCTTTTTAAAGCTCACGCTCCTCCCGATTCCTTTATGTCATTATCCTTCATCAATCCGGAAACGGGAGTTGAAATGAATCTGATTGCACAGATGTTGATTCAACTTGTGGTTTTTGGTTTGTCCATCTGGTTGAATTTCTTTTATATCATGAGGAAGTATCTGCTTATATTCATGATTATCCTGGGTCCTTTATTTATCGTGTTGTATCTCTTCCCTGCCATGAGACCGGCTGCATCGGCGTGGATAAAGGAAGTATTCAGTAATATCATTGCTCAATCCATTCATGCCATGATGTTATGGGTATATCTTTCTCTCGGAGATGACCTCATGTATGAAGGAGGGTATGCAGACTGGCTTGTTTATATTGTGGTTTTGTGTATGTTTATTCCCTTTTCGGAAACGGTACGATTTATGCTTGGGGCTACGGGAACCACAGGTCAGATGAGTACAGCGGGGACGTTGATGGGAGCCGGTTTTCTCTTACACATGGGGAGGGCGTTTCAGGAGGGAAGACAATGGAAACAACAATTGTCTGCTTTTAGGCAACAACAGAGAAATCAAAAACAGGGATCGCAGGAAATAACGATTTCAAAAACGACAAACCGGCCACCGGCCTCGATTCAGCCCCGGGGAGCGACACAACGTCAGCATCGATCGGTCTTTGTTCCGACAAATAAAACTTCGGGTCAAGTTCCGTATAATCAACAATCGCGATTACTGGCCGGGAAAATCGGAGGATCAGCAACTTCAGTTGTTCTGGGGACGGCAGGAGCCGTTATCGGTACATCGGCTGCAGGTCGGGAAGGCATCCGCATGGGTGGAACAATCGGCAGCGGTATCGGCAAAGAGATCGGCGGTGTAATCGGTCGAACAACTTATAGCGGAGGGAGTGCTTTGAAATCGTTGGTCATTTCTAACACCGGAAGCAGGGGTGGTTCCCCGGCTTATTCTCTGTCTCCACGAAGGGTCGGCGTTAGAAAGAATATTGCTCAAAACCATGGAGGAAGACGTATTCGCGGCAGGAGAAAAATATGAAGCTGACAGGGAAAATTCCTTTAAAGTTGATGAGGAAGTTGCTTGTGAATAATGTTCGTCAAAACGCTGGAACTGTACGACGTTTTGTGAATCAATTTTTTCGATTATTTATCAGCATCATTTTTCGGCGGTTGATCTGGTGGGTCCTTGGAAGCATCGGTTTTCCGGCATTAATCACCATTGTTTTGATTCTTTTTGCCGGTGGTGCAATCATTTCATTTGCATCGATCTATGATTGGGATATGAACGGAAGCGGAAATGAGGGAATTAAAGAGGAACTCCAACTGGCGGCGGAGATGAATATTGATCCGAAAAGAGAAGAGCAGATTCCTTTTAAAATCCCACTGGCGTTACTGGCAGGAATTGAGCGTGTGCGAACAGAAAAAGACGGAAATGACCTTCAGGCAGAGAAAACGGCAACCCTTTTAAAACCTGTTTTCACTTATGAAACCTATTCCTTTGAGCATCATCGCTATACCATCATCACCACCTGTAATGAAAACGGATGTAAAAGTTATCAGACAAAACTTACCGCGACCCGTCCCAAAAAGAGGTTGTTAATTGAAGCGAAAACTTGGGAGGGGACCCATTCATTTCATTATCGCATGGAGTCGGAGGATGAGTTTAAGGTGGTTGCCGTACGTAAATATATTACGGAGGAAGGCACAAAAACCTTCACAGATTATTTAAAACGAGTGCAGTACTGGGAGCAGGATGAAACGGATTTGCACAGAGATTATACGATGCTTCTGAATACACTGGATTCCCTGCATTTTAGCGGGGACGACCGGATTTTGCTGGAAGGAGTTGTCACTACTCTCGATGTTTCGATTACCTTTCCGGAATTTCCACCTTCCATCGTTTATTTACCCTCTTTTTACGGCCCGCATTCCGGCAACATCACTGGAGATTGGGGATGGCCCACTCCTCGGAATCATGTGATAACTTCCGGGTTTGGGATCCGCACCAGATCAGGCGACAGGGTAGAATTTCATCGTGGAATCGATATCGCACCGCTTCGACCGGGTGTTGATGGGGATCCGGTCTATGCTGCCGCGGATGGAGAGGTGACACGGGCGGAATGGTCATCCGGTGGTTATGGATGGGTGGTGTACATCAAACATGCAAATGGATATGAAACGAGATACGCACACCTAAGCGGTTTGTCAATAATACGGGGGCAACAAGTGCGTCTCGGTGATTTCATCGGAACCATGGGAAATACCGGGGATTCAACCGGAACTCATCTACACCTCGAATTAAGACACAACGACCTTGCAATCGATCCGCTTTTGACTTTGCATCCATTTTAAGGTTGGTTATCGAAAAATATTTTATTTCTTGTAGTAGTATTTCATTAATTTATATTCTAAAATGTTAATATCAAATGTTGGGGAAGGGAAGAGTAAATGGAAATAGTCAGGGAAATTTTGCCATTTTTAAAAGGGCCAATCATTATTCACCTTGGAACCTGTAACAAAAAGCTTGTCCCTTTCTCAACTCGTGTGGTCGGTACATACCTGGATTCGGATGATCACCATTTGATCTTATTTATCCTAAAAGAACGTGCAAATATTACTATAGATAATTTAATCGATATGAAAAAAGGGGCGGTTCTCTTTATCGACCCCATATCGTATAATTCAATTCAAGTCAAAGGGAAGTATATTGATTCATGGGATTGCAGCAGGGAAGAGGAACAAAGACTGGATGAGTACTTTCAAAAATTACGGCAGGCATATCTGCCGCAAAAATATTATCAAATCAAACATAAACCTGCTGTTGCTGTAAAGTTGTTTATCCAGGAGCTTTATAATCAATCACCAGGCCCTGAGGCAGGTCAATTAATGGCTCTTGAAGAGGAAGGTGACTTGTGATGCTTCCGTTGAGAATCAAACGCGCTCTCGAAGGCGTTTTTCCAAGCCATATTGTTACTGCATCAAAAGACGGGACACCCAATATTACTTCGATTTCACAGGTCTGGTACGTTGATGAGCGACATGTCGCATTATCTTTTCAATTTTTCAACAAGACCTATCGTAATATTCAAGTGAATCCTTTTGTTTTTGCAAAGGTTTTCGATCCTGTTTCCTGTATGTACTGGGAACTTCAACTAAAGTATGTCCGCTCGGAAGAAGAAGGATATATTTATGAACAGATGGCATTAAAATTAGCTGCCATAAGCTCTTTAGTAGGTATGGAAGACGTTTTTCAACTAAAAGCTGCTGACATTTACGAAGTGCTTTCCGTGCATGAGTGTACGGAAGATTGGTAGGAATGGAGCTAAGTGGAACCATGATGGATTATGATCTTAATAAAAGGTTTGAAAAACAAAGAAAAGCTATGGGTTTAATTAAGGATGTTTCGAATCAGATTCATTCACTGCTCCAACTGGATCAAATTTTACCTCTCATATTGCGTTCACTCGAAGAAGTGATGGATTTTAAACATTCCATGATTCTTTTAGTCAACGAACAGGGTGATAAGCTTCAATTCCTTTCTGGCAGGGGATATCAACATATTGAATCTGATATGGAAATTGGGTTGGGAGAAGGGATTATTGGAATAGCCGCCAGGAAGGGAGAAGTAATCCGAATCAATAATATTCGCTCAGAACTCATCTATTATAAAGCAATAAAAGCTCAATTGAAGGACCAAAATCCGGAATTATCTTTGCCCGGTTTAGAAAACCCCCAGAGTCAGATCGTGATCCCCCTTAAAGTGAAAGGAGGGTTAATCGGTGTCCTTTCTGTAGAGAGTTCAATCCCGAATGCATTTGATGACATTGATGAAGAATTGTTGTTAACAGTAGGAAATCAAGTAGCCCATTTAATTGAAACAGCCAGAAAGTTTTCGATTAGCAAAAATCAACTGAAATATATTGAGGATGCGGACTCTTCCTTACAAGAAATCGATAAATATTTGAAAAAGTTCTCATCACTGTCAGAACGTGAAGACGATTTTCCGGCAGCGTTATCATTTAAGAGTTTGATCCATTCTTCATTGGGACATGTTTATTCTGCCAGGGATCAACTGTTACAGGCGATGAAGTCCTTTGATGATCTTTATAATCCTTCAGCAAGAGCAGCGAATACTTTAAACGAAGGCCCCCTTTTACCGGATCGGCATGAACCTGCCCATGATCATTCATTAACGGAAAAAAGGGAAGAATCTTCTTCTCCTCCTCTAACAAAACGTGAGTTAGAGATCGCTCAATTAGTGGGGGAAGGATTATCAAACGGAGAAATAGCACAAAAACTGTTTATCAGTCAGAGAACGGTAACGACCCACATAGAGAGAATTTACAAAAAGCTAGGACTTAATTCCAGACACTCATTAATCCGATCTATGATGAAGTAATAAAAAAAGACATTCAATGTTTTTATTAAAAGTCAAGAAATTGTTTAAAATAACTTATAATTAAGTATAAGAAAAAGCCATTCTCCTTCTTGAAGAATAGCCCCCGTTAGATTAACAAGTACACTCAAAATTTTTAGACTATTTTGTTCTCTGTTCCATTTAGAATTCTCTGTATATTTTGTCGATGAAGAATAATTATTGATACGCTTATTAGTAGAGAAAGTCCTATGTAACTTTATCTTCAAATATTAGACTGTAAATAAATAATGCTATACCAGCCAACATTGAACTTAGTGATACATACTTAGTAAATAACAAAGTTAGTACAAACACAACAAAACCAACCAAAACACCTAAAGGTATCAAAAATAAAAAAACTCCCGTTGCTGTCGCAACAGCTTTTCCACCTTTAAAATTAGCAAATATGGAAAATATGTGTCCTAATATAGCTAATAAACCACAAACAATAGGGTTAATCGTAGAACTAAGTATTAGTGGAAGTAAACAAGCAAGTGTACCTTTTAATATATCAGCAATTGCAACAATTACTCCTGCTTTTATGCCTAAAACTCTATAAGCATTAGTTGCACCAAGATTTCCACTACCATAATCACGAATATCTTTCTTATAAAACATTTTACCAACTATTAAAGCAAATGAAATTGAGCCTATTAAATAACTTAAAATCAGAGTTAAAATGTTCAAAGTAGTATTATCCCCTCACTTAGTTTGTTATTTTAAGTATTTTTATTTGTTGTTTATTTTTTCCTGCAATACTTCTTGCGTTAACCTGCCTCGTTAGTTGAAGAAGGAAGGGTGATACTTTAGTGTATCACCTACTTAAACATTTCAAAATAATTAGGAATTATTTTCTGCAATATATTGTTCCGCAAGGATTAGCCGTTGCACCAGTTCCTTTTTCGATAACTTCATGTATTTTCTTTGTGCATTATCAACATTTCGATTTGGTTTTACTTTACGAAAATCTATATCTAAATCATTATTGAGGATAGGTTTGACATTCTTGCTATTCTCTTTTTGCTTATACGTCAGACTATGTTGCTTATAATACTCATAAATACGTTAGGTTACGTACAAAATATACGTTGTTTTGCGTACATACGAAATTGATTTTGTTAAATAGAATCCTCTTGTAACAACTTCTATGAAGATTGAGGAGGATTTTTAAAATGAAATTTCTTGTATTACTTCACATTCTGTCAGCCATTATTGGTGTAGGACCTGTATTTTTCTATCCGGTCCTATTTCGTAAAAGACAGTCTTTAGATGAATTAAAGTTTTCACTACAAATGGCAATGAAACTGGATTACTTTCCTAAGATAGGGGGAACCCTTGCCGCGGTAAGTGGTGTGGTTCTCGCGCTGATTGGAAATTACGGAACTTTTTATCAATTATGGCTTGTGGGTTCACTTGTCATCTATCTGACAATTCAAGTGATCGTAATTGGTTTTATCGCTCCCAGAGTCAAAAAGCTGGATGAATGGTACAACAGCCCTGAAAATCAAGATTCTAATCAACTGCCTTCATCCATTCAACGTACTTACTACAGCATTCGTTCACTATTTATTTCAGCCTGTACACTGGCCATTGTGTTATTCATTTTTATGATTTTAAAACCCTAGGAGGAAAGAAACATGGGGAAAATCCTAATAAAACAGGGAACATTGATCCCGATGGATTATAAGTCGAGGTCAGTTATTCAGGCTGATATTCTGATCGAAGATACAACAATCGTCGCAATTGATAAAGAAGTTCGGGTTAGTGATGCAAAGATAATTGACGCTGCAGACATGATTGTTATCCCCGGATTCATCGATACGCATCGTCATATGTGGCAAACGCAAATACGCGGAATTGGTGCGGACTGGACGCTGGGCGAATACCTGGAAAAAATGCTTGGTGTATATGCCCCGATGTATCGCCCGCAGGACGTCTATATCGGCAATCTTTTGGGAGCACTTGACGCGGTCAATTCAGGGATTACAACCGTTTTTGACTGGTCCCATATTATGAACACCCCGGATCATACTGATGAAGCAATAAGAGCTCTGTGGGAATCGGGCATACGAGCTGTTTTTGCCCATGGAAATCCGGGAACCAATGTTATGGAATGGTTTTATGAAAGTAAGCTAAGTCATCCAGAGGATGTTCGGAGGGTACGTAATACCCATTTTCAATCGCACGACCAGAGGATCACAATGGCGATGGCGATACGAGGACCGGAATACTCCTCGTTGGAAGTGACAGAAAAGGATCTGGCACTTGCACGCGAACTGGGACTGAGAGCCTCCATGCATGTAGGCGGAGGAACCTTCGGACCCCATTATCAGGCAATAAAAAAACTAAAGGAGCTCAATCTTTTAGGTCCTGATTTAAATTTTGCCCACTGTTGTACTTTAAGTGACGAAGATTTTGCTTATATCGCAGAAAGTGGCGGAAGCGTATCCATCACTCCTGAAGTGGAGATGCAAATGGGTCTGGGGCTTCCGGCGACAGGTAAAGCTCTTACAAACGGAATCGATCCCGGACTGGGTATAGACGTCGTTGCCGGTTCCGGCGGAGATATGTTCTCTCAGATGAAAATCGCATTGCAGACGGAAAGAGCTCTTTTGAACCGGCAATTACACGATAAAAATGAAATGCCCACCATACTCCCATTAACCGTCTATGATGCTTTGAAAATGGGCACAATCTTCGGAGCTAAAACCCTGGGATTAGAAGATAAGATCGGATCACTGACACCGGGGAAACAGGCGGACATTGTTCTTATCAAAGGAAAAGAAACAAGTATGGTGCCGGTTAATAACGCAATCGGACAAATTGTGTTGAATGCCGGTGTTCAGCATGTAGATACGGTGCTGGTCGCAGGAAAAGTGTTAAAGGAAAAGGGAGTGCTTGTCGGTTTTGATCTAGACAAAATCAAGGAGATCGCACTTCAATCAAGGGATTCTCTATTCAGCCGGGTCAAGGCCCTGGCACAGGTTTAAAAGTTTAAGCAGATAAAATGTTGAAAGGAACTATATCTATGAAAAAAGTAATGAACAGAAAATTTATAAGTATATTAACCAGTCTTTGTTTGCTATTTAATCTTATATTTAATTTCACTGTTTATATTCATGCAGCGGAAACAACCGTAACCGATAACGGTGAATCAACTGTTACAACACAAACTGAAACAACAGTAAAAACGGTCACAGAGGAAATCTATGGAGTAGATTTTCAAAATACAATGTTGTCAGCACCTGTTTTAAACCCTGTCCCGTCGATTACCAACCAAATTCAGATAAAGGTTCAGGGGACGGCACCAGTAGGATCTACAGTGGTATTTACTTCAAATTTGGTCAGTGAAGCTCCCAAGGATGCCGGTTCGGTTCAGGTGACTGATCCGACAGGGAATTTTGAATGGTATATTAATTTTCTGCAGGATGGTGTTTATACCGTCACTGCGAAAACAGTTATGGACGGGGCAGAGAGTCTTCCGACCGGTTTTCAAATAGAAGTCGATAAAACCGCCCCTAATGCTCCTAGTAATATGCAATGGCGACTCCTTAGCTACAATTCGATCATGCTTAATTGGAATCCGCCAAAAACAGCTGATGGAATGATGGATATCATTGATCACTACAAAATCTATCGCAACAGTGAACTCATTGGTCAGGCAAGTGCAGGAGCAGGATACTATATGGATATGGGGCTGCAAGAGGCTACCTCATATTACTACCATATCATTGCGGTAGATCGGGCAGGAAATGAGACCCCTTTTACAAAAGAGGCAAAATTGTCTGCAGGAACCTTCTATCAAAATGCAATCATTGCTGACTCAAATATTCAAGGCACACATTCCAACGGGCAGACCTATGATGCAAGGGTAAGTGCTAATGGAAATAAGGTTGCCTTTATTTCCAATGCAACTGACCATATTGCCGATCCCCTCCCACAGGCAGGAGCTTATCATTTATATGTCAGGGATTTAGAGACACAAACCATTAGTCTTGTCGGGAAAGCACAAATTATCTATAACTACTCTGGCTCCCGATTAGACCTGAATGCAGATGGAAGCGTAATTACGTATGTTTCGGATGAACAGGAATTACCTTTAGATACGAATAACTTTGCCGACATTTATATATATGATGGCACCAAACAAGCAATAGAAATCATCCCGCCGGGTATTGGTCATTCCCACTCTCCATCCATTAGTGATGATGGGAAATATGTAACCTTTGAGCGGGAGGATGGCAATGGTGGAACGGAAGTTTACCTGTATGATCTAGAGGGGAAAACCCTGGAACTAATTGGAAAAGGCTCGCAACCCACTATAAGCGCAAATGGCACTAAAATTATATTTGGTATGAATGATGCACTAAATGGTTTGCCCGGACTTTATGTTTACGATTTGTTGGATAAACAGATTCAGAGAGTAGAATTGGCTAATCCGGAGCTGAGTGATTTTTCCGTAATAGAAACAAGCATCGATGCAGATGGCCAAACTGCAGCTTTTACAGCGCTAAGGTCCGGTGATACACAAACCGTCTATGTTTACAGCTTTGGCGATCCACAGGCAGAAGTTATTTTTGATATGCATTCAGAAGAATTTGTTAAACTACTTAACCCCCGTTTGACAAGCGATGGGCAATTTGTAATGTTTGCATACGAGAATAATGCTACAACAACCGGATTTTCAGGGAAAGCAAACCAGGGTGTCATGATTTATGACCGAATTGCCAAAACACTGAACCCCATAGGAAATGAAGCGTTAAAAACAACCAATCCTTCCATTAGTAATACAGGAAAGGCATTTAGCTTTATTTCCGGGATTACATCCAGTCCGTCAACCGATAAACGAACCGTTTACCTTGTTTGTTCAGAAAAATGTGGCGGCGATATTCCACTGCCACCTCCTATCCCTATTGAGAGAGTGGAATATACCGTTTCATCCATGATTGACGGTCAAATTGCACGGGGAGGAAGCATTAATGTTATTGCTGCCGGGGAACAAGGAAAACAGCTTCAGGCTAAAATTAAGTATATGAATCATGGTGTACAGCCTGCGGAAGGAGAACAAATCATTATTTTGAATGAATCCGGTACTTCCCCCGGAATCTATTCTGGAAATTTCCCCATCCCGTTAGAGGCAAGCGAGATTCTCTCTATACGCGTTGAAAGGACAGACGACTCTGCCATTTTTAAGGATTTGGGTTATCTGCCCCGTAAGATAGCAGGACAAGTGAAAATGACTCTTGTGACAAATTATCCGGAGCTGTTATCCGGGATTAAGCTGCTTGCATGGAGCAACAGTAATGGAAAAGGAACACAGATTCAGACCAATGGAGATTCATCCTATGTTCTTAATCTGGCTGATGGTAATGACTATGAAATTAAAGCAGTCACTTCCTCAGGCAAAATATTAAATACGATTTCTAATATCGTTGTTAAAAATGGAGAAGAAACAATATCCTCCATGGAATTAAAAGCACCAGCATCTTTATTTATCAATGTAAAGGATCCCGATTTAAGAGCAGTTACCGGGGCAAGAGTTTTGGTCACAAAGGGTGGAATTGCCACAGAGTATATTACCGATTCATATGGTTTGCTTAACGTACCGGGTGATTTATTTGCCGGCGATATTTTTGAGGTTCAGGTTATTCCTGACAAACCGTTACTCCCGTCAGAAATCGGACAGATCGTATTAAAACCTGCTGAGAATGCAATGCGATTTAATTTAGTTATTGATGAAAAAGGGACGGTGACAGGAAAGGTAACGGATGAACAGGGCCAGCCGGTTGCCGATGCCAAAGTAACTATTTCGAACGCGTTCAACACAGTATCTGATATTACGGATCAGGATGGGAATTATGAAATTGAAACAATTGCAGACGATTATACGATCGATGTAACAACAGATACGACACCTTCTTACGGATTAAAATATTCGCCGTTTATCAGAATTCCTAAAGGCCAGCCGGTGACCAAAGATTTAACCGTAAGTACTGTAGCTGCAGGTAATATCATCCTTCAGATAGAAACAAAGAGGCTTGATGAGAATTGGAAGTCTATCACGCTTAATGATTACTTTTCATCTCAGTTCTATCAATTGAGGGTAACCAGTGATAATCAAAACTTTAAATTTTCGGAGCATATTGTTGACAATGAATTATTTATTCAAGGAACAGAAGGTGATCTTGTAACCATCTGTCTCGATGGCAGACTTTTTGGCATGACAGGTCAGTGTCAGCAGACAACTTTAAATAAAAAACGAGAAGGCGTTGTTCAATTCCAATTGGAAGAAAAAATCAGAGTGACAGGAAAATTGGAATCGATGACCAATTTTGGATTATCCCGTTTTGTTATCTATGAAATGAATGATGCAGGCTTTAAGGGGAATTTCAGGTCCTTTGTTCCACAGTCTAATGGAGACTTTGATGTATCCCTCATTAAACCAGGCAGATATACATTAGAATTACAATACAATCCACCCATTATCGTTGGGGATGGAGGAGGAAGCGGATCAGTTATTTTTACCAGAACACCACAGTTCTTTATTAAAGAATTTAGTGTGAGTGAAGGGCAGATTGTTGATTTAGGTATAGTTTCAATACCTTCATATCACACTACTTTTGCAGGAAAACCGGGAAATCAGTTAGATTCTTTGACGGAAGAGGTTCAACCAGGGGGAACCATCTCGTTAAGAGGAACTTATCGTAAAGAGAAATACACTTCAACAGTAGAAGATGTGAAGCTTCTAATCGAAGTTCCTATGGGAACAACTCTGATTGAGAACAGTGTTGTATTGAATAACGAACCTGTTATTCCCATTAAAATAAGTGATTCATTATATACGGTATCAGTAGGTAATGTCTCTCCCGATACGGAAGGATTTATTCGTTATCAGCTTAAAGTTAGCGAGCAAGTGACGATGGATGTAGATTCAAGTCTTCAGATCGAATACAAATATCAAGGGGCCACCGAGGTAAATAAAGAGAAATTAGGGACTGCCAGGACGAAACTTGCCATTTTGTCCTTGAACACTCCGGAGATAATGACCTCTCTCGACACATATATTCACGGTCGAGCTCCAATTGGCAGTACCGTTCAATTATATGTGGATGGAGATCTGCAGCAAAGCTTCGAGGTTTCACCGGCCGGAATTTGGGGAGGAATGGTTCATTTTAATGCGAAGGAGCAAAGTGTTATCTGGCAGGATAATCCGGTATATCTGTTGGAGGCAAGGGTAATATCGGATTCAGGCATTCAGGCAACAGATATGAGATATCTGATGTTTGATAAAAACTATCCGGGTATAACAAAGATAGATATATCTCAATTAAGTGGAAAGACTGTTACGATAGATACAACTAAAGGAATAGGGAGATTTGTATATTCTGTCGATCCCAAGGTGCCTGTGAACTTCAAGGTTAGCTTTAAAAACCCGGACCGGGTAAAGAATGTGAAAGTGTATGTGGGAACCACTGAACTTGATACCGTTTATAACAGTTCTGACAAAACATTTATGGCCGCTGTTGATCCGGGAATCAGTCCTTTAAGCAACAAAGGCCTGTACGTCACCTATGATGTTTACTCATCAGATCCCTATCAAGCCAAGAATCCGACGGTAGAAGAGTGGGAAATGGCCAAGCAACAGCTTCCTGAATTCTTCCAACAGATGACAGTTGAGCTTGCTGATCCTCTAGAGGTTCAGGCTTTTGCAGGTAATTTGAGTACTCTGGCGGCAGGTGATGGTACGGAGTATTCGCCTTATCTTAAGGTTATTTGGGGCGATCCTAAAGAAGATTTTTATTACGTACGTATGTTTGCCAAACGATTAACCAACTATGTACCACCGAATGGGGAGCGTAGCAATTCATTTTACGATATAGACTTAATCGATGACGGACAGGCACGTAAGGTTACCTTTAGCTTTGTTACCCATGAATCGGCATTATTGTCTTATCAACCAGGTGGAATTAAACAAAAGGGTGCATTTGAGTACATTATGGCTGGTAATGAATTGATTTATTCAGTACCTGATTCCTTAGGAAAGGCTCATCCCCTTGCCAAACCAATCAATTGGTTCAATAAAGCCTGGGGCTTTAAGGATTTACCGATGGATTTTCTCGATTGGAAAATGTTTATGATGGATATGCAGGATTTTTATGACCAGGTAAGTGCTGAATGTCATGGTCCAACCCGGGATGACTTTATCGACCGGATTGACAAAGGTCTTGAAAAGGCATGGAAGGCATATGCCATTAAAAATGTATTAACTCTTACCGGGCTTGCTTACGCATTTCTTCCAGGAATGGGGCAGATAGCCGGATTTAGTACCGGGGTGATCACTACAGCAGCCGGAGATGCAGCTAAAGACAGTTGGGATTCTGTGTTACCGAAATTGAAAAAAGATTTTGCAGAGGCTCAAAAATGGCGTAACGATATGGCCTCCAAGGGGGTTCTCCCCCGTTGTGAAGATTTTGATCCGGAAACTTACTGGAGAGATAATCCTCCTATCATTCCGAATGATACATTGCCTGACCTTCCGCCTGTTGGTGTTCCTGCCTGGATTTATGACCCGAGCGGGTATGTCTATGAAGGAATAACAAGTAACAGGCTGGAGAATGTGAAAGCAACGATTTTTTACAAGGAAGCCGGGGTCTGGAAAGAATGGAATGCAGAATGGTATGGACAGAAGAACCCGCTGTACACAGATGAATTAGGGAAATACGCCTGGGATGTACCGGAAGGCTTGTGGCAAGTGACCTATGAGAAAGACGGATATCTCATAGCCAGAAGTCCGGAATTAGAGGTTTTACCACCACATTTTGATGTGAATATTCCTATGGTATCCATGGAAGCACCTGAAGTTACTTCGGTTCATGGAACCGATGAACAGGGCATAACCATTTCATTTAGTAAACCGATGAATGTTGCCGACTTTAACATGGAATCAGTAACCGTATTAAATTCCAAGCAGGAAAAAATAGAGGGAACCTTCGAACCTGTAGAATCAGAAGCAGACGCAAATGGAAGGGTGTTGGCTAATCAAATCAGGTTTATTCCTAGTACACCCCTGACCGATGGAGATACAGTTCGTCTAACCATCAGTAAGCTGTTACACAGCTATGCCGGGGTGCCATTAGATAAAGACTTTATCGCTGATCTCGTGATTCAATCTTTTAACAGACCAGTTCCCGAAGCGGTTTCCGGATTAAAGGTTATGGAAGGATATCATTCTCTTTTCTTTGAATGGATGGAGAAGGATAATCCCGATTTCAAAAGTGTAAATGTCTATTGGAAAGAAAGCGACGACAGTTCTTATCAGGGACCGATTCAGGTCAATAAAGGTGAGAAGTTCCTGTCCCTGACTACACTCCAGAATGGAAAAGAATACGACATACGTATAACTTCAGTCAATCAAGACGGACGAGAATCTGCAGGGGTGACGAGTACCGTTCAAACTCTAGCCAACGATGAATTTGTTGCGGATACTCAGGCACCTGGAGAAGTCCAGGGGGCAGCAGTTACCAAAGAAGATAAGACATTAGTCGTAACATGGGAGGATCCTACTGATATAGATTTACATCATATTATCCTTTCATGGAGAGAGAAAGGACGTAACACAAGCACTCAAACGGTCTATATAGACAAAGGGATACAACGTTATGTTTTGTCAGACTTAAAAATGGCATCTATTTATGAGGTGAAAATAGAGAGTTGGGATGAGCACCAAAATGTATCCGATGGTGTGTTGCTCGAAGGAAGTTTAAGCCATCGTCCGCAAAATCCTCCTCCCGGAAATGGAAATGGGAATGGGAATGGGGGAGGACGTGACGACTCACCGATACCGACGGAACCCTCAGAGACAACGATCCAAATTGGGGATCAGATTAAATATGATGTATTCGATGGTAATCTGTCATTTAGGATGGAACCGGGTACCTATGAAACAGGAAGTCTTATAACTCTGATCCAATCCAAAGTAGAAGAAATTCCGGATTCAATGCAGGCGAAGTCCAACAAATATCATTTGCAGGAATCAAACGGCACAACACCTTCTAAACCGGTCACTTTAACCATTCGGTTTAATTCTGAGGGAACGGATAACCTGGACTTGCGAAAATTAGGAATCTATAGACAGGATGATGATCAGAATTTGTGGGTCTATGTGGGTGGAGTTGTCGTCAAAAATAGGAATGAGATATTCACACGAGTGAATGATTTGGGAACCTATGCGGTTTTCTATCACGATGATACTCGCGAAGATTTACAAAATCACTGGAGTAAGGAAGAAGTCGAAATCCTTTTAAGCAGACATATTATGAAAGGATTCAACGAAAACGAATTCCGGCCCGATCAATTTTTGACCAGGGCCGAAGCTGTCAGTATACTGATGAATGTATTACCGGATGATGGGGAAGGGCCGGCGGATAAATTTGAAAATCCTTTTCAAGATATTTCCGCTCATACCTGGTATCACGATGTTGTTCTTCAGGCGGCTGAACTGGGAATCACAAAAGGATATCAGGATGGCACCTTCAGACCGGGTCAATGGGTTTCAAAAGAAGAATTTTCAATTATGGCTACAAGAGTGGTTTCCTATCTGCTTAATGAAGAGGATTCTAATGAAAAAGGGAAGTTGAATCTGGAAGAGGCAATCAATTATTTAGAGGAAAAAAGTGACACAAAACAAAAAGTGAAAGATCATGCAACCCGATCAGAGGCTGCCACTCTAATTCTCTATTATTTAAAAGAAAACGGTTTTATTGAAAGAGAACTGTAACTGCTGAGAAGAACATCTCTTCCTGGAGGATAGAATAATTACTTTCTATCCTCCTTTCTTTATTTTTAGGCAAATTTCTAAATGAAGAACATTTTTCAATCCCCTTTTTTCGCGATATTATAATAAATAGTATAATGTTGTGGAGGCCAAAATGATGTCGCATACACAGTATCCCGATGCATATGTGGAATATCTGTATCACTTTCATACCACCAGGGATTATTTCGAATGTCATGAAATACTGGAAGAGTTCTGGAAAAACAGGGAATTAAGTTATGGACATCCCGTCTGGGTCGGGTTGATTCAAATCGCCGTTTCCATGTACCATCATCGTCGCGGCAATTTTGGCGGAGCTATAAAAATGCTCAGCCGGGCCATTGAGATTTTGCATGAAAACCGGGCCTGTTTACAGGAACTGGGTCTTGATCATGACCGGATGATTGAACAGTTGGAACATCGTTTGCATGTACAACAGCAACAGACCCCTTATTCAAGCATGAATTTACCTTTGCGGGATGAAGATTTACAGCGTTGTTGCGAGCGACTTGCTGAATCACGGGGCCGCTTATGGCAACAGCCGAGCGATCTCAATAATCCCTATTTAATCAACAAACACACCCTGCGTGATCGCAGTAAAGTGATTGAAACAAGAGATAAAAAACCGAGGAAAATACGGGATGACCGGATGAAATAAACACTGGAAAATGTGAGCGGGGGGGGAACAGACATGAAGGAAGAACTGAAGAAAAAACTGGCATTGTTACCTGACAAGCCGGGATGTTATCTCATGAAAAACAAACAGGGAAAGATCATCTATGTTGGCAAAGCAAAAGTCCTGAAAAACCGGGTGCGCTCTTACTTCAGCGGCAGCCACGACAGCAAAACCCAGCGGCTTGTCAGTGAAATCGACGACTTTGAGTACATTGTTACGGACAGCCCGTCTGAAGCCCTTTTACTCGAGTGTAATTTAATCAAAAAACATCACCCCCGGTACAACGTGATGTTAAAGGATGATAAAAGTTATCCCTACATTAAAATAACGAACGAAGAACATCCCCGTCTTGAAATTGTTAGAGAAGTCAAAAAAGACGGAGCCAAATATTTCGGACCTTATGTCAGTGCCGGTGCGGCTCAGCAAACAAAAAAGTTGCTTGACAAATTGTACCCCCTGCGTAAGTGCAAAAACATCCCGAAAAAAGTATGCCTTTATCATCACCTTGGTCAGTGTCTCGCTCCATGCGAATACGATGTAGATACCGGCCAGTACCACCAGATGATCCAGGAAATCATCCGCTTCCTCAATGGAGGGCATGAAGAAATCCGCCAACAGTTGCAGTCGAAAATGATGGAGGCGGCTGAAAATCTGGAGTTTGAAAAAGCAAAGGAACTCCGTGATCAACTCCATTACATTGAATCGGTTCAGGAAAAACAAAAGATTACTTTTCAGGACCATATCAATCGGGACGTGTTCGGTTATTATGCGGAAAAAGGCTGGATGTGCATTCAGGTTTTTCATATCCGTCAGGGCAAGTTGCTTGAACGAAATGTTTCCATCTTTCCTTTTTATGGTGAAGAGAAGGATGATTTTCTCTCTTATGTATCCCAGTTTTATTACAACCGAAATTTGCTTCCGCGGGAGATTTATCTTCCATCAGGTATTGATTCCGAAGACCTTCAGGAAATGCTGGATGTAAGAGTTCATATCCCCCAGCGCGGGAAAAAGAAGCAGCTTGTCGATATGGCGGTGGAGAACGCCCGCATTGCATTGCAGGAAAAATTCAAGTTAATGGAGCAAAATGAGGCCCGTACGATTCAGGCGGTTGAGAATCTGGGGCGAATTCTTGAAATACAGACACCCCGTAGGATCGAGGCTTTTGATAATTCCAATATACAGGGAATTGATCCCGTATCGGCGATGGTGGCTTTTGTCGACGGGAAACCGGCTCGCAAGGAATATCGCAAATATAAAATCCGGACAGTCACGGGACCGGATGATTACGAATCGATGCGTGAAGTTATCCGTCGGAGATATACCCGGGTGCTGAAAGAAGATCTGCCCCTCCCCGATTTGATCGTTGTTGACGGCGGAAAAGGACAGATTTCTGCCGCCGTGGATGTTTTGGAAAATGAACTGGGTTTGTATATCCCGGTTTGTGGTCTCTCAAAAGACGATAAACACAGGACCGCTCATCTGCTCATCGGAGATCCTCCGCAACGGGTCGATCTTAAACGCGACAGTTTTGAATTCTATTTATTGCAACGGATTCAGGAGGAGGTCCACCGTTTTGCCATAACTTTTCACAGACAGACACGGGGTAAAACGATGTTGCTATCCCAACTGGATGAAGTTCCCGGTGTCGGCCCCAGACGTAAAAAGTTGTTATTGAAACATTTCGGTTCTCTCAAAAAAATGAAGGAAGCCGATGTCGATGAGTTTCGAAAAATCGGGATCGGAGATAAACTGGCCCGCCAGATCATCGCCCATCTGAAAGGAGACGAATCCGATTCTTGATCTTTGATCTTATTTAATGGGCGGAATTAACGGTTGCATCTCCTCTGTACCCGTGTTATAATGCTATGCAAATTGAAATCCATTTAAAAATTGAATCATAAATGCCTCACTTCCTCTGGAGTGAGGTAGAGGAGCGGAAACCATGATTAGCGGTTGGGAGAAAACGGTTTTTCAATGACCGGCCGTCAAAGGGGAATTCGCCGAAGTTTTGTCTGAAACCGTGCAGGCAAAGCTGGGCTTGCGTCGAACAGGCGCAGGACTGTCATTACAGTTTAACCCGGACTGTAATGGAGAACTATCTCACATAAAGGGGGAGAGGTTGAGTTGTTGTGATGTTAAACCGGCAACAACGAGGTCAACCTTGTTGTTGCTTTTTTCATACCTTTTTTTGAAAATTGTCGTGTACACAGAGGACATTTGTCCATTAGTGAAGGACATTCGGAGAATCAGATCCGTGAAAGTGGAGAGTGGGGAGGAACAGGTAGAAATGAGTTTGATCGTTCAGAAATTTGGAGGAACATCCGTAGGTAGCGTGGAGCGAATTCAACATGTCGCCAGGAGAGTAGCAAAAACGCGGGATGAAGGGCACGATTGTGTCGTGGTCGTTTCAGCCATGGGGAAATCGACCGATAAACTGGTGGAGATGGCGAGAGAAATTAATTCCAGTCCCGACGAACGTGAGATGGATATGCTGCTGACGACGGGAGAACAGGTTTCGATTGCCCTGTTGACAATGGCCCTTCATCAAATTGGCTATGAAGCCGTATCGATGACAGGATGGCAGGCCGGGATTGTCACCGAACCGGTTCATGGGAAAGCACGGATCAAGCATATCAATCCGGAACCGATTCAACAGGAACTGAAAAAAGGAAAAATCGTAATCGTTGCCGGATTTCAGGGATGGACGGAAGATCATCAGATTACCACACTGGGACGCGGAGGATCCGATACGACAGCAGTGGCGCTTGCTTCCGCTTTACATGCGGATCGTTGTGACATCTTCACCGATGTAACCGGGGTATACACGGCTGATCCGCGTATTGTTCCGCAGGCGCGCAAACTGCAATCCATTTCCTACGATGAGATGCTGGAACTGGCTACTTTGGGTGCAGGTGTTTTACATCCCCGAGCAGTGGAATATGCCAAAAAGTATAAAGTGAAACTGATGGTTCGCTCCAGTTTTGTGGATGAACAGGGAACTCAAGTAGAGGAGGAATCCAACATGGAACAGGGATTAATGGTGAGCGGAGTGGCACAGGATAAAAATGTGGCCAAGATAACGGTAACCAAAATGCCGAACCGGATCGGTACATTATCCCGACTGTTTACAACGCTTGCTGATCACCACATCAACGTCGATATCATTATTCAGAGTTCTTATGTGGCCGACACGACGAATATCTCTTTTTCTGTTTCAGGGGACGATTTACCGAAGACGTTAAAGGTTCTTGAAGCAAATAAAGATCAGCTTAAATACGAAGAGGTACTCCATGAAGAAGGGCTGGCCAAAGTCTCCATTGTCGGTGCGGGAATGATTTCCAATCCCGGCGTGGCAGCACAAATGTTTAAAGAATTAAGTGAGGTCGATGTGCCGATTAAGATGGTGAGTACATCGGAGATCAAGGTATCCTGCGTGATTCCGGCAGAGTTGACGCAGAAGGCGGTACAGGCGCTTCATACCGCTTTTGGACTCAATGCCGAAAATCAGGCTGTTGTTCACGGCTGATTCGACAAAATCACATATTTCTCCCTTCTCTGAGGCATGATGATCATGTAGAGAAGGGATTTTTATTGAATCAGAAAAAATTGAAAATTGCCGGGGATGTTCCTTGACGCTGTTTTCTTGTAAGAGTACAATAAGTTTGTCATAAAATGTTCAATCATGGCACGTTCGTGATTGCATGTTACTGTTTTCACATTAGCTTTACCACTGAAAAGGGGGCGTTGTTCAGACAGTTAAGGAGATAGGAGAGAAATCATAAAAAGAGAGTCAGAAAGAAGAAATTGAGAGAAACTAAGGTGTAATCGGTGAAGGAGGGACAACCACCATGGCCAGGAGCCACTATTTTAACCGAAAACTTCACTCTTTACTCGGAGTTATTCCGGTGGGCTTTTTTTTACTGGAGCATTTGTTTATCAACTATTTTGCAACACGGGGTCCGGAAGCGTTCAATGAAAAAGTGGAGTGGATTGAAAGCTTGCCGTTCCTGCCGATTTTAGAAATCTTTTTTATCTTTTTACCTTTGTTGTATCATGGTGTATATGGTCTGCACATCGCGTTTCAGGCTAAACACAATGTCGGTAACTACGGATATTTTCGCAATGTCATGTTCATGCTGCAACGCGTGACAGGAGTCGTTACATTGATTTTTGTCTCCTGGCATGTCTGGGAAACGCGCGTTCAAAAGGCTTTTGGAGCTGAAGTAAACTTTGACATGATGGTGGATATCTTGTCAAACCCGTTTATGGTTGCATTTTATGCTGTCGGTATTGTCTCGGCAGTATTCCATTTCAGCAATGGAATGTGGTCATTCCTGGTTAGCTGGGGTATTACTGTGGGTCCCCGGTCTCAGCAGATTTCTACCTATGTATGGATGGTTGTGTTTGTGGCCGTTTCCATTGTCGGATTAATGGCATTGTTTGCATTCGTCAATCCGCAAATGGCCAGCCAATTATAGGATAGGGGAGTGAGGAAACCATGAGTAATTCCAGAATTATCGTAGTCGGTGGTGGCCTGGCAGGTCTGATGGCTACCATTAAAATAGCAGAAGCCGGAACCCCCGTAGAGTTGTTTTCCTTAGTACCCGTTAAACGATCTCACTCCGTATGTGCACAGGGTGGGATTAACGGAGCAGTAAATACGAAGGGTGAAGGAGACTCACCTTACGAACACTTTGACGATACGGTTTACGGCGGAGACTTTTTGGCCAATCAGCCCCCGGTAAAAGCAATGTGTGAAGCGGCCCCGGGTATTATCTACATGCTGGACCGTATGGGTGTAATGTTTAACCGTACCCCGGAAGGATTGATTGACTTCCGTCGTTTCGGTGGTACCAAGCATCACCGTACCGCTTTTGCAGGTGCAACGACCGGACAGCAGTTACTTTATGCACTGGATGAACAGGTTCGTCGTCATGAAGTGAACGGACTGGTTACAAAATATGAACACTGGGAATTCTTGTCCATCGTTCAGGATGAAGACGGAGTTTGCCGAGGAATTGTCGCTCAGGACCTCCGTTCCATGGAAATCAGAACATTCCGCGCCGATGCCGTAATTCTCGCTACCGGCGGTCCCGGAATTATTTTCGGTAAATCAACCAACTCTGTGATTAACACAGGTACGGCGGCATCTGCTGTTTACCAGCAGGGAGCATATTATGCCAACGGAGAATTTATTCAGATTCACCCGACTGCCATTCCCGGAGATGATAAATTGCGCTTGATGTCTGAATCAGCCCGCGGTGAAGGTGGACGGGTATGGACCTATAAAGACGGGAAACCGTGGTATTTTCTCGAAGAAAAATATCCTGCATACGGAAACCTCGTACCCCGCGATATTGCAACTCGTGAGATTTTCCATGTATGCGTGGACCAGAAACTGGGTATTAACGGTGAAAACATGGTATATCTCGATCTCTCCCATAAAGACCCGAAAGAGCTTGACATCAAGCTGGGCGGAATTATTGAAATTTATGAGAAATTCATGGGAGAAGATCCCCGCAAGATCCCGATGAAGATATTCCCTGCCGTTCACTATTCCATGGGCGGATTATGGGTTGACTTTAACCAGATGACGAACATTCCCGGATTGTTTGCTGCCGGAGAGGTAGACTACCAGTATCACGGAGCAAACCGTCTCGGAGCAAACTCTCTGCTTTCTTCCATCTATGGCGGTATGCTTGCAGGTCCGAAAGCAGTCGATTACATCAACGGTTTGGACAAGACTTCCGAAGATGTATCCAGCACATATTTTGATCAGATGCAGAAGAAGGAACAGGAGAAGTATGATAATATCCTTAAGATGGACGGCACGGAAAATGCTTATCTCATCCACAAAGAACTGGGTGAATGGATGACAGATAATGTGACCGTGGTACGTTACAATGATCGTTTGAAGAAGACGGATGAAAAAATCCAAGAGCTAATGGAACGTTATCAAAACATTAACATGAACGATACCATCAACTGGAGCAATCAGGGCGCTTCTTTTACCCGCCAGTTGTGGAACATGCTGCAACTTGCCCGGGTGATCACGCTGGGTGCTCTGAATCGAAACGAGAGCCGCGGAGCTCATTATAAGCCCGAGTTCCCTGAACGGAACGATGAAGAATGGTTAAAAACAACGAAAGCGAAATTTGATGAATCGAATAACGGTCCGATTCTGGAATATGAGGATGTCGATGTCTCTTTAATTAAGCCAAGACCTCGTCGTTACGACGTGGATAAGAAGGGAGCGAAGTAATCATGGCGGATCGTAGCATTCACCTTATTATCACTCGCCAGGATGGTCCCGATAGCGCCCCTTACAAAGAGGAGTTTAAAATCCCTTACCGGCCGAACATGAACATGATCAGCTGTTTGATGGAGATTCAACGGAATCCGGTTAATGCACAGGGGGAAAAGACCAAAGCCGTTGTTTGGGAGTCCAATTGTCTGGAAGAGGTTTGTGGTGCATGTTCCATGGTGATCAACGGAAAACCGCGCCAGGCATGTACTGCGCTTGTCGATAAGTTGGAACAGCCGATTCGGGTTGAGCCGATGAGTACGTTTCCTGTGATCCGTGACCTGATCATTGATCGGAGTCGCATGTTTGATGCGATGAAACGGGTAAAAGCCTGGATTCCGATTGATGGAACCTACGATCTGGGACCCGGTCCGCGCATGCCTGAGGTTGAGCGTCAACAAGCTTATGAATTATCAAAATGCATGACCTGTGGTGTCTGTCTCGAAGCATGTCCCAATGTGAACAGCAAATCACCTTTTATCGGTCCTTTTGCGATCTCACTGGTTCGTCTGTTTAATACCCATCCGACAGGCGCCATGAACAAACATGAACGTCTTGAGGCGCTGATGGATGAAGGCGGAATTACAGATTGCGGCAACTCGCAAAACTGTGTGCAATCCTGTCCGAAGGGAATTCCGCTGACAACGTCCATTGCTTATATGAATAAAGCAACGTCATTACACGGATTCAAGAAGTTTTTCACATCTTAAGGACCGTATAATTTTTTTCATCCGCCTTCGAATTTTGAAGGCGGATTTTTAGTGCCAAAATAATATTCTGAATTTGATTTGCCTTTCCCTCACTGCGTTCGGCCGGTCTGCATCAAATTCAGAATATTATTTTCTGGATTATTGCGTGCCCAGCAAAGTGTTAATGGCTAGTCGGTGAAAGTCCGCCCCGTGTAAGAGCCATGTCCCCCGGTAGCTAACAGACAACGGTGGAGATATCCTAAGGTTATCGATCCAATGATTGACACACCCGCAATTGATAACACAATAACATACCTTTTCATCATCTCGCTCTTCTTTTTATTTTTCGGACCATCAGCGGGATAATATGGTATACTTAGAAAATGAATGAGGATTCAGTCATTATGAAAAGAGGTGCAATAAATGTATCAGGCCACGGATCATGAGGATGTCACGATCTGGTCGGGAAGAAAGACCGTTCTTGGTCAAGTGTATCAATCTTATGTGTATTTGTTGGAAGGACTGCTGATTGATACCGGTCCCGCCAGTTTTATGGAGGGATTACTTGCATTTTATAAGCAAAACGACATCCGGCAGGTGGTGCTGACTCATCATCACGAAGATCACAGTGGCACGGCAGCATGGCTGCAACGTCACAAAAACGTGCCGGTGTATGTTCATAAGTCAGCGGTTCGGGATCTGTCAACACCTGTGCAACTTCCTTTTTACCGAAGAAAAATATGGGGGATTCGCGAACCTGTTCGTGCCCATCCTTTAAGTGAAGAAATTAATACGGAACGTCACACCCTGTCCGTCCTTTATACACCGGGGCACAGCGATGATCATGTTGCTTTACTTGATCAACAAAACGGAAGATTATTTGCCGGAGACCTCTACCTCGGTAAAAAATTGAAGTATATTTTAAAGCATGAGAATATCCCGCTTTTAATCCGGTCAATTGAGAAGACACTGCAATATGATTTTGACAGTCTCTACTGCGGACACAGCGGTGTCGTTAAAAACGGAAAACAGGCATTGAAGTTCAAATATCAATTTTTAACAGAACTACAGGAGCAGGTCAAAAGTTTGCGGGATCGCGGATACTCGGAGCGGGAAATCCATCGTAAATTTTTTGAAATTAAATGGATGCAGGAAATCCTCACTTTTGGGGAGGCATCATCCCGTCATATCATCCGCTCAATCCTCCACGATGAAGATACGATCGACATTGTCAAAGGAGAGCCGGGGAATGCACATCAAATTTGATAACATGGTCAGTGCAACTTTTATCCGACGTATCAATCGATTTATTGCAGAAGTAGAATTAGATCATGAAATTATCAAGGTTCATGTTCCCAGTACCGGTCGACTGGACACCGTGTTGTCAGAAGGACTTCCCTGTCTGCTCAAACCCGCGAAAAATCCAGCAAGAAAAACGCCTTACTCACTTTTTTTGGTTGTACTTCCGCAGACAAAAGTATGTATCGATGCAATGGAAGCCAATCGCTTAACAGAACAACTATTGATCCATCAGGCAATTGCCGAGCTGACACACGGAAGCATCCATAAAGAAGTGACTGTGGGGAAAAGTCGCTTTGATTTTGTAGTCAGGCAGGAATCAATGACTCATTTAATTGAAGTCAAGTCCGTCAACATGGCCGTCGATGGAACCGCATGTTTTCCTGATGCCCCGACGGAACGGGGGACGCGTCATTTACAGGAATTGGCGGAGTGGCAGCAAAAGGACAATATACAGACCCATGTCATTTTTGTGGTACAGAGGGAGGATGCAGACGGCTTTTCACCCTGTATCATCCGTGATCCTGATTTTTCAAATGCCCTTAGACATGCTGACCGGGCGGGCACGAAGATTCATGTCTGTTTGACATCGGTCACGGAAGAAAAAATGGCATTTCAACGCTGGCTGCCGCTTCGGTGGTCGTTGTAAAGGTCTGTTAAAAGGAGATACGAGGAGGAAACCAAAATGAACCGAGTCGATTTTATTCAACCCGATGAATATCAATGGTTACAAAAATTTCGTTTTCGCATGCCGATGAAAATTCGTTTCGGCGAAGTGGACATGCTGGGACATTTAAATAATGTCAATTATTTTGCCTATTTTGAACAGGGGCGTATCGACTATCTGGAGCATGTCGGTGTCGCATCAGAGATGTTTAATTTTAAAAAAGGACGTGTCATTGTAGCGGCTAACCTGGAATGCCACTTTTTAATGCAGATTTTTTACGGACAACCCCTGTCATTATTGGTGCGGACTGCAAGACTGGGGAATTCTTCTTTCGATCTGGAGTATGCCCTGGTACTGGATGAACAGGAGCGGCTGGCGGCGGCGGGAAGGGGAACCCTGGTGCTGATGGGGCAGGCAGAACAAAAAAGTATACCGATTCCATCCGTGGTAAAAGATAAGATCATCAGCTTTGAATCACTGCCGGTCATGAGTGAATGAGGAAAGGAGCAGCCGGGCATGTTTTTCCATGGTATCGATTGTCAGTTTGTCATCAAGCAATATCCGGTACTTTCCCCCCGGTGCCATACATATGATAAAACCGGGGTTCAACAGGCCGATCGCCAGCATTTGATCCGGCGATTCGGATTTGAACCTGTGCATTTGCTTGAGTCAAATCCAGTCGATTATCCAGCCGGTGAGTGTATACGCCAGTGTCTTCGCTTTGGAGACACGGTTTTTTCTTTTACCCGGCTTTTGCTACCCATGTGGCAGTTGAGCCGGCATGAAGTGGGAGTTCCGGTGCTCGACCTTACGTCCTGTCATGCAATCTATACAATTGACCGCCGAAATATAGACATATTACGTGAATTGTTTCCCCGGACTCCACTGGCAATTGTAAAAAAATAGCATGGCACACAAAGAAAAACTTGTCGAAAGATGAAATATTCTGTATAATGGAATAACATTATTTGGCAGGCAACTTGCAGCCTGGGGAAGGGGAATACATAGCATGGTTAAAGCAAACTATATCAATCCCTTTTTAGAATCTGCACAAAATGTGTTTCAACAGATGTGTCAGGTCGTGCCGGAACGAGGCGAACTGCAAATTCAGGATGTGACACTGGCTGAAAATCATATCTGGATTAAAATTGCTGTCACCGGTGAGTTAACCGGTAATATAATTTTTGGCATACATGAATCGGTCGCACTGCGGATCATCTCCGCCATGATGGGAGGAATGATGGTAACGGAAATCGATGAGATCGGAAAAAGTGCTATCTCCGAACTGGGAAACATGATTTCAGGTAACGCCAGTACCCTGTTATATAATCAGGGAATTACAGTGGATATTTCTCCGCCGCAAATGGTTGGATTGGAAGAAACAAAGGAATATTCCAACCAGAAAGCCCTGACTGTTCCCATGGATCTGCCGGATATCGGGAAATTTCAGATGCAGGTTGTAATAATCAAATAGGGATACTGATCACGACGATACGGGAGTTTGCGATGCACAGGCATTGCAGACTCTTTTTTATCACATACCGACAGAAGACACCTACCTCAGGGATGTGAAGGGAAAATCCCGATGAGTAGTCTGGAATTGCAAACCTTCTTCCCCAAACATCTTTCCATCCTCTAAAAGCACATTGGCCTTATTATAGATACGATCATGGACTTCCTCCGGCGTAATGCCATAGTCACTAAAGTCCATTCACATGATATAAGTCCCCTCCGGAATCCTCACTTTCACCATGGGCATTTTTTCGGCCAAAAAATTTATAACAAATTCCATTGTCCCATCCAGGTTTACCTTTAATTGTTCTAACCATTCCTCTCCCTGATGGTGATTGCCGTTAGATCGATTTTTTCTTTTGGTAAGTATTTCTTTAGAATTTTTCTTAAAAAAGTGTAGGGTATAGTATAAGCAGGTTCGTCTAATAGTATAGACAGAGAGAAAGGGGGGGAGCAAGATTCAAGATGAAGTATTAGTAGAAAAAGTGAAGGCAGGCGATGAACATGCCTTTCGTTTGCTTGTTGAAAAATATAAGAATAATCTGTTTAAAGCAATTTTTCCGATACTCAGGAATCAAAAGGATGCAGAAGATGCAACGCAGGAAGCTTTTGTAAAAATCTATTATGCTCTCCCCGAGTATAGCTCTCAAGGATTAAAGGCATGGATGACCCGGATTGCTGTAAATCATGCGATTGATATGAAACGAAAAAAGCAGCGGCAAAAAGAGACGGTTCTCGAGCCACAAGAACTTTCAGTGATGACCCGTCCAGATGAGAATGTCATTGAGCCTCTTTTGCGAAAAGAGCAGCGAGAAATGGTTCAAAAGCTTTTGAACGAAATGCCCCCCAATTATCGGGATGTTATTTATGCGTATTATATAGCTGAAAAAAGTTATAAACAAATTGCTGACGAGCAGCAGGTTGAGGTTAAGACAATTGAAACAAAGCTGTATCGGGCAAGAAGCTGGATGAAAAAGCACTGGAAGGAGGATGATTTTTGATGAAGCATTTCAGCAGTGAAGAATGGTTGGCTTATATAAACGAAGAGCTATCAAAAACAAAGCGGGAAGAGCTTGAAAATCACCTGTATTCCTGTAATCAGTGCTTAGAGACATATATGGATATGGTAGATTCACACTCACAACAACTGCCCATAATCGAAGCTAGAAGCTTTACAGATGAAGTGATCAGAAAGCTGCCTCAAAAAAAGAGGAGGAAGGTATACCAGCATCCGTTATTCCATTACGGGGTGGCCGCAGTAATTACATTTACTCTGATGACAACGGGATTTTTCCAGAGCATTACAGGTATCGTTGAAACGGTTGAAGCATCTCCCATTTCCGGTTCGGAGCAGACAGTATCGGATACCTTAATGGAAAAAGCATTATCACTAATTGACAGAATTGAAGTAAAACAAAGGAGGTTAAATCATGAATAAGAATCCATTACTCGCTTTTTTTCTCTCATTTATTCCGGGAGTTGGACACTTTTATATGGGTCGAATAATCAGAGGGTTTTTATACGGAGCCTTTGGTGTTGGTCCTGTCCTGTTGGGTCTTTTTGTAGCATTCATTAATCATGGACAGGAAGAGGCATTTTTTATTGGTGCGGCGATTGGGTTTGTTGTTACGGCGTTTAATATGCTGGATATGGTGCTGTATTTATTAAAAAATTCCCAGACGACAACGCAGTCTGTGGAAAGTCAGGGGATATCACAGAATTCAACACTGGTTCCACAACAAACGAAAAATCATGAAAGTGAACGTTTTTACACCATTTTGCTTTCCTTTATCCCAGGGTTAGGACATTTTCAACTGGGTTTAATGAACAGAGGATTAACATTTTTGATTGGATTTTTCGGCCTTGGCACGATGATTTTATTTATTACAGCATTTACGAACCAGAGTGAATTCTTAATATTTCTAGGTGTTTTGCCCATTATGTGGGTATATAACATGTTTGATGCCGTTCAACAGGTGAAGAAGAAGCAACGCGGAGAAGAATTAGTAGACAAAACGGTACTAGAGGATTTCGAAGAAACGCGTCGTGAACAGGGAAAGAAGAGTAAGACACTGGCAACAGTATTATCCATTTTTCCGGGTGCCGGGCACATGTATTTAGGATTACAAAGGCGTGGATTGCAGCTTATGGCCGCTTTTCTTTTCGCAATCTATATCTTGGATATTTTAAGACTGTCACTGTTTCTGTTTTTAATCCCAATTATCTGGTTTTACAGTTTCTTCGATGCATTGCAAAAGGTATCAAAGCATGGTGAAGAGGAGCTTGAGGATATCCCGATTATCTCTTATTTAGTAAATCATCAAAAGTGGTTAGGTGTGGGTTTGTTAGCGTTAGGACTCTATTATATGTTTGATCATATAGTGATTCCTGCGCTAGCTCCAATGTTAAAATTGGATTTTGGTGTTGATATTCAATACTGGTATTATAACTATTTTCAGGTTACTGTTATTTGTATTTTGTTAATTGGCGGAGGTTTGAAGCTGATGATGGGAAGTAAAGGCCGGAAGGAGAATGGGCGATGAGGACATGGCGTGTTGGTAGTGTATCGATGGGATTATCCCTTGTGTTACTGGGGATTTTTCTGTTTGTATCTCAAATGACGGGAACACAGTTGGTTGAGCCGCTACTATTGTGGTGGCCCCTCATTCTAGTTGTATTAGGGATTGAAATTATCGTCTATTCTTTTTTATCAAAGAAGGAAGATCCTATTGTAAAATACGATTTTTTAAGCATTCTCTTCGTTGGTATATTAGGAACAATCGGAATCGTCTTTACGCTTCTGAGTTCGATAGGTCTATTAAGCGAGGTTCAAGATTTTATGGGGGCTGAGTATAAATCATTTGATTTGCCTGTAGTAGAAGAAAATCTTCCGGGAACAATTACGCGGATTGTATTAGAAACCAATGGGCAAAAGGTAAATGTTGAGGGATCTGATGAAGAAAAGTTACATGTATTTGGTACTTATAGAGCGACGATTAGTTCTCATGAAAAACCCCCGTTGAAGGAAAAGGGGGACTACATCATGACAAAAAAGGTCGGGGATACGTTGTATATAACGATCAAAGAGCCTACAGTTTCCTTGAGCCCCTTCTCAAACTCTACGACTACTATAGAGCCGACAATTGTTGTTCCGAATAGCATCCGTGTAGATGCGCGAGATGAGCATAACAGCGGATTCATTTCTACAAATTTAGTAGATTGAATGTAAAAAAAGCATCTGGTTAAATCTCCAAACTCCAGATGCTTTTTTTACACAATTAAATGGCAGTTATTACTTAATCTTTCATTCTGCGCTGGTAGTAGAGAAAGATAGGAAAGGGGATAACAATCCATCCCAGACTTTTGATTAACCTGTTTATCGCTCTACTTTGTTCCTGTGCACGCGTTTCCTCTACCATTGTATCATAGCGTTCACGCAATTCCTCCTCGCTAATCGCCTCCGGTTCTTCCGTTTGTCCATCGGGAGTCTGGTATTTCGCATTTCGAGTCATCTCTTTAAAATTCTCATAGCTTTGATAATATGGCGGAGGTGATACAATATCGGCAACGGCCATAAATGCGGAAACGCTTCCTCCAATGGTCATCATCAAAGTAGCAAATAACACAAGGTAATAAAATAATGATTTCATCATGTTCTTATCTCCTTCCTTGTTCACTGTATTTTTCCTGGATGCTAATATGGCAAATACTGTAAGTATGACAACTAAAGCGGAAACGACCAACACAAATAAAATAGATATTAACACCTTCTTGCCCTCCTGTTAATTCATCGAGTCATGTACCGTTTACTTTAATCATACTGCCCTTATTCTTTTTATACGTATTTGGAAGAAGTAATGTTGCAGGTGCCTGTCACCTCCCGAAACGAGTCGAATTTTATTAGTAATTAAAAAATCGCAATTCATAATGGAACTATGTGTTTTTATAGTCACTGGTTATTGGGGATTTAAATCGGGTAATGGTTGTTTAAATCCTCAGGAAAAAACCAGAGAAAATCATTTTTAAATTTATTGAATTATCAAACTTGTGATTGATAGTCTTTTGTCTGATGAATATGGTAAAATAATATTATGCGTTTTTTAAACGGAATATCGAAATTTGTTTAATCTTGTCGGAAGGGAGATTGGATATGAGCCAGTCAAATATCTTAATGGAAAGAAAAGGACATCTGGCGATTGTCACCATTAATCGTCCGGAAAGTTTAAACTGCTTTGATTATGCAACACTGATAGAACTGGAACAAACCGTAGATGACATTTATGTGGACCGGGACATACGCGCGGTCATCTTTACAGGTACCGGAGATAAAGCATTCAGTGCCGGTGCAGACCTGAAAGAAAGAAGAACCTTGAATGAAAGTCAGGTTCGTCGTAATGTACGAAAGATTCGAGAGGTGTTTAACAAAATCGAACAAATTCCGCAACCGACCATTGCGGCGATCAATGGATATGCATTCGGCGGCGGATTTGAACTGGCTCTGGCATGTGACTTTCGCTATGCCGTATCAGGAACGAAAATGGGATTAACGGAAGTAAGCCTTGCTATCATTCCGGGAGCGGGTGGAACGCAACGTTTGCCGCGCTTGATCGGACCTTCGAAAGCCAAGGAACTCATTTTGACTGCACGTAAAATCACTTCGGAGGAAGCCTATGAATATGGCATTCTAAACGGGGTAACTGCACCGGAAGAATTGATGAATGAGTGTGAAACCCTGGCAAATGAGATGATGGAAAACGCACCGCTTGCCGTAATCCAGGCCAAATATGCGATTCAACACGGTTTGGAAGTCGATATTCAATCGGGGATGGCCATTGAAAGCAAAGCATATGAGGTCATTATTCCGACGAAGGATCGTCTTGAAGCCCTGCAGGCATTTGCCGAGAAACGCAAGCCGCAATATCGCGGAGAGTAGAAACTCTGCACCGGGCAATTTTCAGAATTTTGCATTGACTCGTCAAGTTGATAAAATTTATAATAACGTTAGAAAAACGTCATTTTGTAAATTCGTTATACAAACAGAGTAAAATAATATTTGATAAAAGGGAGAGATGATCTCATGGTAAAATTGATCGCACTTTATAAACATCCGGAAGATAAGGAAGCGTTTGACCGTCATTATGAAGAAGTACATGCTCCACTGGCTGCCAAAATGCCCGGACTCGAAAAACTGGAAGTGACCCGCATCACCGGAGCACCTCAGGGCAAAAGTGAGTACTATTTGATGGCAGAAATGTATTTTAAAGATCAGGAAACGCTGAATAATGCCATGCGTTCCGACGAAGGGATGGCAGCAGCAAAAGATTTGATGGGTTTTGCCGGGAAGATCGTCTCGATGATGATCGGTGAGGTCGAGTGAGCGAAAAAATGTATCAGTTTATTCAGGTGGAAAAGGACGGTAAGGTGGGGCTCATCCGCCTTAACCGTCCTAAGTCACTTAATGCTCTGAATTTGCAAATGGTGGATGAGATTGTTGAAACACTGGAAAAAATGGATCAAGATCCGCAAATCCGTGTAATGGTGTTGACGGGGAATGAGAAGGCGTTCGCTGCCGGTGCCGATATTGAAGAAATGACAGAAGTGGACAGTGTTGAGATGTTACTCAGAGACCAGTTCCGGGTATGGGATCGTATTGCCCTTGTACGCAAACCGATCATTGCCGCGGTGAGCGGTTTTGCTCTGGGCGGCGGATGTGAGTTGGTCATGAATTGCGATATGGTGATTGCCTCCGAGACGGCAAAATTCGGACAGCCTGAAGTGCTGCTCGGAGTCATGCCGGGTGCCGGAGGAACCCAGCGTTTGACGAAGGCACTCGGAAAAGCAAGGGCAATGGAATTGCTGTTGACAGGGGATCATCTCTCTGCAAATGAAGCGTTGCAGCTGGGTTTTGTCAACCGGGTCGTTCCTGTCGAGCTTTATCTCTATGAAGCCTTAAAACTGGCACGTCGCATTGCGGAACAACCTCCGCTTGCTGTCCGCTTGATCAAACAGTCGGTATTGAAGGCGATTGATCTTCCCCTCGACGAAGGCTTGCATTATGAACGGAACAATTTTTATCTGTTGTTTTCTTCTGAAGATCAAAAAGAGGGTATGCGCGCTTTTGCTGAGAAGAGAAGACCGCGTTTCAAAGGAATGTAATGGAGAACCATCATATAAAACCATAAATCAGGGGGTTCACACATGTACGAAACCATCTTATATCAGGTAGAAGAAGGAATTTGCCGGATCAGTATGAACCGGACGGATGTGTTGAATTCGTTTAATGAACAGATGAATAGGGAGATGACGGATGCGTTTAAAAAAGCTGACCGTGATCCGCAAGTACGTGTGATTGTGTTGACCGGAGAAGGACGCGCTTTTTCAGCAGGAGAGGACCTGGCCAACGTCAAATCCGGCGATGCCAGTTACGGAGATATTTTGCGGAAGCGATATAATCCGATGATCAAGCAAATCGTCGCCACGGAAAAACCGGTCATTGCAGCAATTAACGGAGTAGCTGCAGGGGCGGGCTGCAGTGTGGCTCTGGCCTGTGATTTCCGTATTGCCACTAAAAAAGCAAGCTTTATTCAGGCTTTCGTCAATATCGGACTGGTTCCGGATTCGGGAGCAATGTACTTTTTGCCTCGACTGGTTGGGATGTCGAAGGCGATCGAATTAACATATCTTGGAGATAAAATCTCGGCCGAGGAAGCAGAGCGAATCGGGTTAATTCATCGTGCAGTTGACGATGAACAATTTACAGATGAAGTGAATCAATTAGCCAAACGATTAGCCGGCTCGGCCACCCGTGCAATCGGTCTGATTAAACGGGCTTTGTATCATAACATGGAAGTGGGTCTGGAAGAAGCGCTCGAATATGAGGCCCACAGTCAGGAAATTGCCGGACGCACAGAAGACCATCAGGAAGGTGTCAAAGCATTTTACGAGAAAAGAAAGCCGCAATATAAGGGGAAATAATCATTGAAAGGACGTTATTCCATGAATAATCCACTGTGCGAAATGTTTCAACTTCAATATCCGATTATCCTGGGTGGAATGGGCAACATCAGCAGTCCCGAACTGGTTGCCGCCGTTTCTGAAGCGGGTGGAATGGGAACCATCGGGTCCGGAACGATGACAGCAGACGAACTGGAAGATAAAATTCGCCGGGTGATGGACCGGACCGGCCAACCTTTTGCCGTGAACATACCGATTACGGTCCAGCCGTTTCTAAAAGAAATTGTCGATCTTGTTACCCGGCTGGATGTTCCCATTATCAGCCTTTCTGCCGGAAAACCGGATGCGTTGATCGAACATTTTCGTTCACATGGCAGAAAAACCATGGTAGTGGTCGGAACGGTTAAACATGCTGTCAAAGCGGAAAAGGCGGGGGCGGACGCCGTCGTGGCCGAAGGGTTTGAAGCCGCCGGGATCAACTCTCCGGCTGAACTGACGACCATGACGCTGGTACCGCAGGTAGCCGATGCAGTATCCATTCCGGTGGTGGCTGCCGGAGGGATCGGAGACCACCGCGGATTGGTGGCGGCTCTTGCACTCGGTGCTTCTGGTGTGCAGATGGGTACCCGTTTTGTCGCAACCCGCGAGGCAACCGTTCATCCTGAATATAAAGAAAGAATTATAGCCAGCGGTGATACCGATACTTTTATCGTGGGAAGAAAATGGGGGAAAGTCCGTCGTTTACTCGATACCCCATATGCCCGTTACCTGATAAAGAATGAACAGGGGAACTGGAGTGAAGAGGATTTTAATCAACATACGGATGAGGTCCATCATCGCCTTGGTGCAATTGAAGGGCGATTTGATGCGGGGCATCTCAATGCTGGTCAGGTTTCCGGTCTGTTGAAAGAGATCCCCACGGTGAAAGAATTAATGGAAGACATGGTCAATGAATCGGAGAAAGTACTGGCGCATATTAAACAGCTATTTGCTTGACCGTCTCCCCAAAAAAATGATAATATTCGAGCAAGATTGAAGGAGATGGTGAAAAAATATGAAACCTCGTTCTATGATTTTTACGCTCTATGGAGATTATATTCGTTATTATGGAGGAGAAATCTGGATCGGAAGTCTCATCAAACTAATGGAACAATTCGGCCATACTCCCCAATCGGTCCGGGCGGCCATTTCACGTATGTCCCGGCAGGGATGGATCAAGTCGCGCAAAGAGGGCAATAAAAGTTATTACTCGATGACCGAACAGGGGTTAAAACGGTTGGAAGAAGCGGCCAAAAGAATCTATAAGTTGCAGAGTGAACCCTGGGATGGGAAATGGAGGATTCTGGTTTATACCATCCCGGAGGAAATTCGGTCTGTAAGGGATGAATTGAGACAGGAACTGATCTGGAGCGGATTCGGCATGCTGGCCAACAGTTGCTGGGTGACTCCTCTTGATCTGAAAGAACAGGTGTTTGATATTCTGCAACGTTATGATGCTACTGATTTTGTCGATTTTTTCGAGGCTCGCAACAAGGGACCTCATGAAAGCAAAGACATCGTACAACGGTGCTGGGATCTTGATGAGATAAATGCACGTTACAGGACATTCATTGATCATTATAGCTTGAAGTTTCAGAAGTATCAAAAAGCAAAGGATTCCGGGGAATTAAAGGATACCGACGCCTTTGTGGAACGGACGATTCTTGTCCATGAGTATCGCAAGTTTCTGTTCTTTGATCCCGGTCTGCCGGAAGAATTATTACCGTCAGGCTGGTTGGGAAATGAAGCGGCAAAATTGTTTAGTGATTACTATCGTCTGCTGGCTGTTCCGGCCAACCGATTTTTTGAAAGCGTATACGAAGTTTCAGATCATCGGGCGAGATCGGAAAAAGGGTATAATGTGATGTATCATCCTTATATGGCGGATCAGTCCAGATAAGCGAACGACTGTGGCTTAAAGAGGAAAGGAGGGTGAATATGGGAGAATGTAAACTGGATCATTCACTCGACGACGTTATAAATAAGTTGGAGCAACAAAAGCCTTTCCTAAATGAAGAGTGCACCGCGAAATTATCACAACTTTTGCAGCGTAATCCTGATCAGACGACGTTAAATGAGATTTTTCATTTGTTGAAAAAATATGATCTCGCTGATGATGCGGAGCGGGAACGAAGAAATGGAAAATTGGATCAACTCCTAAAATCCTTATCCTAGTTCAACCGCCTTAACAGATGTGAGAAAAATGCTCGATCGCACTAAATAAGGAAAAAAATCGTCTTATTTTGCCATTGTGTCTCTCTCGAAGGAGATTTGATGGGAAGTAAGACGATTTTTTTGTTTTAGAGTCCCGGATTTTTATTATATTATGTCATATAATCTAACACAATGATATTGACAACAGGTTTGTTGAGTGATAATATATCCCCATAATCCGTTTAATGTTATATTATATAACATGGTATAAGTATATAAAATAACATTAAATGATGAATAGGGGAGTGGTTAAACCATGAATGAAGAACTTATTTTATCGATTGATACTGTGTGGGTATTGGTGGCGGCGATCCTCGTCATTTTCATGCAGGCAGGATTCGCTTTGCTCGAAGCGGGTTCTACCCGGATGAAAAACGCGGGTCACGTGGCCGGTAAGACAATTATCAGTTACGGCATCGCGGCCCTCAGCTTCTGGGCATTCGGATTTGCGATTACATTCGGAGACGGGAACGGCTGGTTCGGAACATCGGGCTGGTTCTTAAACGTAACGGACGATCAGGTCAATGAGGTCTTTTCTTCCCTCTCCTGGAGTACGGTTCCGCTTGGTCTCAAATACCTGTTTCAAATGGCTTTTGTGGCGGTGTCCATGGCCATAGCCTGGGGTGGTTTTGCGGAACGTGCCAAATTATCGGTCTACTTCGTTTTCGGGATCATTTTTTCCGTATTGATTTATCCGGTCGTCGGTCACTGGGTATGGGGTGGCGGATGGCTCGGTGAACTGGGAATGCAGGATTTTGCAGGTTCCACAGTCGTTCACTTACAGGGTGGAATCGCTGCATTGATAGCAACCATTTTACTCGGTCCCCGCATCGGAAAATATAATAAAGACAAAACTCCCAATCTGATTCCGGGTCATAACCAGGTTTACACCGTTCTGGGAACGATCATTTTGTGGGTCGGCTGGTTTGGATTTAATGCCGGCAGTACCATGGGTGCCATGGGAGGTTTCTCGGCATACGTGGCCATGACCACCAACCTTGCCGCTGCAGCCGGAGGAATTGCCGCAATCGTTACGGCATGGTTCGTATTGGGTAAAGCAGACATACCCTTTATGCTGAACGGTGTTCTGGCAGCGCTGGTAGCGATCACGGCATCCTGTGCTTTCGTTGAGCCGTGGGCAGCTGTTGTGATCGGTGCTCTGGCAGGTATCCTTACATTCTTCACCTCCCTTTATTTTGAACGAAAAGGCATCGATGATCCGATTTACGCTTTTTCCGTACACGGTATCGCCGGGGTATGGGGTACATTATCCACCGGATTTTTTGCTTCACCTCGTCTGGTAGAAGCGACGGGGATCGGGCAGACCGGACTTTTTTACGGCGGAGGGTTTAACCAGTTGTTCGTTCAGTTTATCGGAGTTGCAGGTGCTGCAGTATATGTAGCTATCATAAGTTTTATCGTATTGTGGGTCATGAAAGTGACTGTCGGATTGCGTGTATCCGAGGAACAGGAAGTAGCAGGTCTTGATTTGAGTGAACACGGGGCATACGGATATCCTGAACAACTGGATGAAAAATCGCTCAAGGGTTCAACGTCAAACGTGGGTTCGCCCCAGACTTCCCAGTCATAAGAGATTCTCGCCTGCCGGTTGTTTTCAAAAGGAGGTGCCTTTTTGGAACTGCTAATAGGAAGGTTCATCTCGGTTATTCAATCAACAACGGATTTAAGTAGCCTAAAAAAAATCCATGATCGATTTATTGAACTGCCAGAAAATCATCAAAATGTTGACCTGGGAGCAACCTATCTGGACCAGTTGAATATTCTTCATGACCAGCTGATCACGAAAACTTTACTTCTTGTAGAGGAAGGTATGAAAAAGGAAGGGTGGGGCTCCCCGCCCGTTTCCTTTTGCTGGTTGTTATTGGGGAGCGGTGCCCGCAAGGAACAAACCTTATGGACGGATCAGGATAACGGGATTGTTTATAAGATGAACGAAAATCAAGAATCAGATCAGGAGGGAAATCTCCGATACCTAAAGGAATTTGCAAGACGTGCCGTTCACGGACTGAATGAAGTGGGGTATCCGTTATGTGAAGGAAATGTCATGGCGACAAATTCGATATGGTTCCACTCGCTGGAAGAATGGAAGGAACAGTGGAGACACTGGGTTGATGATCCATCCGTTGATCATCTTCGCTACTTTTTGATTTCAGCCGATTTTCGCGGGGTTTACGGACAGATTGATCTGGCAGAAGAGTTACGCCGCTGGTTTATCGACTTTATCCAAGAACAGCCCCGTTTTTTGCATCGTCTGGCCGGTCATGCCAGAGAGCATGCGGTCCCGATCAACCGGCTGGGAAGATTATTTACGGAAGCATGGGGCCCCAATATGGGCAGAGTCGATGTAAAACAGGGTGTTTATGTGCAATTGGTCAACATGGTACGTCTGTGGAGCCTCAAATACGGGATTCATGCGGTCAATACGGAAGAACGGATCAAAGCATTATCGAAAAAGGGTATCTGGCAGGAAAAAGAAGCGATTTCAATGATCATTGCATACCGGCATGTTATGTATATTCGCATGAAGACGCACTTGAAAAAGGGAAAGGGGAATTTGCCTCTTAATAATTATGTTTGCCCTTCGGACCTGTCAGCCGAGGATCTCGTTCGTTTAAAGAGAGCGATGAAACTGGTCAAAAAATGGCAGAGAAGGACTTCTGCGGACTTTATGAATTCGGGCAGGGGAGAGAAGAAAAATGAATAACATGTTCGAGCGGGTAAGGACATTACTGGCTCGGGGATTACAAAGGTCGCAGGCTTCACTTTTTCATGGAGAAGCAGCTGGCTCCGGAAAAACTACCATGCAACAGGAAGCCTGGATTCGTAATACGCTTCGTGAAAATAAGAGAAGAACGGATATTTTGCGAACCCCTCTGGAAGATCTGGAATATGTTGTGATAGACACGGAAACGACCGGTTTTCGTCCGGAGCACGGGGATGAAATAATTTCGGTAGCAGCGGTGGAAATGAAAGGTTCAAAGGTTACCGGTCGCATGTTCACTTCATATGTGAAGCCGGTAAGGGGAATTCCCCCTTTTGTTACGGAGTTAACCGGAATTCGCGCGGAAGATACGGCTCTTGCTCCTTCGATCCAAGTTGTTTTGCCGAAATTACTTGAATTCATAGGCGAACGCATCATCGTAGGATTTTATGTAGGTCATGACATGATGTTTCTAAATCATTATCTCTGGAAAAGTTATCACTTCCGCTTCACTCAGCGTGTGCTGGAAACGAAGCAGGTACTGGATCTCTTTTATCCGCATGTGGAAAGCAGTTTACTCGATGAGGTACTTCCTCACTTTCAAATTCCGATCCTCAACCGTCATACGGCGGAAGGGGATGCCAAAATGACCGCGCAATTATGGGGAAAACTGATTCATACATGTGGTCGCCATGAACTCCGGAATCTTGAGCATTTGTACGCCGCTCTATCGACGCGACGGTTGAATTGATTGATGGAACAGCGTCTTAAATTCCCGGTGAATAAACCTGAGCAAGAATGTATTCCGATGAGGTTTTTCGCGGGAACAGGGTCAAGAACAGATGAATACACTGTAGGCGCAGGCCTAAATTACCTCCCTTACCTCACCATTATAAATGCTCGGTCATATGATAATCTGACTGTATCCCTCAGCCTTGTATTTGAGAGCCCGAGCAAGGAGGGGTGTACTTCATTGAAACACGACCCAAACGCGAAGCCGTTGCTAACCAACAGAGAAAGAGAAGTGTTCGAATTATTGGTTCAGGACAAAACAACCAAAGAGATCGCGCAACAACTGTTCATCAGTGAAAAAACCGTGAGAAACCACATCAGCAATGTGATGCAAAAACTGGGAGTTAAAGGTCGTTCGCAGGCAGTTGTTGAATTGGTTCGGCTCGGGGAACTGGAAATATGAACTCCCCTCCGAACCAGCCCCACCTTCACAGGAGGTGGGTTTTATTTTTTCTTCTTAAAATCATTTGATAAATTCGCGACAAAAAACCAAAAAGTGTGTTGTGTTATAATTTTATTGATGGAAAAGTGTATCGTACAGTTGAATTCCTAGATTTGTAATTAACAAAATAGTAAGGTATAATATTGTTAACCAACTAGAATAATAATTACAAAACATGAATACGCTAAAAAAGACCGTCTGGTGCTGGAACACCAAACGGTCAGAGTACAATAGATGATCCCAAAAGGGGTCTGGCTCAAGAATGTTAGTCGAAAATAGACCGTCACCCTTTGCCCAAGGGCGGTCTATTTTCTTTTATAAAAAGACAGCATTGAAATTACAAACATCCCAAACAACAACATTAGGGATAAAGTTTCAAATACCGTCATAGGCCTCACCCCCTTTCAATCGGGAGTGAGCCAGACCACCCTTGAGGAGCCTATTCTATTGTACAAGAAATATTATAGCATAAAATGGAAAAGACACTTACTCTTTTGGAGGAGCGTCTTTTTAACGAGGTGAATAAAGCATTGGATCATCGGAATGACCTTCGGAACGACCTACAAAATAATCTAGACTAAAATTGTAAAATTTAGAAAGTTATTGAAAAAATATCGTATGAAGAACATTCAACAGTTAATTAAAAGACGCGCTTCGACAGACATACCGGCTGTTCCACTTCAGTATGTTATACTAAAGGAAAAAATGATTGGAGAAGAGAATGTACGCTTGATGGAATCAATGCTACCCAAAAGACAGTTTTCTCTAGCAATCCCCTTCATTGTAGATGATACGTTCGTTTGATAGTTGTTCGAGTATCCAGAAAGGATGAGGTACATGGTGGCTTTCCCTATAATTTCAATTTTTCTTGTATTAGTTTCAAGTGTGTTATCGCTTCAAAACAAAAAGGAGACAAAAACGATACCTACACAGTTCATGATTGCTCTGAACGGAGTATTTTTCCTCTTCTTCATCGTATTTGTTTTTTTATTTACTCAAAACAATGATATATTAACCCAGATTCCTGCTTCGTATTACTGGTTTCTAATTGTTGTTGGAATCTTCATTGAGTTATTCTCCTTTCGCAAAAAACATGTGCCCGGTCATATTACTGCCGCTTCAATACATTGTTTTGCGGGGTTTGTCACTATCTTTTCAATCGGCTTTTTATTACTTGTACTGTGTCTATTTGAATTAAGCATTGCCGTTTATCAATACCGAAAGCTGGAATAGGTAATGGTTTCGATATTCGATGTTGCTAAGCTCCAATGTCGTGGGGCTCGTTCAACAACAAATCCATCGAATAAATTAGGGAGACAAGTATTGATACTTTCTAATTCAAATAATACACTATAATAATCCAACCAACTGGAGCATCCGCCAGAAGCCCATGTGCTGACTTGTCCTGATATGTTGCACCTGGAGAGGAGTGACTTTTGACTGAGCCACAGCAGATGAACTGGCCGTTGCGCGGTCACTATCATCAGAAACCTCATTTTTCGAGGCAGTTCCAACCTTGTCAGCAGGGTTTTATCATTTTCATTATATTTTACTGGTGCTGCAACGACTCGTTCATTATTTGTCGTAAACGCATAGTCCAAAAAGTAAGAAATGGCGATCATATTGGTAAAATTCCATATGGTTATGATCGGATTAATAAGAAGCTGTGTTTTCTGCAAGTAAAAAATACATAATAATGCAAGAAAAAGTGCAGAGTCTTGCCAGTCCAAAAACCAGTTAGGAATTCGTATTAGACAAAGCATGTTTCAGCCGGTAACTTTCGCCTTTAAATGCGACAATATGAGCGTGATGGACAAGACGATCAACCAGCGCTCCGGTCAGTCTGTTA
>JAWLDF010000024.1:0-46326 GCA_041686735.1 Bacilli bacterium
CGTTTCGCAAAAATGTGTCGGAAGATAAACTGAAACAGAAGAACCGGATGAATGAGAGCCATTTACTTCAATATATCCGCCATGACTTTCAATAATGTGAGAATAAACAGGATGACACATATTGAATTGATTAAGGGATTGCCCGGTATCACTTACTTTTATGAGAACATGTTTATTTTCCGGTAAATATCGTGCGTGCAAATTAAGTGTACCGCCATAGGGCATGGCCTCAATACTGTTACTGACGATCTGCAAAATGACCTGTTTCATTTGCATGACATTTGCCCGGATCGCAGGAATATCTTTTTCTACTTGAATTTGCAAGCGGATATTTTGATTCATACACGCATACGTAATTTTGCGCATCATTAGCTGGATAATTTCTTCGACATGAATGGTTGATACCGTTGAAACAGGGGGGTGAGATATGTTGATGATATCATTGAGAATGTCTAGGATGTGATCAAGTTCAGGGAGTACAATGTCTTTAAATCTTTGCTGTAGCCGGTGTCCTTCAAGTTCTTCTATTGCCAGTTGCAGATAACCGGAGACGGCAGTTAACGGATTGCGGATCTCATGAGCCAATCCCGCAGCAATCTGACTGAGGGCAGATAAGCTTTCCGGATCAACACCGTGATTTTGCAACACCGTGTTCTGTGTTCGGTGAAATTCAAAAGAAAGAATCGCACCGAGAACCTCGTGATCAATGGAATGAATCAATTGCGTTGAAAGACAAATCGTTTTTTTGTAATCATCGCAGGGAGGATTGATGGTACCGGCAGAAATCAACACCTTTTTATGGCGATAGGGTTGTCGATTCTTCAATGTCAAATCAATAAATTGTTGAAGTACCGTCAGTTTGTTCGTCGAGGGTTCCTCATCAACGTTTAAAACTGCATTTCCCTGTGGTATCATCTGCGGCTTTAAATCCCGGGTCCAATCCCTGGCCGACCGGTTCATAAACAGCATTTTTCCGCAGTGATCGGAAATGACCACTCCTTCATGAAGATGATCAAACAAAACGGAAAGCTGATGAATGGACATTTTTAAATGTTCAAGAGATCGGACCCCATCAAACATAGAACGTTCTCCTCTCTCAAGGATTTACTCCCGCAGCAGGGATTGCAATTCCTTCGGGCTCAACTCGCGATATTCCCCCGGATCAATGGCCGGGTCGAGGGACAGATCCCCCATGGAAATACGCTTTAAATAGAGCACCTTTTTTCCAAGGGCTGCAAACATTCGTTTAATCTGATGATATTTCCCCTCGTAAATTGTAACCTTAGCATCCGATGATTCTTCTCCCGATTGAAGGATGCTGAGTTCGGCCGGCAAGGTAATATAGCCATCATCGAGCCGGATTCCGGTGCGAAAAGAATCAATCTCTTCAACAGATAAGGGGCCGTTTACCCTCGCAAAATAGGTCTTGGGAACGTGTTTTGACGGGGAGAGTAATCGATGGGCTAATTTGCCGTCGTTGGTAATTAATAATAATCCTTCTGTGTCCTTGTCCAATCTTCCTGCCGGAAAGGGAGAAAAATGACGGTGAAAATCGTCCAGCAAATCAATGACCGTCGTTTCTACGGGGTCATGGGTTGCCGATATGACCCCGGCAGGTTTGTTCATCATCAGGTAAATAAACTCCCGGTAGTAAATGGCTTCACCCTGAAAGGTAATTTGTTGCCGGTCTGGATCCACCTGAAAAGCGGGATCCTTTACCGTGATTCCGTCAACATCGACCATTCCTTTTTTGATTGCCTGTTTGACTTCTTTACGACTCCCAAAGCCCGTGTTTGCCAGAATCTTATCAAGACGATGCATGTGGTTCATCCGCTCCCCGTATGATGCTGCGGTTATTCCGCCGGTTATTCATCAAGTCAACATCCTCCATCCCGGAGGGTACTGATTTTTCAACTGATTCCCCGCTGATTTGGCCCAGCCAAGCAGAAATCCGTCCACCGCAACCCCGGTCCAACCTTTGTCCGGTACGGAAACCCGGATGGTTTCTCCCCGAAGATACCGGTAAACCTCCGGATCATTTCTGGTCAATTCAACGGTTTTTTGTAAATCATCTGGCTGTAACCCCATGACAAATGCCTGGGACGGTTCAAATCGTTTCTTTTTCAATGTGCCGAGAAACCAGCCTTTTCTTATGACTTTTAATCCGTTTAATTCCGGGAGACCGGCCGGATACAAAAAAACCCGGTCATTTTGAACTGTATAGCGTGCCCCTGTAAGCATCAGGAGCGGGTCTCTCGTCAAGTTTTCCTCAACAAAGCAGTGATATTCTTCAACATCTGCTGCACGATTCATCTCATTCCGCTTGCCGGGATTGACAGCCCCGTTGCCGGCATGCACAGACGTGTTTGAATCATCATCTTCTTTTTTCTTAAGCAGGGCGACATAGTGTCCTTCGCCTTCCGTACGATGAGGCCATATGCGAACCGTTTTGTCCAGACCCACCTCCGCCAAAAACGGTGATTCCACCCAATCTCTTCTTCCTCCGCTGATCCCGTGGTCCCTCCCAATATGCAGCAGTTCAAAATCCGGATTTTCCCGTAAAAATTGATCAATGGTCTGCTCATTTTCCTGCGGGGAAAAAGTACAGGTTGAATAGACCACGACACCGCCCGGCTTTAACATACGCGGGACATATTGCAGGATTTCCTGTTGCCGTATGCAAAATTCCTCAACACCATCTTCACTCCAGCTTTTGCACATATCGGGCTCTTTACGAAACATCCCTTCCCCGGAACAGGGTGCATCCACCAGGATGCGGTCGAAATACTGCGGGAAATGCTGTGCAAGTTTTTGCGGAGATTCATTGGTTACCACGGCATTGCGAATTCCATACAACTCGATATTTTTCACCAGCGCTTTAGTACGACCGGCATGAATGTCGTTTGTAATAAGTACGCCTTCTCCCCGAAGAGCCGCTGCAATTTGCACCGTTTTTCCTCCGGGAGCGGCACAGAGGTCGAGCACTTTCTCTCCCGGCTGTGGCTGCAAAACAACCGCCGGCAACATCGCGCTCGGTTCCTGAATATAATATAACCCCGCATGATAATACGGATCCTTTCCGGGACGTTCATCACCCGGATAGTAAAAACCATCCGTTGTCCAGGGAACGGGACGCAAAGGAAAAGGGGCCATCGATAAAAATCGTGATACATCCACTTTCAGGGTATTCACCCGCAGCCCGTGGACGCGGGGAGCTTGATAGGATCGAATAAACGGCTCATATTCATCCTGCAGTAATTGTTTCATGCGCTGAGTGAACGATTGCGGCAGATTGACCATTAGAAAGAATCTCCTTCTGTCCTAAAATCAACGGTTTTGTTTTTCCATCGATTCATCTTCCTCATACCAGTGATCGAGGACCTTACCTTCCAGAACCTTATTCTCTATATAGGAGATCTGTTTCTTAGTAAAAAATTTGTTCCAGGAAACGTTCCAGTCCGATGCGATCTCCACAACCGTCAATAATTCCTGCCATGCTACATACCTCTTATACCAGAAGAACTGCGGATGTTCGTTCATATAAGGATAAAGATCGTCAAACTCCGTATATTTGCAATCAAGCGCACGTTCAAATTGGTTTTTGGCATGCATCAGTTTGTTTTCAAAATACTTGTCCACTTCCTGCTGGTTGGCTGTATTCATGCCTCTCCCTCCTTCCGCCATCATCATAATCACATTATACTACATGATGGTAAAGAATGAAGGAGACTAAGTTTTGCTAATTGATGAATCTTCATTGTTGACGCACAGGGGAAAAAGGAGTACCGTGATATTACAAACTTAGAATCTACATCTGGGAGTGATGGTATGTACTTAGTGAAACAGGCCCGTGTACAAAATGGCAGTTTTATCTGTTACGTCCCTTCGGTTCGGGCCATTTTTGAGGGAAAAAATTTTTCGGAGGAAGCCGGCGATGAACCGGATGATCCGATGTACGACGTGGAGTGGAACGCCGGTGTATATCTTTACCACCCTGTGATTGTCCTGACTATTTCAACCGCCCATGACGGTGATATACATTTTGCTTTTGAGGAAGACCTGTGGTTGCCGCTGAGTGATGAATTCCATCATGTTGAAATCCGCTGGGGAAATCATATTGACGACTCACTCCATACTTCGGCTATCGATGCCGATTTTCACATGTTTCGCCGCTTTTTAGAAGATTGTTATCTCACATACCTTGAAAATAAACTGGATGAAGTAAAACAAACCGTACTGAAACATATCGTCCATTCTTTTTTCAAGATGGACCCCGATGAAAAAGGGATGGAAACGGATCAAAAATCAGATGAAGGGAAGTACTTGCATTAAGCGGCGGAGCAGATGGAACCGCCCCGCCTCCTGACCGGAATATCATGTCAATCTGTCATTCGGACCGGGAATGTTCATCCTGTGTCGTCCTTGTATCATATCGACCTGTCCCCTCATCCACCGGTGCGGTGATTTTTTTCATTCTGGGGTCGATCCTTGTTTCCTCAAGGTTGGGTATGGCCGACGTCTGATTTGAGATATCGGGACCTACATATTTGCTCTGTTTGGGGGCGTTGGGATCTCCGGAATCACTTTTATTCATAAAACCTTTCTCATCCATGCCTCATCCCTCCTTTACACTTACCTTGTACCAAAATCATTTTTTTATGTTCAAATGCAAAAATTCCCCCTCAGAATCAATGCGGGGGATGACCAATAATCTGTATGAGTTTAAGGCTGGGGTTGCTGCCCTGATTCGTTTATCAGGTCAATCAGCCACTGCGGTAATGTTTCACCGCTCTGCTGATACTCCCGGATCAGGTCTTCCACTTCTTCCGGGGAAGGCTGGTTTTCCGTATTCCCTTGATCATCGGGATCATTTTCATTTTCTCCATTCCCGTTTCGGGGATCTTCCCCCTCTTCAGGTTGATCTTCGGGAACATCTTCAGGCATATCTCCCTCATGTCCTTCTCCAAAATCCAGTATGGTCGGGAGGAGCATCAAGTCAACCCTTGCCACATTGGATACTTCACCCTCTTCGTCCGTCAACGGATTCACCGGAACAACCACATAGTTATAAATCCGGTCGATATCAAATTCACCCATCCAGACATAGTCCGATGTCTCACCGACAAGTTCCCGTTTTTCGATATCTTCTTCAAAACGGTATATCCGGTATTTTACACGTTTATCCTCATTCGGGGTCCAGATAAGCTGTACCCGCAGTTCTGTATCAAGGGCCAGTTGAGCTGACAAATCGTCAATTTTTTCCAGTCGGATCGGCGGTTGCAACTCCTCTACACCATCGGGTTTTTCAAATTGTTTAACGGCCAGTCCCTGATGGATCCCCTTCATCACTTCGCGAAAAATTCCGGCTGCATATCCGCTGCCGCCGATCAGATAATTGTTCTCATCAGGTGTGTCGAATCCCAACCAGACAGCTCCTACATAATAGGGGGTATATCCGACAAACCAGGCATCTTTGTTTGTACCCGGCACTTTATCGAATTGAGTGGTCCCCGTTTTTCCTGCTACCGGCCACTGCATGCGCGCATTGGTTCCCGTCCCTTCCTGCACCACTCTCTCCAGCATGCGGGTCATGTAATAAGCCGTTTGTTTACTCACAACCTCATGGGCAAGGGGTTCAGCCTGAGCGATCACCACACCGTCACCCGACTCAATTTTTACGATGGCATGGGTTCCCATCATCACACCTTCATTTAAAAAGGCACTGTACGCCTGAGCCATTTGCAGAGGGGAAGCCCCTTCGGTCAGCCCGCCGAGTGCAATGGAGAGGTTACGATCCTGTTCATGAAGCGGGATTCCGAATTTTTGGGCAGATTCCATGCCGGTATCGATCCCCAGTTCATTGAGAAGCCACACTGCAGGTACGTTATAGGATTGCTGAATCGCCTCCATCATCGTGACCTGACCTCGATACTTTCCGTCATAATTTCGCGGCTTGTAATCCCCGAAACTCATTTTTTCATCCTTCAGCAGATCATAAGGATGCCACCCCTTTTCGAGGGCAGGAGCGTACACCGCCAGCGGTTTAAAGGTTGATCCCGGCTGATGGGGAGTAACAGCCCAGTTGTATCCTTTTCGTGTATAATCTCTGCCGCCGATCATGGCGACGACTCCGCCGTTGTCGGGATCAATGATCACCATGCCGCTTTCAGCGTTACGGTCCTTTTCAGAGGACGGAAACAAGCCGTCGTTTTGATACACTTCATACATTTTCTGTTGCGCATTCACATCAAGATTGGTATAGATATTATATCCGCCACGATAAATGTCGTCTTCTGATATGCCGTATTTTTCTCTTGCTTCCTCGATCACAAAATCCACATAGGTACCCAGATATTCTTTACTTCCGGTAAGATGCGATTGTACGTTTAATTCCTGTTGTTCTGCCTGAGCACGCTCTTCAGACGTAATTACGCCGTTTCGTTCCATCAGTTGCAGGACGAGATTCCTCCGTTCCAGCGCTTTCTCCGGATTGTTCAACGGTGAATACGTATTGGGTGCTTTCGGCAAGGCTGCCAGCATCGCCATCTGATCGATGGCTAAATCCTTCACATGTTTTCCGAAATACAGCTGGGAAGCGGCCTGTACCCCGTGAGCACCGTGACCGAAGTAAATCTGGTTCAAATAAAGTTCCAGAATCTGATCCTTGCTGTATTTTCGCTCCAGATTAATGGCAATCAACACTTCCTTCGTTTTGCGAAGCAACGTTTTTTCATGGCTGAGAAAAGCGTTTTTCGCGAGTTGCTGTGTGATGGTGCTTCCTCCCTGAACAGCTCCCCCCTCCATGATATCCGTGTATAAAGCACGGGCAATCGCGATAAAATCGATACCTGCATGCTCATAGAAACGTTCATCCTCTACCGCAACGAAGGCCTTGCTCAATTTTTCAGGAATTTGATCGAAAGTGACATACTCACGATTCTCGATAAAGAGTTTACCCACTTCCTGTCCGTTCCGGTCGTATATATTAGAGGACTCTACCATCTTTAGTCTGTTTTCATCAACAAGTCGTTCGCCTGCAATCACGATCCCCCAGTAAGCGATCATGGATAGAATAAAAAAGAAGATCCCTAAACCAACAAACCATTTTAACCGCGTTATTGAGGATTTCTTTTTTTTACGTTTTTTACTCATGGTCTCTCCCTCATGGATGTAATCTTTTTATGAATCTAGTTGTCATTATCCCACAATATACAACTTCGTCAACCGGTCATGAATTGTGGGGATTTCACATTCAAAAAAGAACAGCTGTATTCAGCTGCTCTTTTCCGCTAAACCAGCTTGATCCTGTGAATGAATTTCACACAGAGCTACTGGTGTGATTTTCGTTTGTTCTGCCACATTTTCAATCGTGAGCTTAATTTTTTCAATCTATCTTTCAATGATTGTTCCCACTCTTGATCATCGATATATTTTGCCACGGATAAAAGGTCCAGAGCACTGTCTATCTGTTGTTTCATCACTTCTTCCATATTGCCGTGGTCAATGATTGTGCAGTTATCAAAAACTTCTTGAATCGCTTCTTTTCCGATGTAATCAGAAAAATCGACTTCCGGGGCATGATCGGCATGGGCGTACTCGGCCAGGATTTCATATTCTTCTTCAACAGCCGGGTGAACATCGATGCGATTACATACCGGACAATATAAAATCGGGACTTCGTTGATTCTCGTTTTATAATGACGCAGGTTTCCAATGGCTCCGATCATACTGGCTCCACAACAAAAGCTCACAGGATTCCCCTCCTTATCGGATATGACCTATCCTATCTATATTAATTCTATTGTAAAGAAGAGAAACCCTCTTTCCTATAACAAAAATATGGAATAGGGAAAAAATTTAGAGCTGAATTTGATTTGCCTTTCCCTCACTGCGTTCGGCCGGTCTGCATCAAATTCAGCTCTAAATTTTTTTTGGATGCCTGTTGGTCTTGCTTTTATTTTTATTTTTTTGGATGCCTGTTAGTCTTGCTTTTAATTTTTTCAATGCCTGTTAGTCCTGTAGTCCTGCTTATAATTTTTTGGATCTAATCTTCTTTCCTATCACCAATCATCGCCATTGCTTCCACCTGATCATGGGTGACGGGCCGGTGCTTAGCACCAGCCCATGTCACAATCTTCCACATATGCTGTTTGTCGCTGACTCTGCTGATTCGGATCATGGATTTGATAAATGCGTGTGTCGTCCATATGGTATCCGGCTGCAATATAGGGCTGGATATCCCGTAACGGGATACGGCCGACCGGCTGACCATTGTGGGTCAATACAATCTCCTCATCCTGCAGCACACCGCGAACATGCGGCGTGACGTCATAACGAAGATCGTCACTCAAGATGGTTCACTCCTGTTCAAAAGGGGTATATGACTTATTCTTCCGTAACCATCTTTTCGTATGCATCGGCATTCAGCAATTTCTCAAGTTCGCTGCTGTCGGACATTTCGACAACAATCATCCAACCCTTTTCGTAGGGGGATTCGTTAACCAGTTCCGGAGCATCTTCCAGTTCGCGGTTTACTTCAACAACTTTTCCGCTGACCGGGGAATACAATTCGGAAACCGTTTTAACAGACTCCACGCTGCCAAAGGTATCATCCTGGGATACTTCGTCTCCTTCTTCGGGAAGTTCGACAAATACAATATCCCCCAGTTCAGACTGGGCAAAATCAGTGATGCCTATGTACGCTCTGTTTCCTTCTACGCGTACCCACTCGTGCTCCTTGCTGTATTTTAGTTCCTCAGGCAAATTCACGATGAAAACACCTCCACAAAATAATAAATCAATGCCATTATCTCTATTCTAACCTGTTCGTCCGTTCCTTACCACAAAAAACTCATCTGATAGATCCGGTTAAATATCCAGTTTTTCATAGGCCCGCAGGATTTCTAGAGCCAATTGAATTTCAAACCGTGTGGAGGACCGGTTTAAATCGATATCCAGCAGCTCCTGAATCCGTTTGATGCGATAGCGCATTCCGCTGATGGAAACATTAATTTCTCTGGCCGTCTTATATAAATTGCACTCACATTCAATATAATGATACAACGTACTGAGCAACTCGGAATGATTTTCACGGTCGTACTCAAGAAGCGGACCCAGCTTTTCAACGGCAAAGCGCTCAAGTTCTTCCGGGCTTCGTGCGTTTAACAACAATGTCATGTAACCAAGCTCCGATGCGAGAATCACAGACGAATCCCCGCTTTTTAATTTACTCATTTCGATCGCTTTTTTCGCTTCCTGAAACCGTTGATAAAATTGCATATGATCTTCACACAACGTACTGATCCCGATAAACAATTTCAAGTTGGGAGAATCGTATTCCTGTCGGATTCTTTCCACAAACTGCCCGGCAAAATGCCTGATCTCCATCCCTTTCTTCTTTAACATTTCCCGGCTGATGATGGTATGAATGTAATTTAATTTAGTAGAAATCAAAGCACGGTATCCTGTTTCTTCCACGGTTTTGCGGATCCATTCCGTCACTTTGGTTCTCACTTCCAGGTAGCGGTCTTCATCCTGAACCTCGATGGACTGATCCCTGCCAAAGGCGGAAGAAGCCTGGATTTCAAAGACCAGGACATAATGGGGCGTTTTTAGATTATACCCGAGTGAAGCCAGTTTCGAAGAGACCCTGGCGGTATCCCCCTTTTCCGAGAACAGCTCTTCCAGCATTTCCCCCTTTAAACGCTGTTCCGTTTCCACAACGGTTTGTTCATTCAGCATCTGGACGGCGCAGACCATGGCAATCCTCTCCAGAATATCTTCATCATATTCATCAAACCCGTTGTTTTTTCGGGCTAGAGAGATGTAGCCATAAATTTGCTTGCGGATCACAATGGGAGAAACCAGTAAGTATATGACATCCCCGTTTTGCTCAAATTGAAATTTAACGGTGCGCTGTTCCTGAATCAGTTTTTCCCGCTCCACCTGAAAACGCGGGGTTTCGATGATTTCCTGAATCGTAATATCCTTTTCCTGATCTAGAAAACGTCCGTGACTGGCAAGCCCGTCAAACTGGCGATTTTCAATGACCACCGGACAATGAAATTCTTCACTGATCATCCCGGCAAACTGGTTTAATCCTTTTCCCTGTAAAAGGGCACGGGTCAATTTCTGGCTGACGGCCGAACCCCTTTTCAGAGCCTCTTTCTGTTTTTCCACCCGCCTGTAAACACGATCCAGTTCGTCCGCCAGATCCTGTTCATAGTCGATCAGATCTTCCTTGATTTCATCCCCCCACTGATCGAGTGTTTTCCCGACATATCTGCAGTGATGGTCCCCTTTTCCCATACATTCCACTTCTTTGAAATAAATCGGTTTACCGAGACATTCGCTGGTGTAGCCGCCTGCCCATCCGACCAGAAAGAAACAGACCGGTTCATGATAGAAGGAGAAATGTTTTAAATGCTGTTTGGCCTCATAGGAATCAATCCAGAACCCTTCCACATCAAACCGTTTTTCTGCAATGTCGGCATCAAATTGAATTAAATTGGAAAAAGTCCGTCCCGTCACTTTATGCATACGGGTACCGGCCAGCAGCCATTCAAGGTCATCTTTCCAGTCGAACATCTCTTTTAACATGCGGGCTTCCACTCTGCCGCAATGCCTGCCGTAACGAAGCAGAAAACGCTTCGCCCGTTCCACGCCCAGGGTGGCGATCAAATCTTTTCGCAACACACCCCAGGCTTCGATGCTGGTGATCATCATGTTTTGTTCTTTGAGGAAACTTTCTACATCCTGCTGGTAGTAATTTAAAAAATTAACCAGTGATAATTCGTTGGCTTTCATATTCTGTCCTCCTTGGAAAGGGCAAAAAGCTCACTAAAAAGTGAGCCTGAAAAATATGGGGGGGGTACAAGGTCTCTGTAGGTTTTAAGCTTTCTCTCTGGTCTTCAAAGGTTGTGGTGTGATCAGATCACCGGTAAGAATGTCCTGGACAGGAACCGCTTCCTTCTTCCAACTCTCCGGAGGAGCCGCTCCCCAGAAAGTGGCACGCTGCGGATCATCCAGGTGCCATTTCACCGGTTCCCAGTCAGGATCATTGGTGAAATAATCTCCGGTATATAATTCCACCCTGTTTCCATCGGGATCTCTAACATAGACGAAAAAGGCATTGGATGTTCCATGACGTCCGGGTGTCCGTTCGATATTTTGAAAATAACCCAGTGATGCCAGGTGATCACATGCATCGAGAATGGTTTTGGCATCATCCATCCAGAAACCGGTGTGATGATAGCGAGGACCTTTTTCACTGATCAGGGCAAGATCATGAACACTGGGTTTGCGATGCATCCATGCCGCCCATACACTTTCATCCGATCCATCGCCCCGGACCGTATATTCAGACGTTCTGAAATCGAGGTGATTGCTGTACCAGTCATACAATTCATCAATATTGGTAATCAGGCAATTGGCATGGTCGATCCGTTTAATCTTCACCTGATGGTGGAGATGGAATTTTTGCAACATCCGTTCCGCTTTGTCCATTTCATAGAAAAATTCCACGGGAATGCCTCCCGGATCCTGAATCCGCAGGGCCCCTCCCTGTCCCTTCTCTTCTCCAGGTGCGATCCAGCGCTTCTTCACTCCCAAACGGGTAAATAATTGATCCAGTTCATCAAGATCCTCGTCGGAACTGACCCGGTAAGAAATATGATTTAAGCTGGCCTGTTCCCCTTCTGTCAGAACGAGACAGTGGTGATTGGCATCTTCGAGCGCGCGAAGATAGATATGATTTTCATCGCTTTCCGTTTCGATGAAACCCAGTCCCTCGCAATAAAAATGACGGGCCCGTTCCAGATCGGTCACGGTAACTTCCGCATGATGCAGACGAACAATATCAAACGGCTTTCTGGACACCTTCCAACTCCCCTTTCTTTATTAAAATAGATGATTGGCACGGACGGGGAAATCCAATTTCCCCGCCGCAGCACGCATGATCAAGCTTTAACCGCAGTGACGCCCGCACGCTTTTTCGCTCTTTCCAGGAAGTCCTGCACCATTTCTTTATACGGTTCTTTGTTAAACCAGTCATAGTAAACATTGGACATCCGTACCGGGTCTCCGAAGAAATAATATTCATAGAGAGCCTGGCGATTTCCGAAGGCACTGATGGCGATGTCCCAGGCGAGACGGTACAACTGAACCCTTTCATATCCGTCGATGTTGGCCCCCTGCATGTAGCGGTGCATCAACGGTCCGATTTCTTCACTTTCAAAATCTTTGTGGGTCGGAATGGCCATCAGACCGGAAGCACCGAGAATCTTGATGATTTCCTGAATGCGCTGATACATATGGGGGTACCATTGACGTGCCGCATTCAGCGGTTCAAAATCAGGTGTCATATTACCATAACGGTCTATGCTCGCATTGTGTTCCGCACGATACAGGTGAGATTTCATCGTTTCCAGCGCAACCATCACTTCAGCCGCTTTCTGTTTGACATGCTGGAACTGTTCAATTCCGACAGCCTCAATGATATTGAGGATTACACCCAGGGTAAATTCGGTTTTTGCCAGGTTTTTGGCGATAACCTGATGGGTCATGTGAATGACGGCGTTGGTCTCCACGTAAGTGCGGTTGCAGATATCGGCATTTCCGACGATAAAGACCCGCTCCCACGGAATGAAGGCATTGTCGAACACCACAATGGCGTCACTCTCATCAAACTGTGCTCCAAGCGGATGATCCCACTGATTCCGTCCGTAATCAAATGATTCACGGCAAATAAATTTGGTTCCCGGTGTGTTGTTGGAGAAAGCAAAAGCCATTGAATATGGATCGTCACCGTTGGTCGCTTTATTTAATGTGGACGGAAACACAATACATTCATCGGTGATGCCGCCCAGTGTGGCAAGTAAACGACATCCTGAAACGTAAATACCGTCAGCATCCTGTTTGACCACATGGGCCGAAATCATCGGATCTTTTTGTTCATACTGTGCTTTGGAACGGTTCACCTGCGGATGGATCAAGGTATGGGTTAATGCAAGATCGTTTTCCCTGACAAATTCGTAATATTTGCGAACGTTTTCTCCGAAATCGATTCCATTTTTATTACCCTGTCTGAAAAATTCAGCGGCACTGGCAAAAGCCATCACACTGGTGTTGATATAATCCGGAGAACGTCCCATCATTCCTCCGGAATGGCGTGCCCATTCAGTAAACATCTCACGGCGGGCAATCAAATCTTCTTTTGTTTTGGGTTCAATAAAAGATAATCCTACTTTGTCCCCGGTGGTCGGAGAAGTATAAAGCATCTTGTCCGGTTTTTGATGTTGCAGGTCATAAAGTTCAGCGACGGAATGGGCTACATTTTTGAAGGCGGGATGTTCCGTCACATCTTTCACTCTCTCCCCGTCGATATAGATGTTGTTACTCTCTTTTCTCAGTGCATTTAAATACTGTTCTCCCGTTCTGGCCGGCATGGCAAGACCTCCTTACGTTTTTTTCTAATCTTTTGATAATGGCAAGTAATCTGAATAATGATTGCGAAAGAATTTCTTGCAAACGAATACATCACAAAATTCATCGATAGTTCTTACTTTTAAGAAAATTATAAAACGTTTCTTCCGAAAAGATAATACCCGATTCGGATCAATCATCTGTTTTTTTTAAACCGAATCGTATGAATCGGACGCCGATTCCTAACCTTACGGTAAAAAAGCAGTCGGCTATCCTACCTCAATAACAAGTTTTTGCTTATATCAGATTAATATGATCCGGCCTAATTCCGGGCATAAGGATGATGAAAAAAAAAGTTTCTTCCCCTGGTTTTTCAACAGGTTGTGACGATGACACCGGTGAAAACTGTTTATATACTGAAGTTAACCATATGAGACAGAAAGAGTTGAGTCAGCTTGAAAGAAAAAACGCGGATCCGGGTCATCCTCTTTGTTCTTATGCTATGCGGTCTGGCCAGTCTTGGGTTCGGACGATTCTCCTTCGGAGCCGTCCTGCCCTTTATGAAAGAAGGGCTTGCTCTGGATTACAGCCAGACAGGAGTTGTCGCCTCCGGCATTTTTATGGGATATCTTGTAAGTGCTTTTTTATCCGGTTATTTTGTCATCCGATTCTCATTTAAAAAAGTGATTCTGGCGTCGATGATGGTCATCTCCATCGGCATGGTACTGCTTGCATCGGCACGGGGATTTTGGTCGGCGTGTTTCGGCAGTTTACTGATTGGAATCGGGTCAGGCGGTTCTAACATCCCCTCCCTTGGTGTGATCGCACGCTGGTTTGCCCCCAAACATCGCGGAAAGACAATGGGGATTGTCAATGCAGGCAATGGTCTGGGCATGCTTTTCAGCGGGATGGCAGTGCTTCTGATGGTTTCGATGAGTCCGTCCGACGGCTGGCGTTACAGCTAGTTGCTGCTGGCTTCTCTCATCTTCATCATCGTCATCATCAATTTCGTTTTTTTGAAAAATGACCCTGCAGAAGTCGGTATGAAGGCAGTGGGAGCGACCCAACCTGAAACTAAGCCTGAATGCAGGGACAAGCAGGATTATCAAAACAACATGTCGGATCGGGTTTATCAAAACAAACAAGTATGGATGATCGGCCTCGTTTACATGGCCTGGGGGTTCAGTTACCTTATTTTCTCAACCTTTCTGGTCGACTACTTCATCCATGATGCCGCATTCGAAAAAACAAAGGCCGGAAATTATTTTGCCGTCGCCGGTTTTGTCAGTATCTTCCGCGGATTAATCTGGGGAGGAATTTCCGACAGAATCGGACGAATTCCCACATTGGCCATTGTCTACTTATTTCAGGGAGGATTACTGCTCGCCATTGTACTCACCGATCATCCCTTGCTTGTATTGATCGAAATCATATTATATGGATTATCGTTGTTCGCCGTACCGACCATTGCCAACGCATCCGTCAGTGAATTCGTAAAGCCGGCCCTTGTTCCAGTCACAATGAGTTTTCTCACGTTATTTTTTGGAATCGGGCAGTTTGTCTCGCCGATCATATCGGGACTTCTTATCGACTATTCCGGCAATTATTTGAGCACGTTTCTATTATCTTCTTCTGTCTTATTCTTCGGTGCCGTAACAAATTATATATTTCACAGAATTATTTCATGAGGGCAGCATAAACCTGTTCATCCAATTCCTTCGCTTTTTCAGGATTATAGGTCTTCCGGTATTCCGGTTCCTGTGTGATTTGTGCTCCCCAGAACATACTGTTGAAGACCTGTTTTACCCCGACCTCGACCTTCGCCAGTTTCAAGGGAACCCCTTCCATCGTTTCTTCCAGAATATCGGCAGTCCCTGTGATCGAATAGACGGTAGCCAGTCCGATGATGGTGAACACAACATTCGGATTTTCCTTGATATTGGCGATAATACGTGAGTTGTTGGTGACAGTAAAACGAATCTTGTCTTTACTGTAACTTTTCACCCATGAGATCGCTGAAACATTGGGTGAGTTCCCTTCCGCTTCAATTGTTGTCAAAAGAACAAGTTTTTCACCTTCCAGATATTCCATGAGTTCTTCCGTTAATTCCGTCATCGGTTCGTTGTTTGCCATATTGAAAACCACCTTTTCAACGATAGTTTTACGCTTGTGTTGCTTTCCGTCCTTTATCGGCTTTGCCGAAATAGGCCTCCTGAATACCGGAATCCTGCATAAGTTCCTGTGCCGTACCGGAAATCCGGATTCTGCCGTGTGCCAGAACACAGGCTCTGTCGGCCACTTTTAACGCCGCTTTTACATTTTGTTCCACCAGAATGATGGTGGTTCCCATTTCGTCACACAGTCTGCGTAAAATACCCATGATATCCTTCACGATCAAGGGAGCGAGTCCAAGCGAGGGTTCATCCAGCATCAATACGGCCGGTTTGGCCATCAACCCGCGGCCGATCGCCAGCATCTGCTGTTCCCCGCCGGATAACAGACCGCCCGGGCGATCCAACATCTGTTTTAATCGCGGGAACATTTCAAGCACATTTTCACAATCCTGCTCAATCATTTTTTTATCCCTTTTATAGCGGTGATAGGCTCCCAACAACAGATGATCTTTTACCGAGATCGAGTCAAAAATCTGTCTCCGTTCCGGTACGAGACAAATTCCTTTGCCGACCACCTTTTGTACGCCGTCGTTTGTAATGTCTTCCCCCCTGAAGGTGACTTTCCCTTCGCGCGGAGTATAGACACCGGCCAGCGTCCCCAGCAGGGTGCTTTTACCGGCTCCGTTTGAACCTAGGATAGCCAGAATCTCTCCCTGATTCAATTCAAAATCAATCCCTTTTAACACATGAAGATAGTCATGATACGTGTGCAGATTTTCTACCTTCAACATCAGACAGCATCCTCCTCTTCTTCTCCAAGGTATGCTGCTACCACCTTCGGATTCTCATAGATTTCTTCCGGCGTTCCTTCCCCGATTTTAATGCCGTTGTCGAGAACAACAATCCTGTCCGAAATGGACATCACCGCTTCAATGTCATGTTCGACAAACACAAACGTCATGCCGCTGTCACGCATCTTTAAAATGACATCGATCCACTTTCGTGTCTCTTCCGAATTTAGTCCGGCCAGCGGTTCATCGAGAAATATCAGTTCCGGTTCAGAAACATAGGCTCTGGCGATTTCGAGCAGACGTTGATTCCCGTAGGGCAACGTGACCGCACGTTCATAAGCGAGATGGTCAATACCAACTAATTTTAGACAGTCCATCGCTTTTTCCATGATTTTGACTTCTTCCTTCACCACGGAGGGAAGACGAAAGCCAGCACTGAGAATGCCGGTATTCATGCGAAGGTGCGCACCGGTCATCACATTTTCAATCACCGTCATATTACTGAACACTTCCAGATTCTGAAAAGTCCGGGTGACCCCAAGTGCCGCAATTTGATAGGGTTTCAAACCGGATATTTTTGTGCCTTTAAAGTAGACCTTTCCGGATGTAGCCGGTAACACGCCGGTGATCATGTTGAAAAGGGTGGTCTTTCCCGCACCGTTAGGGCCGATTACAGCAAAGATTTCTCCCTTCTTGACTTCGTAGGAAACATCATGAACCGCAGCGACACCCCCAAATTGTTTTGTCATTCCTTCCACCTTTAAAATCGGTTGTTCATTGCTCATGATTGATCACCTCCGGATTCCGCACCTTCACTTTTGACTCCGGCAGGTGCCGGTACCAATCCTTGTTTACTTTTAAATCTGGAAACCAGTTTTTCAAACTGGGGAGAAAGGCCGTCCGGCATGTAAATCAACGTGATAACCAGCAGAAGTCCGAAAAAGACGATTTCAAACTCTCCTCCGGCATTCGGGAAAATAACCGGTATCACACTTTTTAACACTTCGCCCAGCAACACGAACACCGAAGCCCCGATCACCGATCCCCAGATGCTGCTCGCACCGCCGATCACAACCATGATCAAAAGATAAATCGACGTCATCACATCAAACAGGTTGGGGTTGATAAAAGTAATATAATGGGCATACAGCGAGCCGGAGAGAGAAGCAAACATCGCACTCAGCATAAACACCTGAAGTTTATACTTCATGATGTTGACTCCGACCGCATCGGATGCTACCTCACTTCCTTCTATGGAACGCAGCGCTCTTCCGATCCGTGAATGAATAATATTTCTTGAAAAAAGGATCCCCAGAATAACGAATGTCCAGATGAGATAATAAAAGCGAAAATCATTATGAAATTCAAATCCGAACAGGCTGATGGCAGGTATTCCGAAAAAACCGTTCAACCCTCCGGTAAATTCTTTTAATTCCTTAAACGCAGTAAAAATAATGACTCCAAACCCCAGTGTGGCCAGGGCCAGATAATGTCCCTTCAGTTTGAAGATCGGGATTCCGACAATATAGGCGATGATTGCCGCCACAATCATCCCTGCGAGCATACTGATCCAGGGGGAAATACCCATATTTGACGTCAAATATGCCGACATATAGGCTCCGATCCCGTAAAATGCGGCGTGACCAAGAGAAATTTGTCCTGCGTATCCCATTAACATGGTCAGGCCGTTACAGATCAAGGAATAGAAGCCGATTATAATCATAATACTCAGGATATAGTTGGACTGAACGACGAAGGGAAGCAAGAATAATACACCCGTAATAATAAGGGGGCCAGCAAGACTGTTGTTGTAGATTTTTTTCAGATCCTTTTTGTCCACCGTCAAAATCCCCCTTACACTCTTTTTCCTGATGCTTTTGCAAACAGACCTTCAGGTTTTAAAAACAGAATCAATAATAACATGGCAAAACTGATGGCATCTTTCAGTCCCGATGAGAGGAGACCTTCCGTAAATGATTCCAGAATTCCGATGAGAAAAGCTCCCAGTATTGCGGCAGGCGCATTGGTCAATCCCCCGATGACAGCTGCCACGAAGGCTTTCATTCCCAGCATCATTCCCATTCCGTACGAAGCGCCGGAAATCGGGGCGATGACGATTCCGGCCAGGGCTCCGATGCCAGCACTCATGGAAATCGACAACAGCGACATTTTTTCCGGATTGATTCCCATCAGGCGTGCGGCGAATTTATTGACCACACAGGCCGTTACCGTTTTGCCGATATAGGTTTTGTTAAAAAAATAAATCATGGCAAACACACTCACCAGCGAGATGCCGATTGCCCACAGGTTCTGCGGTAACAGAACCGCTTCCAATATGTTGATCGGGTTGTTTTTCGTAAAAGGTTGTAGCGAATAGGGCTGGGTTCCCCAGATGAGAATGGCAATTCCCCTGAAAGCAATGGAAACCCCGATCGTGATGATAATCAACGTCGGGACAGATGAATTTCGCGCCGGATAAATGGCAAGACGCTCGAAAAAACCGCCGATGACAGAAACAATAAACATAGTCAAAATGACGGCTGCCAATAATGGCAGCCCCATTCCGACTAAAGAAATGCAAATCATAGCTCCAAACATGGCGAACTCACCCTGGGCAAAGTTAAGCACACCTGTCACGTTGTATATGATGACGAACCCAATGGCGATGAGGGCATATATCGAACCTACGGTCAAGCCCGAAAACAGCAATTGTAAGACCTGGCTAAGGATTTCCATCGTCTACCTCCGATTTTATTTCTTTAACGTATAGGATCCTTCCTTGATCTCGATCATGACCAGGGCACTGGTATCGAGACCATTGTGATCCTCAGGAGTCAGATTAAAGATACCACCGGTTCCGACAAAGCCCTGGGTTTTTTCCAGTTCAGCCTTGATCGCTGCCGGATCGGTACTGCCTGCATTTTTGATCGCGTTGATCAGCATCTGGAACCCGTCATAAGCATGTCCTCCGAAGGTGCTTGCTTCATAACCGTATTTTCCTTCGAAATCATTTCTGTACTGGAATAGCACATCTTTTTGCTTATCATCATCCGGCAATTGATCGACGACCAGTAATTTTCCTGCCGGGAAAATGACGCCGTTGGAAGCTTCTCCTGCCAGTTCAATAAATTGCTTGGTGGCAATTCCGTGGCTTTCAATAATCGGAACGTCAATGCCAAGTTCGCGGATATTCTTGGTTACAACAGCAGATTCCTGAGCTGTTCCCCACACGACGATGGCCTGCGGATTTGCTTTTTTCACACGGGTTAGAGTTGCTTTCGCATCATTTACAGTTGCCTCAAATTCATCCTCAGACACCACTTCAAGTCCGAGTTCTGCGGCCGCTTTCATGAATTCTTCATGTCCGCTGGTTCCGAAGGAGTTGGCTACGTTTAACCAGGCAACCTTCGTCAATCCTTCATTTTTCAAATATTCGGCCACTTTCGGGGCGACAATGTCATCTCCTTGAGGCGTTTTAAATGTCCATTCACGGGGTGATCCGTCACTGGGACGGTTAATTTCCTTACTGGCAGCAAGTGAGATAAACGGGATCCCTGCTTTTTCTGCCAGAGGAATAGTAGCGAGTGTGTTTCCACTTGTGGTACCGCCGATCACAGCAACCACTTTTTCCTGTTCAAGCAGTTTTTTCATGGAAAGAACCGCTTCATTCTGATCGGATTTGCTGTCGAGAGCGATCAATTCAATTTTCTTACCGTCAATGCCGCCATTGTTGTTCACCATCTCAGTAAGCAGTTTGACCGTATCCATTTCCGGCTTGCCCAGCGGTGCGGCTCCACCGGATGCAGAAAAGAAGCCTCCGATTTTAATCACTTCTGTTGTTTCAGAAGCGGTATCATTCGAATTTGAATTTTCTGCGGCAGAATTATTATTTTCCCCGCCGTTCGACTGAGAAGCAGGGGCAGATTCATTCCCTCCGCCACAGGCAGCCACCATTAACACCAGCAACAGACTTAAGACAAACAGTAAACCTTTTTTCAAGCGAATAACCCCCTTAATCCGTTTCTATGGATTTGTTTTTTTGTTAGAAATACGGTGACGACTTTCCACATCTCATGTACAGTTGGATGATACTATAATTTCTAAAATATTTCATAATTTTCTAACATTTCATTGTGAAATTCTCAAAACAGTTGTATCACCATACTTCACAAAATCCTTCGCCAGGCTCCTCTGTTTTGATCTTGTTCCTATCCCTCACCTCACCTAAAACTAGCGCCATTTTTGAAAGCCTTTCCATTTCATCTAATTACAAACCTGTTTTGGACAATTCCAAACAGTGTAAGATGAATGGATTTATAAAACAGGGGAGTGTAAAACTCCCCGTTTTACACCTCATCTATTTACCGAATTGCGGAATGTGATGATCTGCGATGGAGACGTGGATCACTTTCGGTTCGGTATAAAATTCAAGGATCGCATAATGTCCGCCCTCACGACCGATCCCGCTGTACTTCGTTCCGCCGAAGGGAATCCGAAGATCGCGGACGTTCTGGGCGTTCACCCAGATCATCCCGGCGTCGACCGCCTGTGCCACCCGGTGTCCCCGTTTGATATCATTGGTCCAGACATATCCGGCCAGACCGTATTTGATATCGTTGGCCATGCGGATGACTTCCTCTTCGCTTTCGAACTCAATTACCGCCATGACAGGACCGAAAATTTCTTCCTGACAGACTCTCATTTCATTTCTGGCATTCAACAATAAGGTCGGCGGAACAAAGTTTCCGGCTTTGACTTCCTCAGGAACGACTCCCTGAAAAACTTCACAGCCTTCCTCTTTGGCCAGTTCAATATATCCGGTCACTTTATTAAAATGACCTTTATCAATCAGCGGGCCCAGCTGTGTGGAGGGATCCATCGGATCTCCGATGCGAATGTTCTTTACCCGCTGTTTGAGGGCTTCAATGAATCGATCTTTGATATTTTTATGGAGAAACACCCGGGAATTGGCAGTGCACCGTTCCCCGTTAAAGGAAAAGATACCCCATACCGCTGCATCCAGTGCGCGCTCAAGATCGGCGTCGTCAAATACGATCAAAGGCGATTTCCCGCCGAGTTCCATCGATGTTTTCTTCAACGTGTCGGCCGCATTTTTAATGATGATGCTTCCCGTCACCGTTTCTCCGGTAAAAGAGATGGCGGCTACATCCGGATGGGCGACCATGGATGCACCGGCTGTTTCACCGAAACCGTGTACCACGTTAAATACACCTTCCGGCAATCCGGCTTTATCGATGATTTCTGCCAGCTTGTTGGCGGTGAGAGGTGCCAGTTCCGCAGGTTTTAAAATCACCGTATTTCCCGTCGCCAGAGCCGGAGCCACTTTCCACGTTGACAGCATTATCGGTGAATTCCATGGCGTAATCAGACCGACAACTCCGAGCGGTTTGTAGACGGTGTAATTGATAAACTCGTTGTCCACCGGATAAGACTCCCCGTGAATGGACTGCACCATGCGGGAATAAAAACGGAAATTTTCCGCGGCACGGGCTGTCATTTTTCTTGTCTGGCTGATGGGAAGTCCGGTATCGAGAGATTCCAGGATCGCAATTTCTTCGATCTCTTCATCGATCAGATCGGCTATGCGGTCGATGTATTTCATTCTTTCCGAAAGTTTCATCGAACCCCAGGGGCCCTGATCAAATGCTTTCTTCGCCGCGGCCACCGCTTTATCCATGTCCTCCCGGCGGCCCTCGGCCACACGATTGATCACTTCATTGGTGAAGGGATTGACATTTTCAAAAGTTGTTCCAGCTTCGCCGTCGACAAACTGACCGTTAATATACAACCGGATGTCGTCCAATTTTTGATGTGTAGCCTGAATTTTGGCTTCTGTCTTTTGTGCCATCTGCGTTTACATCCCCCTTCTATTCTGTACGTCCGTCCAGAACCGGATTTTCCAGGGCACCGATCCCGTCGATTTCCAGTCGAATCACATCACCCGGATAGACGTGGGATAATCCTTTGGGTGTTCCGGTCCAAATGACATCGTTGGGTTCCAGGGTCATAAATGAACTGATGAATTCAATAAGTTCGGGAATGGTATAAATCAAATCTTTTGTATTCCCCTGTTGACGGAGTTCACCGTTTACATAAGTACGCAGTTCAAGATTTCCGGGATCTTCAATATCCTCTTTATCCACAAAATAGGGGCCGAAAGGGCCGAAGGAATCATGTCCTTTGGCACGTACCGGCGGACGATAGTAGTTGTTGACGAAATCACGCACGGTGATGTCGTTGGCAATGGTATATCCGCTGACATAGTCCATGGCATCTTCTTTTTTGATGTTGCGGCCGTGCTTTCCGATGACGACGGCCAACTCATTTTCATAGTGCATATAAGTAGCGCCGTTCGGATAATAAACGGGGGCTTTATGGCCGATGAGCGAAGAGTTCGGTTTGATGAACAGCACCGGCTCCTTCGGCTTTTCCAGACCGAGTTCCTCGGCATGATCCGCAAAATTCAAAGCCAGTCCGATCATTTTGTTCGGCTTGATCGGAGGCAACCAGACCTGGATTTCGTCCAGGTGATAGGCTTGACCGGATGCAGCCACGATCGCATCTCCTGCTTGATTCAGTACCCCGGTTTGTTCACGTCCATCTGCAATAAATCTGGCATGTTTCATGATACTTTTACGCCCCCCTTAAGCAGTCCCATATCGGTCATGATCTGTCTCAACTCATCCTGTAATTCCTTTGTCGGCAAATCCATCGGCAGGCGCAGTCTCGGTGTGATTTTACCGAGCATGCCCATGGCCGCTTTTAACGGTGCCGGGTTGGTATCTTTAAAAAGTGCGTCGTTTAACGGCATCAATTCATAGTGCAGATCCTGCGCTCTTTTCACATCGCCGGCTGCCCATGCATTGTAAACGTCGGCCACTTTATCCGGTATGACATTGGCGGTTGCACTGATATATCCGGCTCCGCCGATGGCGAGCATGGGATAGCACAGTAACTCGATTCCGGAGAAAAGCAGGAAGTCTCTTCCGCAGTTGAGCAGGACCCGGTTCACATGTTCAAAATCTTTATTGGATTCTTTAACCCCGATGATATTGGGGCAGTCTTCCCGCAATCTGGCGAGGGTCTTTACTTCCAGATTGACGGCTGTGCGTCCGGGAATGTTATAGATAATAATCGGAATATCCACGGAATCGGCAACGGTTTTAAAATGTTTGTACAGCGCGTGCTGGGAAGGTTTGTTATAGTAAGGAACAATCACCATCGCACCGTCCGCACCCATTTCCTGAGCCCGTTTGGTCAGGTGCATGGTTTCTGCGTGATTGGTGGATCCTGTCCCGGGAATGATCGGTACTCGCCCGTTGACCGCTTTAATCGCAGTTTCCATTACTTTTTCCCGCTCTTCAACGGTTAAGGAACTGGGCTCTCCCGTGGTACCCGTCACTGAAATTCCGTGGCTGCCACTCTCGATATGCCACTCAATCAGATCGGCTAATGTTTGTAAATCGAGACTGTCATCCTCTTTAAAAGGAGTTACAACAGGCGCGATAGATCCTCTGAATCTTTCTTTTGCCTCTTCAATCGACATCATCGTAAATCTCCCTCTCCTTTTTTGCAAAAGATTTTTATTAAAAAGGGGTTTGAATCCCTTTTCCCTCTTTTCTGGCCCGGTATGCTTCTGCCGTCTTGCATACATGGTTTTTCACAAACTGCTCCACCTCTGCGGGGGTTGCTTTTTCCCTGAAAAAAGAGATGATCATTTCATGCTCCTGCACGGATTCTCTGGCACGGACTCCGAAAAATGTGGATCCGGTGAGTCGTATGGAATCGATGCGATTTTGTATTTCTTCGATGGTCTTTAGCAGGTATTGATTTTCACAGTAACGGATGGACAGTTCGTGAAACATGCGATTCAGCCGTCCGAAACGGTGGAAATCAAAATCTTCGAGGGCCTGTTGCATCTGCCTGTTGAGAGATTCCAACTCTCTGATCTGTTTCACCGGAAAATTCTTCAGGCTGAGAGCGGTGGCAAATCCCAGCAGGACGGCAAACACTTTCAGGGTCTCGACATACTGTCTCTCATCGACCGGTGTGACAACGGCACCACTGAATTGTTTATACTCGATGAGTTTCTCAGCTTCCAGTTGCCTGAGTGCTTCGCGGATCGGAATGGCACTGGTGGAAAATTCCCGCGCCAGCTGACTGATGATCAATCTGTATCCGGGTGAATACGTGCCGTCCAAAATCCGTTCCCGCACGGTCCTGTATGCAAATTCCTGCTTGCTGATCTTATGATTATTCTTCGTCATGATTCAATAATATCTAATATCATATATGATTTCAATATAAATTATATATTTTTCAGAAAAATCTTATTACATTGATGGTTTGTGGTTGGGTGATTGGCGAAGGATTTATGGTAATACGAGAATGGTCGGGGGAGGATGAAGGTGAGTTGATGTTTGGGTGAAAATTAAGACGATTTTTTCACCTTATTTTCATAAAATCCAGTGAAACGAGGAAATTAAGACGAAAAAATCGTCTTAATTTCCATACAACCTCTTTCCAGGGGTACACCATGGCAATATAAGACGATTTTTTCACCCTATTTTTTCGTTTTTACTTTAAATTGCAGGATTAAGACGATTTTTTCGCCTTACTCAGTTTGATTGATTCGTTTTCTATAGATCAAAAAAACGACAGCGAAGAGTCCATAGCATCTTTTCTCTTTTTAAACGCTTCAACCGTATTCATTTTGTGCCTGCGCACATAATGTTCGATCTCGTCCATCGGCTTCTTCTGTTCCAGTAAGGTGATGATCTGTTCATGCTCGTGAATCGATTCTTTGGCTCTTACCGGAATAAAAGCGGAACCCATTCTCCTGATCGTATCGAGACGGTTCCAAGTCTGCTTGATGTTTTCGACCAGATAGTTGTTACTGCAATATTCATATGTCAGACCGTGAAAGTGGCGGTTGAGCTCTCCAAATCGGTTGAAATCCAGCTCTTCCAGCGCTTCTTGCATCTGCTGATTAATTTTCCTGAGTTCACCTATCCTTTCCGGCGGAAAATGGAGAGAACTAAGAGCCGTCGCATACCCCTCGATCACTGCAAGAACAGTCATTGTCTCCAGATACTCATTGCGATTAATGGGGGTAACCACCGCACCACTATAGGGTCTGTATTGAATCAGTCCATCCGCTTCCAGTTGACGGATCGCCTCACGGACAGGGATCGCGCTGGAATCCAGTTCTCTTGCGAGCTGATCGATTACCAGGCGGAACCCGGGAGAATATGTGCCGTCGAGAATACGCGATCGGATGGTTTCATATGCATGTTGTTGTTTGTTCCGTTTACTTTTCATATTTTTATCATATACACATTCATATAGGATTTTCAACTATTTTGCGCCTGTAAAAATCGCGTTGGGCTTCACACCATCACTCCCGTCATTTTTTCAAGGCGCTGCTCCAGCATCTTCACTTTGGTGCCCACCTGAAAATGGCGCAGCTTCCCTTCTTCATCAAAAAGGTAAAAGGCGGGGACATACAAGTTTTCATAGGCGTCCGTCATGATCTGATCATTATCAATCGCGATCGGATGCCTGAGATCTTTTTCCTCAATCAGCTGTCTTACCTTTTCAATGTCTTTGTCTTCTTCTGAACGGGGCATATGGATGCCGACGATGTTGAGTGTTTCCCGGTCAAACCTATCGAACCAGTTTTTTACTTTGGGCAGACTTTCCTTGCACGGCCCGCAACTGATCGACCAGAACTGAATGATCGATGGCCGGCCCAACAAGTCTTGTTTACTCACTTCTCCGTTAAACCAGCGGGTTATCCCTGAAAATTCCGGCATCTCATCCTGAATACGCATTTCCGTCATCCCTCCTGTATTGTGCTTATGACCACATCTTATCCATTAATATTGAATACAGGGGGGATGCTTATGCATCTATTAAGAAAAAATGCCACTGTCAGCGATCCGCTCTACTGCTTTTTGCAAATCCTCCACCGGCTGCACAAGACCGATGCGTACATACCCTTCTCCCTCTGCACCAAAAGCATTTCCCGGGATGACGAGCACGCCCGCTTTTTCCAGCAGGGCACGGGCAAAGGACTCCGAACTCCAGCCGGATGGAATCTCCGCCCACACAAACATGGTTGCACGGGGACGCTCCACCTTCCAGCCAATTTGATTCAATCCGTCGATGAGCACATCGCGCCTTTGCTCATATACCCGGAAATGTTCGTTGGGGGGATCTCCCTTGATATCGGCTTCCATCGCGGCGATGGCCGCCTTTTGCACGGGCAAAAACACACCGTAATCGATGTTGGACTTGATCACGGCCAGCGCCCGAATGATATCGGGATTGCCGACGGCATATCCGATGCGACATCCCGCCATGTTAAAACTTTTGGAAAGGGAATTAAATTCTACTCCGATTTCTTTAGCCCCTTCCGCCTGCAAAAAACTGGGCGGTCTGTAGCCGTCGAATGCCAATTCAGAGTATGCGAGATCATGGACCACCATGATCTGATGCTTAAGTGCGAAATCGACGACCCGTTGAAAAAAATCCAGCTCCACCGTGGCCGAAAGCGGGTTGTTGGGATAATTGAGAATCATCATTTTGGTCCGGGTGCGAATCTCCAGGGGGATCGTCTCCAGGTCGGGGAGAAAGCTGTTCTCCTTTTTCAATGGCATGGGATGAATCGTGCCCCCGGCGAGGTGAACGCCGGCAAAATAGATGGGATAACCCGGATCAGGGACCAGCACGACATCACCGGGATCGATCCAGGCCTGAGCAATGTGGGCGAGTCCGTCCTGCGACCCCATCAGACTGAGGACTTCCTGCTCGGGATCAAGGGAAACCCCAAAGCGAAAACGATACCAGTCTGTCACCGTTTTACGGAATTCGGGCGTTCCGTCGGTCATCGGATATCCGTACAGGGAAGGGTCACTGACCGCCTCACGGATCGCCTCCAGAATATGGGGAGCCGGCGGTTGATCGGGACTGCCGATGCCCAGATCAATCACCGTTGTCCCTTCACGTTCCACTTTTCGCTTTAATTGATTCATTTCCGTAAAAATCGCCGAACCGAGGTGAGAAAGGCGACGGGACGGGGGCCAATTCATATGATTTCCTCTCCTCCGAGTAAAGTGATGTGATATGATGTGTGTCAATCATTCGTATCGCGTTAAGCATGCCATTTTTCTGCAAATTCCTCTTCTTTGAAACCGACGGTCGCCCGGTCCTCGCCGACAACGAGCGGTCGTTTGATCAGCATCCCGTCCGAAGCGAGCAGATCCAATTTTTCTTCATCGGACATTTCGGGTAGCTTGTCCTTTAACTGCAGTTCTTTGTAGCGATTGCCGCTGGTGTTAAACAGTTTCTTGATATCCACTCCGCTTTTCTTAAGGATTTCACGCAACTGTTCTTTTGTCGGGGGTTCTTCAACAATCGGGATTTCTGTAAAAGGGATGTTGTTGGCCTCCAGCCAACTTTTCGCTTTGCGCGAGTTATTTCAGCGGTTGTATCCGTAAAAAGTGATTTTGGCAGACATCGTCATTTTCCTCCTATTCGTCATGGTTTGTCTATGTATTATGATACCTTTTAGATGAAGGCGGCATCAAGGAAAAATAAAAAGCTGGATTTGATTTGCCTTTCCCTCACTCCGTTCAGCCGGTCTGCATCAAATCCAGTTTTTTATTTTTTCCAACAAAATAGTATGATCCCGTCCGGATGTCTATCAGCTGCGTGGCGACTTGATTCTTAACTCAACCGAAATTTCACCGGATAGTTGTGGCTGGCTTTGTTAAAGTTGCATAGTTGAAATGAAAGGAGGGATGACCTCCCTCCATCATGCACATCCTCAGGATCTGACCCGCGATCCCCTGCGTGTTGAAGAAGCCAGGATTCCGCGACGGCGACAACTTAAGCAATCTCTTACACACCGTATTGAACCGGGGAAAAGGGCGCGACAGGTGTTGATACAAAATTTGCGGCACCTGAAAAATTGACTGGTCTGTCTTCTGCCGCTGCGACCGCTCATGCCTGCACGATGATTATATCTTCTCATTACCATGCTCCTTTCTCATAGGGTTACTACATGATAATGTCTGTACCGGTAATAATGGAACAGGCCATCAGCGGAATTTATGATTTTAATGTTGACTGCAATTTTCGCGCTGAGAAAAAAAATAAAACGAAGCCAGTAGAGGTACCGACAGTATTTAATATAATATCATCAATGTCAAAAATTCGATAAGCAAAATACACTTGGACTAGTTCTATCGCAACCGATAATATTCCTCCCATTAAACTGACAGTTATAATATGAACAAACTTTTTTTGAAATTTAAGCAATACAGGTAACAAAAAACCAAAAGGAAGAAATAGAATTATATTGCCCAGCAAATTTTTCAATTTAAAAATTAATGATTCATCAGCGGTGACCAGTTCAAAGATAGATGGGGTTAGCTTGAAGTAAGGGGTGTAATCCTCTTGTAATCTTAAATACTGATTGGAAAATACAGTTAAGTACAATAATGCAATAATGTACATAGTAAATAAGACAAAGGAAAGGCGATGCCATAATATTTTGTTCAATGTTTCACTCCCCCATGAATTTTAAATGGATGAAGCCCCTGATCAAGGGGGCTTCATAATACTTTACTAATATTGTCTTACCTCACCACTTCCAACAATATCACCATTATAGCCGGTGTTTGGATTAGACCAAGTTATCCTATGTTTACTCATATAAAAATAGTAATCACCACTTGGGAGATTGGTCCATTGACCATATTGTAATATGCCATTAGGTGTATATCTTACAGTTCCATAGTTAGTACCACTATTACTATATAGTGTTATGTCAAAATAATTATATTCTGTATTTAGCCATTCTGCTTCAGCATCTGGATCTTCCCATTCTCCCTGAGCATAAATCCTGACAGTACTACTAGTGACATTAAAAGTTTGGGATTTTAGATTTGAATCAAAATCAAATGTAAATTGGTATGGTAATGAATATGAATTTATAGATAAAAATTCATCGTCACTACTTATTGCAACTATATCCAAAAAAATATAAATATACCTTCTGTATTTTCTATTATATTCCATTTAATACTGAAGTCAACCTCTTTTTATGAATTTTTTTCTAAAATTAATTACATATGACTGGTTTCTTACATCAATTAACAGTAAATATCCTATAAAGAATCTTAGATAAAATAGCGAAACAATCAAACTATTATGGTTCAAGAAAATCTTGATCCTTTATGTAATGAATAGCTCCCCCGCGACAGGGCAAACTAAATGTAATGTTTATTCGATAATTTCAAATCCTGCTAAGGAGGTCATACAATGGATCGCAATCAACTGGAACAACTGGGAAATCAGCTGAGAGAGATCGGCCACAGAAGGCGCGAACTGGCAGAAAGAATTTATCAAGAAATTGAAGAAGGGGATAATCAGTCCTCCAAAGAATTGTATCAGGAGTTAAGCCGTGTATCGGATCAGGCGATTGAAATCATGACCCGGCAAAAACAGATGTTTGATGAAGAAGTAGACAGGCTCCAGGACACGCCTGTATAACCCGTGAACCGTTGAACCGGCGTTATTATCAACCCCTCCGATGTGTTGCAAACGTACCTTACCGGTAGGTTTGTAACACAGCTCCCCCACATTCTTTCCCTTCACAGAAAAGGAAACTTTGAATTACTATTGAAATAATACCTGATAGCTCTTTTGCTATACTATGACTTCCCAAAGGATTGATAAAATAATGGATCTAATAAAAATGAAAAATGAGTTATCGGTAAGATTCAAAAACGGAATTACATTTTTACTGGCTGCTACAATCATCTGGACGATCATAACCATCATTTTTTTGCAACACATCGACATCAGACAGAAAAATATTTTCATGTTGTACTCAACCGGATTGATGTTTCCGCTTGCTTATTTCCTCTCGAAAATATTAAAAGTTGACTGGAACTCGCAAAAAAATCCGGTAGGAACTTTAGGTATGTATTTGAACATCACACAGTTAATCTATTTTCCTATCATATTCTGGGCTTTTATAAAAAGCCCGGCGGAAATGGTATTATTTTTTGCCATTATTACAGGGGCTCATCTGTTTCCATACGGTTGGGTTTATAACACAAAAGTGTATTATGTGCTTTCTCCCGTCATAACCCTATTAATATTTGGAGTCTACTTTTTTCTGGGTGATGAAGATATATGGATCATCCCCATCACAATGGTCATATTTCTTATAGTCTTAAACATATTACTCTACTTTGACTATAAGAAAAAAGTGTATGCATTTTCTCAGAAAGCGAGCAATTTTACAAATGAGGAGGGAAACATGTGAACTCCGCATTACAACAATGGCTGCGCCAGCTGGAGTGGATTCTGAACCACATCGATGTGGGGATTCATCTGGTTGACCGCAGGGGAGCCACCGTTTTTTACAATCAAACCATGGCTGAGATTGATGGAATCGATCCGGAGCATGCCCTCGGCAAACATGTTTTTCAACTGTTTCCGTCACTCACCGATGAAACGAGTACGTTCAATCATGTTTTGCAAACCGGGGAAAAGGTGATAGAAAAAACGCAAACCTATGTCAACATCAAAGGGAAACAGATCACAACCATCAACAGTACATATCCGCTCTATGACGACCGGGGATGCATCGTGGGTGCGGTGGAAATTGCACGGGACATCACCAAAATCGTGGCGCTGCACGATCAAGTCCTCGACCTACGAAAACAATTAACTGAACGGGTGCATAAAAATAATGCAACCGACGCCGTAGGAACGGCACTCTATCATTTTTCCGATCTCGTGGGCAACAGTCCGTTATTTAAACAGGCCATCGACATGGCAAAAAAAGCTTCCCGTAGCCAGTCTCCGGTCATTCTTCACGGGGATACCGGTACCGGAAAGGATCTTCTCGCCCAGAGCATCCATAATGCCGGGATCCGGCGTGACAAACCGTTCATTGCGCAAAATTGCGCTGCCGTCCCCCGTGAATTGATGGAGGGCATTTTATTCGGCACAACCAGAGGCGCTTTTACAGGAGCCGTTGACCGGCCAGGCATATTTGAACAGGCTGACGGAGGCACCCTGTTTCTCGATGAGCTGAACAGCCTTGACCTGGGGTTACAATCCAAACTGCTGAGAGTTTTGCAGGATGGCAGAATTCGCCGCGTCGGTGCAACCCAGGAAAAAAGGGTCGATGTGAGAATCATCGCCGCGATGAATGTATCACCGCTGGAAGCACTGGAAAAAGGGATTATCCGTTCCGACCTGTTCTACCGGCTGAATGTGTTGAATATTCATCTGCCTTCACTGTCCCGGCGCAGGGAGGACATTCCCCTTTTAATCAATCATTTTATTGAAGAATTTAATGATCGTTTCGGTTATCAGGTGGAGGGCATCCAACCCGCCACCCTGCAGACCTTACTCAACTATCACTGGCCGGGAAATGTCCGGGAACTTCGCCATGCGGTAGAGTCGGCCTTTAATATGATCGACGCCGATTGCCGCCGAATCGGGCAAAGTCATCTCCCCGCCTATCTGCAAAGCTACTTTAACCCTCAAGAGCATGCGCTTGTTGAAAAAAGAGATTTAGACAGCATCACTGCGCCTCCCGCGGTACACAACGGGTTTACCAACATCAATCTGCCGGAAATGCTGGAGCAAATCGAGCGGGACACCATTCTCTCGGCATTGCGGGAGCATAACTGGAACATCAGCCATACCGCGGAAGCACTGGGGTTAAAAAGACAATCCCTGCAATATAAAATAAACAAGTATCAACTAGAAGAAATCAAATAAGCGCCGTCTATTCCAGAGCCAAAAATTTTGCACTTTTCCATCCTCTACTGCCAAATAATTTGCAGCAGGGGGTTTTTATGTTGATATGATCTTACAGCACTCCCTAAGTCAGCACATCCATTTCTTCCCGTGAGAATCGGCCTTGCGGAGGATCGACACCTCCTTTTTTTTGTGGATGAAAAAATTGGCATACTTCTTGCTACTTTATATGGCTGATCAGTTTCACAGGGAGGTCTGATGATGAGTATTTCTGAAAAGGATTTGAAAAATGCGACCGCACCCGTGCGTCGCCGCCATTTTCGCGATATTGAATTATGGAAAGATGTAACCGACGAACAGTGGAACGACTGGATGTGGCAGTTGACCAACACCATTCGTACCCTGGACGATTTGAAAAAAGTGGTAAATCTTACGCCGGAGGAGGAAGAGGGTGTACGCATTTCTCTCAAGACGATTCCGTTGAACATTACGCCTTACTACGCATCTCTGATGGATCCCGACGATCCGCGCTGCCCGATTCGCATGCAGTCCGTACCGATCTCGGCAGAGATCAATAAAACAAAATATGATCTGGAGGACCCGCTGCACGAAGATGAGGATTCCCCGGTCCCGGGACTGACCCACCGCTATCCCGATCGTGTCCTTTTTCTTGTAACCAACCAGTGCTCCATGTACTGCCGTTATTGTACCCGCCGCCGTTTTTCCGGACAGGTCGGCATGGGCGTACCCAAAAAGCAACTGGATGACGCGATCAAATATATTCGCAACACCCCCGAAGTACGGGATGTCCTGATCTCGGGCGGAGACGGTCTCTTGATCAACGATAACATTCTAGAATACGTGCTCAAAAATTTGCGGGCCATCCCCCATGTGGAAATCATCCGCATCGGTACCCGTGCACCGGTGGTATTCCCGCAGCGGATCACGGAAAACCTCTGCAACATTTTGAAAAAATATCATCCGGTCTGGCTCAACACCCATTTTAATACGCCGCTTGAGATTACGGATGAGGCAAAAAAGGCCTGTGAAATGCTGGCCAACGCCGGGGTTCCCCTCGGCAACCAGTCCGTAATTCTCTCAGGAATCAACGACAGTCCGCGCATCATGAAAAAGCTGATGCACGAGCTGGTGAAAATCCGTGTGCGCCCCTACTATATTTATCAATGTGATTTGTCAGAGGGAATCGGCCATTTCCGCGCCCCCGTTTCCAAAGGTCTGGAAATCATTGAATCCCTGCGCGGGCATACATCGGGCTATGCTGTTCCCACTTTTGTGGTGGATGCCCCTGGTGGCGGTGGAAAAATCGCACTGCAACCCAACTACCTGATCTCCCAGAGTCCGGACAAAGTGGTTCTGCGAAACTTTGAAGGGGTGATCACCACCTATCCGGAGCCGAAAAATTACGTGCCGGGCCGGGCTGATGGATATTTTAACGAGTTTTACGGTGAAGACGACGCCCAGGCCATCGGGATCAGCGCCTTGATGAAAGACGCACAGTTCAATCTCGTGCCGGAAGGGTTAAAACGGATGAATAAACGGAAAGCTTATCAGGAGCAGGGTCGAACTTCCCTCAAGGACCGCCGCAGCAAGCGCGACGAGATGAAGGAACGACTCATTAAAGCCCGCGAACAAAAGGAAAAAGAAAAGCAGGAACAAGATACACGTTGATAAAACAAATTGAGGCAAGTGGAGGAGTCATGTTTCCCCACTTGCCTTTGATCTTTCTCTATAAAAGGTGCGCCCTACCTGCATACCCCTTAGTTCATTTTTACCGTGTCAATTGATGAACCCGACCAGCCTGAGCCATGCTGTCAATGCGGATGCCATTTCCGCACGGGTAGCGTCGGCCCGTGGTGCAAGAATCTCCATGCCGGAATCCATCATACGTCCCGACAGGATACCCGCCTGAATCAGATCGGCGACATCATCCCGCGCCCAATCTGAAATATCTCCGCCATCGACATACATTTCAAAAGTCATTTCATCTGCTTCACCCATCATGGATTCGAAATTCACTGCACGCTCAACATAACGGATCGCCCTTGCCAGCATGACAGCAAGTTCCTCTCGCGTCACTGCCTGATTCGGTCGGAATGTGCCGTCTTCATATCCCAGAATCAATCCTGCCTGACCGGCTGCCGTTACGTCCCGAGCATACCAGGCACCCTGCGGTACATCCGAGAATATACTCTCCACTGTATTCGTCTGCAATCCGAGGGCACGAACCAGCAGCGCTGCGTATTGCGCCCGGGTAAGGGATGCTTCCGGTACAAAGCTTCTCTCATCCATTCCGAACACGATCAATTTGGATGCCAGCAGTTCAATGTCATCCTGTGCCGGATGCCCCTGAATATCATCGAATGTTTTGTCGTAGGTGACGATGGTATAGAAGCTGTTACCCTCTCTTTTGAGAATTGCCGTCCATCCCTCTTCAGTCTCCTCAAAAATCGTCGGCACAAACCGATAGCTTCCCGTCTCCGGATCCACCATGACACCGGTGGTCCGGTCAGGATCGATATACTCGTTGAGCAGCGGAATCGTGCGGTTAACATAAACTGATCCGAAAGATTCGATGGTGATCGTAACATCTCCCTGCAGCGCCTGTACCTCGAATCCGACGACACCGTTTATCAGGGTCAGCCCGTGTTCACCTAATTTCACTCTTACGTTCGCCTGCGCATCATCCGACAATGCTTCGATGATGATGCGGAACGTCAGTTCTTCCCCTTCCTGTCCCAGTTGTTCTTTGATCGCCTCCAGGTCAAGCTCTCCCAGCGGCAAATCATATGAACCGTAAGGAGACTCCGCATGCAGGATCATGTCATCATCATGTTCGAGGAACAGGTCGATATCTTCCTCCGTCAGTTCCACGATCAGCACCCGTGAATCGGTCTCCGGTTCAACGGGGAATTCTTTCAGACTGTCTTCCTGTTCCAGATATTTGTCCAGCAGATCCGTATCAAGAGCAACATGGGTTTGTTCCTCTTCGGTCTCAATCAGCAGCACATCTCTGAGGTCAATTTTAGGATCGCGTTTCTTGCCGGAACCGCCACTTGCAGGCGGTGTTGCACGCCGGATGTCCACGGTGTATGTCTTACTTGCACCTGCTGCCGCCGTTAATAAAAGGGGTTTCCTCGTGGTATATTCATCAACCGCCGTAACAAACACTTCTTCTTCCATGACAGTGATGTTGATAATGTTACTGCCTACATTAAGCGGAACGTTAAATGGAACTCCGCTTTGCACCGTACCGTATACATCACCGCTCACCGTCATCGTGGACGTCGGGTCGTACACAGTCGCAGTGACTGATATCTGATCGACCGAAGACCCTACATTAACCGTATAGTCGGTTACATCTTTGTCAAACGCCGGAGTGAGAGTTCCCGAACTGACCGTTAAATCCATCAGGTCCGTCGGACCATACTGAGGAGGCTGCGGTGGCGGTGCAGCATTTGCCCGCCGAAAAATCTGGATTCTGTGCATTCCGGTGTCCGATACATAAACATATCCGTTTGGTGCAACCGCAATCCCTTCCGGGCCGTCGAACACACCGTTTTCCCCTTCCACACCCCGGTTCCATTCCGCCAGCAAATTTCCTTCGGAATCAAACTTCAGGACAGCATTGTTTTCATTATCGGTTACATATACGTTATTGTCCGAATCAACATCCATGGCATATGGCGCAAAATAATCATTAAAATATGGTAAAGATATGTTAGTCCAAGTATCCAACAAATCACCGGTGCTACTATATTTTCTAATTTGACTATCACCGGGAAAAGTGACATATACATTACCGTTACTGTCTGCATCTACATCACGAGGATTTAAAAACGACCCGTCATCCACGATCCACGAAATCAGCAACTGTCCGTTTTCATCAAATACTTTGACAGATCGATCACTTCTGTCTGTAATGTATACCTTCCCGTCCGGCCCAACACCAATTCCTTGTATACTATATTGAGAAACCGCAGGAAACCAATCGTTCAGTTCATTAACTTCCGAATTATATACATATAGATGCTGTTCATTTTGATTGTTTACATATAGTTTAGCTGGAACAAAAATAAGGGTGTTCTGACCATATGTTCCAACTGCCATGTCATGTATATTTGTTTGAGTACCCGTTGTCTGCTCTCTCACAAAATTTCCGGCTGCATCAAATTTTTGAATACGATGATTTTCATAGTCAACAACGTAAACATTTCCCAGGTCATCAATAGTAATCCCTTTCAACCAATAAAATTGACCTGGTCCGCTGCCATACCACCCCCAAACGGATAGAAATGTGCCATCGGTAGTCCAGTGCTGGATTCTTTGATTATTACTATCAAAGACCACCATCTTTCCACCGGTCACTGAAATTTCATCCGGTCCGTCAAATTGACCGTCCCCCATTCCACTTTCTCCAAAAGTGGCGACATGATTTCCGTCCATATCGAACTTTAGAATAACATTTGCACCGGAATCTGTTATATACACATTTCCTAAATCATCAATGTCGATCCCGTCAGCGGAGTGAAACTGATTGTCTGGAATCTGAGTACTCACGGATTTATCCAGCGTCCCGGTAAAATCATAAACGTTGTACTTCATCTTCAACCGAATAGCAACATAGACCAATCCCGGTTTATCTACAGCAATCCTTGAGTTCGTTTCAAAATCGGGGTCGGTGACATACCCATTTGTACCCCAGTTTGTATCGATTGAACCATTTGTAATTTTGTACAGACGTCTTTCATTAAAACTTGAAAATACAAAAAGGTTGTCGGTACCGTCTACAGCGATATCGCTAATGCGCATATCATCTCCATCGTAATTCGGAATGTTCATGACCGTTCCCAAATAATTGAAATCGGAATCCATTTTTATGACTCGGTAAAAACCGTAGGACAGATAGATGTTTCCCTGGGAATCAAGGTCGATGCTCCCAACATAGTTAAATACAATATTTCCGTTATCTGTTGAACTTACTTTTGTAAGCAAATTGCCGTCCGAATCATATTTCTTAATTTCATTAGGATATTCTAGAACGTACACATTTCCGTCCTGATCAATCTCGACATCCATAATCGAGCCAAAATAATAGGTACGCTCCGGAATCTGAGACACAAACTCATACTGCTCGGTCGTGGCAGCCTCAACCGGTCCAGGCAACCAGACAACCGACTGAAATACAACCATCAAAGTCAACAGGATGAACGCTGACCCTCTCAACCGCTTATTCCTGCGTTTCTCCATCACAATCCTCCTTTATGGATTTTTGCTACAAAAACCATTTTATTTCAGACTGCAATCCGCCACATCTAACTAAAGTTATATAAAGGGGTTATATTTCTAACACATAAAAAAATGGACGCTACAAGCGCCCGTATCGATCGGTATTTTCACAATTTCTCCCCTGCAAATCATATTTCCGATTTATATGATAAGCATACTGTAACCAGTGTTTGATCTTCGTCTACTCTACCATGTTCCTCTTTTTCGCCTCAGCAATGGCCTGAACGCGATTGCTCACATTTAATTTTCCATAGACCCGATTCAGGTGAATCTTGACAGTTCCCAGAGACAAATAAAGATGATCGGCAATTTGCTGATTGGTTAACCCCCCCGCAACCAGTTGCAAAACCTCAAACTCTCTTTTCGTTAACAAGGTATTCTCTTTTCCACCCGCCCTGTCTTTCCTTTCATCGACTTTATCATCAAAAAGAGAGAGGAGGTTTTCCACATAATCTTTTAACTCCGACGGATAATGACCTTGATCCGTCCACGCTGCCAGCAGGTCCAGCAACTGTTGCATTTTTTCTCCCTCATCAATAAATATACGTAAGTATCCTTCCGCCTTCCCCATGATGAGAGACTGAGACAATTTTTCCACAGCCCGTCCCTTCCGGCCTGCATCCATGAGGTTAATCGCCTGCAGATTCAGAATTTCAATCATTGTACCGTATCTATGTTCATTGTCCGCTTCCAACAAAAGACGTTCCAGCAGAAAAGCTGCTTCTTCTGTTCGGTCGAGATACATCAACGCCCTTGCCAGTGTGACATATTCATATTCTTGAAAAGTATTAAAATCGTCCGTCACATCAAGTTCACAATGATTCAGCCATTGATTGACACGGCTTTGATCATGAAGATTGATATAGTAACGAATCAGGGCCGCATCCAGTAATTTACCCCACCTTCGTTCATTCTCTCCGTCGAGACTGTTTTTCACCCGCTGCAACATGTTTACCGCCGCTTCCCGGCATCCCGATATCCAGCTCAATCGGGAAGAAAGAATACAGGCCGGGATTAACAGGCCCTGATTGCCGGTTTTCTCCGCAACATTCATCGCCTTTTTTACGTGTTCAAGAGCCGACAGAAAATCATTTCGCTCGTAAGCAATTTCCCCGCGCACCATGTAATAATGACCGCTGATCTCAACCTCAGACCGCCCACTATCATGGATAAATTTTATATAGTTATCATAAAACGTACCTGCAATCTTTATTCTCCCGCATATGCCAAGAAAACCGCGCAGGTATGAGGCCTCACCGGGATTAAATTCAATCGGCGATTGGAATAACAAATAGGTTGAATTGGTCAGATTTTTAAATAAATCGAGCCCCTGTTCATCATTGACATAATCTTTTCTCTTAAACATGATGAAACTGCGAATAACCGATATTTCCTGCGCAATTTTTTCATTAAAAATATCATCACATTCATTGATCTTACTCTCAAGCAACTCGAGGATCCTCAGAGCCCCGTCGAAATCATCATTCAAAGCCAGAGTCCATCCATAAATAATAAGAACTTCGGGGGTTTGTATCCATTTTTCAGGAATCTGTTCAATCCATTTGATTAAGGACGGATACTGACCTTCCCTTAATAATTGAATACTAAACTTTACGATTTGAGCGACAGCTCTGCTGTAATCCCCTGCGAGAACGGCATGCTCAATCGCTTTCATTCCCACTTTGTTTTGTTCATACCACTGACTCGCCTTACGGTGGAGTTGATCAATATAGTCTCGCGGGTAACTTTTTGTCAGATAATGGCGCAAAAATTCAGAAAACAATGGATGATAACGGAACCAGCTCCGTTCATTATCGAGAGAAACGATAAACAGGTTATTTTGTTGCAACCAGTCGATACAGTAGGATACATGATCAAATCCGGTTATTGCTTCACAGAGAGACTCGTTCTTTTGTTCAAGAATGGACGTATGTAACAAGAATGACTGTATCTCCTCCGGAAGATGCAAAAAAACCTCTTCCATCAAATAGGCCGACACGATAGATTTAGCACCGGAGATCAAGTTATCGAGGGAATAAATCCTGTTATGAGAATCTCTCTCCTGTAATGTCATTGCCGCCAGTTGAACACCGGTAAACCATCCCTCCGTCACATTGTAAATATAATCAAGACATCTTTCAGCTACAGGTTCACTCAAATTTTCCGACAAAAATTGAGCAGTCTCTTCTTTTGTTAAAGCAAGATCCGTTGCCGTAATCTCAATTAATTGCCCGGTCACTCTCATTTTCGCCAGTGAAAACGGAATTTCGTTACGACTGATTAAACAAAGATGAATGTGAGCGGGAAGATGACGGATAAAAAACTGAAGGGATTCGTGAATCTCATTTTTTCTTATAAACTGATAATCATCGAGGACCAGAACCATCTTATCCGGAATATAAGAGAGTTCATTAATCAGCACGGAGATAATTTCTTCGATCGCAGGCTTGATCGGGGTCATCAGCAGGGAACGGGATTTTTCTCCGACCTTATCTTGATGCTGTGACAGCGCATGAATGATTTGAGACCAGAACATCTGGATCGAATGATCTCCTTCATCGAGCGAAATCCAGCTTACAGTAATACCGGGTTGTTGAACCCACTCACTGACGAGCGTGGTTTTGCCATACCCGGCTGCGGCGGTAACCACAGTCACTTTGGCAGAGAAGGTCTGATTCATTTTTTCCAATAGTCGGGGACGTTTGAGCACATGATGATGAATCATGGGAGGTCTTATTTTGCTATATATAACTGGTAAAGATACATTCCCTTCCATGCATCACCCCTCCTCTGAAAAATCTGTCCGTTCAATCAATTTATATGTTTTTTATAACAAATGTTCAATATAATTTCAACTTTTTTATGTCGACAAAAAACGGCTTTCTTTTTTTTGTGGACAAACAACCGTCCATGTTATAATGAGCGTGACTGAAATCGGACAAAGAGGGAATTTTTATGAAAAAATTGTTGCAGGTGCATCAGGTGAGCGGGGGATATGACCGCCGTCATCCGATCATTAAGGATATTTATTTTGAAGTGAATCCGGGTGAAATCGTCGCCCTCATCGGCTTAAACGGTGCCGGGAAAAGCACGACCATCAAACACATCCTCGGTCTGATACAACCCGTGAGCGGTTCCATTACAATCCATGGTTACAACGCGATTGATCACCCGGAAAGCTATCGCAGTCAGTTTGCCTTTATTCCCGAAACCCCCTTGTTTTATCAGGAACTTACCCTGCGCGAGCATCTGGAATTAACAGCTATGACACGCGGACTGGATCAGGATCTTTTCACCAGCCGTATGCACAAATTGCTGCAGGTGTTTAATATGGAAGATAAACTGGAGCATTTTCCGGAGCATTTTTCCAAAGGAATGCGGCAAAAATTAATGATTATGAGTGCCCTGATGGTTGCCCCGCCGCTGTATATTATTGATGAACCCTTGATGGGACTGGATCCGCTTGGAATCCGCTCCCTGTTACAATCACTGGAGCAGGCGAAAAACGAAGGATCTGGAGTGCTGATGACCACACATATTTTATCGACTGCGGAACGATACTGCGACCGTTTCATTATCATGCATCAGGGGAGGATTGTGGCCCACGGGACTCTGGATGAGCTGAGGGAGCAATCGGGGGTAAGCGACGCCACCCTGGACGAGATCTATATTCAATATGTGGAAGGAAGGGTCAAACCATGAACTCGTTTGATCTTGTTTCCCTGTGGAATCGTCGCTTCCAATCGTTCAGCCGCGATGTCATCCATTATTTCAGCAAGATCGGCAACAGCGGTTTTCTCTTTGCCCTCATCCTTTTATCGATCGTGGGCGCCATCTACTATCGCCGTTTTTTGGAGTGGCTGCCGGAAGCTGCACCCATTCCCTTGATGCTGGCGATACTGTTTTCCATCTTGATCACCGTCGGAAATCTCCGTACCTTTTTAAAAGAGGCGGATCTCAGTTACCTCACTCCACTGGAACTGAGAATGAAAAATTTTTTCCGGCGAAGCTTCATGTATAACGTGGTTGTACAGAGTGCCGGAATTTTTGCAGTTGCGATCATTGTCAATCCTCTTTACATGGGACGGGTGGCAGCGGAGGCCATTTCTTTCCCGGTGTTTGTCCTGCTGCTCATCGTGATGAAAGTATTCAATTTATACTCGCGCTGGTATGAACTGCGCCTGCATCACCGGCGAGAACGGATCATTCAAGGGTTTATGCGCTGGATACTGAATGTTTTATTTATTTACGGATTGCTGCAGTGGAACCTGCGGGTGTTGTCCCTGATCGCCGCAATCTCTCTGGTGATCCGAACACTTCTGTTTGTGTCAAAAACGATGCGTCACTCGGGGATTCACTGGTTAAAGTTATTACACATGGAAGAAAAGTTGGACGGTCGCTTCTATCGGACAGTAAATTTTTTCGTCGATGTCCCGCAACTTCAGAACAAAGCGGTTCATCGCCGCATCATCCCTGCCCTGACCGGATATTTACCATTTCGCAAGTCTTATGCCTATCATTACCTGTTGTTTAAATTGTGGTCACGCAGCGGTTACATGTTCGGCATGTTCATCAGATGGACACTGGTTGGAATGATCCTGATTTTTTTGATCCCCGACATTTACGGAGAAGGCTTTGCCTACCTGTTGTTTCTGGTCATCTCCGGGATGCAGTGGCGCGCTTTTTGGGGAGAGTTTTACCGGCGCGTATCTTTTCAACTCTATCCTCTGCCGGAGGATCAACAAAAGCAGGCCTTTGTATCCATCAGTTTCGCCATTTCCATGATTCAGGCAATGATGGTGACGATCCCCCATTTTTTTCATGACCATACACCTGTTGAGTTGTTCGCTCTGCCCATCACCGGGATCATCATAACCTATATCTACGGCAAGGTGATGATACAGGGGTATATCACAAAAAAACTGGAGGAAGAGGGAGCACTGCACGGTTGATCTCCTTCTTCCTCCTTTTTTTCATCAACTCATATCCATCTCCATGGATACCTGTTCCACAAACGGGACGAAGCCTTGATCGAGCAACAATTGCATCAACAATTTGCGGGATTGCGGAACGTTGATCGCCATACGTCTTACTCCGGAACCGCCTCTAGAAAAAATGGCATGGAGACCGCTATACAGGTTACGCCGTTGCCGGCCTTCATCTTCCGCAACTGCTCCCGTTTCTCCCTGGTATAAAACGATCGCATTGATCTGACCCTTCGCATCATATGTCGATTTATATAACAAATAACCCTCGGGAGTGCCGTCATCATCCTTATGTATCGTTAACAAACTGCCTCCGTTTTGTAAACTCTGCCATTGATTCTGCCACGGGTAGGAGGGAGAGTAGATGGGGAGAGCGGCAGCTTCACCGGCCAAACCATATTTGTATGTATACGTTTCAACATTGTGTTCCCTGTCCGAAAAAGGGATCTGATCATGATGGTCCGCAGAAGGATAATGCAGTGAAGCCAATCGCTCTTTGATATGATAGCCACTTTTTTCATAGAGCGTAATCGCCGCTTTATTCTCACTCACGGCCTCCAGCACGGCCCTTTCCACTCCCTCATTCCGGTAGATTTCGAGCGCTTCTTCAATAAGGATTTTTCCGATTCCACGTCCGCGTAATGATTTCGCGACTCCGGTTCCACCGTTCCATGCCGTCTTTTTACCGCCGATCATACGCACGCCGCTGACGACGATCCCTACCGGTTTATCGCCTTCAAAAGCGACAATGGACAAATCGGGGGACAGCCCCTCGTGTGCAAATCGGGAGGTAAAACGATCGATATCCATCGTCATATCAAAAAAATATCCTTCAAATCCTGTGTTCCATGCTTCAAGCGCTTCAATCAGTGTACAATCCCGCAATCTTTTAATCTTCAAACCTATCTCTCCTTTCACTTTGTCCAAATATATAGATAGGAACAAACGGCAAAATGTTGCATCTTTTTGACAAGTCCAACCAAACATTTTGTAAAAATTCGAACGAAATCATTGTAGAACCATGCGGGGATTTGTTATGATTTAATTGTCTTTGCATTGGTTTAATTTGGTTGTTCATTTTATGAAAAGGGTGTGACAGCTTATGAACAGCCCGAATTTACAGGCAGAAAAAAAGCTGGAGCGACGAAAAATCGCCTCTAAAATCGCATTTGCTTATTTGACTCTGGGGCTGATCTGGAATTTTTTATCCGACAAATTATTCTATTCCCTCATAACGGATACAAGTCAACCTTCTGTGAATATTCATACCCTCATGGATTGGATATTCCTCATCATCTCCACGCTGATATTATATTTTTTCATTCAATATTATTTGAAAAGAATGCAATATTTACAGGGAAAGCACCTGGAAAGCGAGGAACGTTACCGCCGTCTGGTCGATAATTCACCGGAAGCCATCGCCGTATACAGCAGCGGTGTATTTGTCTATGTGAATGATGCGGGAGTAAGGTTAATCGGAGCTGCCCACCCGGAAGAATTGATCGGACGGCCCATCTTAAGTTTCATTCACCCCGACGATCACGATAAAGTAAAGCAAACCATGGAGATCAAATCCGAACGTACAAACGAGCCGATGACCGGTGAATATCGATTCCTTCGTATGGACGGAAAAACAATCGATGTCGAAATGAAAACCATACCCATCACCTACAATCACCAGCCTGCCGTTCTTTTCCACGGAAAGGATATCACAGATGCCAAAAAAGCACAGCAAACGATCAGGCACATGGCATATCACGATGCTTTAACCGGTCTGCCCAACCGGCGCCTGTTCATCGAACACTTATCCGATGCACTCAATCGGGCGAAAGAAAAACAAGGCCATCTTGCCGTACTCTTCATTGATCTCGACCGTTTCAAATGGATCAACGACACCCTTGGCCATGGAATCGGTGATCAACTTTTAAAAGATGTGGCGCAACGTCTGAGGACGGCACTGGAAGAACAGGATGTCGTTTCCCGCCAGGGAGGCGATGAGTTCACCGTGATTCTGCCCGATTCGGATGAAGAGCAAACGGCCCGTAAAGCCCAACAAATTCTTGATACTCTTTCCCGGCCTTTTTTCCTGGAAGAGGATGAAGTGTTTCTTACAGGAAGCATCGGCATCAGTCTCTATCCCCAAAACGGCGAGGACATCGAAAGTCTGATCAAACACGCGGATGCTGCGATGTACCGGGCCAAGGAGCACGGGAATATCTTTAAATTTTATGCTGAAGATGTGGATCAGGCCATCAACCGCAACATGTTATTGGAAAAAGAATTACATAAAGCACTCAGCCATGGGGAATTTTCTGTTTACTACCAGCCGCAATGGGATATTGCCAGCGGTGAAATGATCGGGGCGGAAGCACTGATTCGCTGGAATCATCCCGAACTGGGATCGATCTCTCCGTCAGAGTTTATTCCTCTGGCGGAAGAAACCGGCCTGATTGTGCCGATCGGTGAGTGGGTATTATACACGGCGTGTAAACAGATGAAGGAATGGCAGGATCAGGGGCTGACTCCCATCAATGTTTCCGTCAATCTATCTCCCCGCCAGTTTCAACAGCACAATTTGATCGATCGTATCACCGATATCCTGGAAGAAACAAAGCTTCATCCGGAGTTTCTTGAATTGGAAATTACAGAAAGCATCGCCATGCACCACGAAGATTTTGCCATAGAAAAATTAAAGCAATTGCAGGACCTGGGCATCAAAATCGCGATTGATGATTTTGGAACTGGTTATTCATCACTCAGTTACCTGAAGAAGTTTCCCATTCATAAGTTAAAAATTGATCAGTCTTTTGTGCGGGACATTCAAGTGGACCAGGACGATGAGACCATCACCCGGTCCATCATAGCCATGGCCAAAAACCTGAAATTGCGGGTAATTGCCGAAGGAGTCGAAAACGAAGAACAGTTTTCCTTTCTGCGCGATCAGTTTTGTGACGAGGTTCAGGGATTTTTATTCAGCCCTCCCAAACCCGCTTCCGAAATGGAATCGTTGTTGCAAGAGACCAGTCAAAAAAAGGTTGCCGGTCAAAACTGACCGCCAACCTCCACGGGGTGGAATAACCGGGGATTGCCCTGCTTTCCTCATGGTTCCACCCCGCATTTTTTATACTTGCTTATTATTTTGAGAAAATCACTTTACCCACAACATTTTTCTCAGGAATGCTTCCTATATAACGGCTGTCGTTACTCTCGTTCCGATTATCTCCCATCACAAAATAATGTCCTTCCGGAACGACAATCGTCCGATTCTCCACCCTCATTTCTTCCCTTATGTAGGGTTCATCGAGCAATTCTCCGTTACGATACAGTTTGTTGTCCCTGAATTCCAGTTGATCATTCGGTTTACCGATCACCCTTTTAATCCAAAGATGATGGTCCGTCCCCCCGGTAATACGGGCAATCATCCCATTTTCCAGCAGATCGTCGATGACGGTACGAGAACGGTTGACACGGCTGTCAATGACGACAATATCCCCATAGTCGTATGAATTACCCAATTTTAATACCACCGTGAAGTCACGATCATGCAGAGTTGGGAGCATCGATTCTCCCCGCACTTCATATGTTTGCAGAACAAACATACTGATGAGCAGGGCCAGTATAAGCGCTGTAAGTAGGGCTTTGACCCATCCAAATAATTCTGATATTTTCATCGTTTCTTCCCTTCTCCCTGTCCGTACTGTTCTGTGAACCAGACCATGCAGGGTTCTACCTAACTATTGTATATGGAATTACCGGGTGTGGCAATCCGGTTATTCTTCTTGCGCGTGTTCATTTCTCCACTCCGCCGCTTTTCTTTCTATTTCTTCGATGAAACTCCGTTTTCCCCGCATATAGGCCTCAATATCATCTGGATAATTGCGAGCCAGTTCTTCT